>JAUIJZ010000005.1 GCA_030430715.1 Alphaproteobacteria bacterium
GAAGTTGATGTAGAGGCTAAGCGCACCGAAGGTGGTGGTCACAGCAGTCGCGCGCGCATCACCGCCCACCTGATAGTACATGAACTTCAGTCGCTGCGTGTCGAACGCGGTCAAGCCAGCGAAGATCAGCACACCGATAACGGAGATCGCAAAACTCAGCGCTGAGCTTGCGATGAACATATTCACGATCGAGGCAATGATCAGACCGATCAGCCCCATGATGAGGAAAGTGCCCCAACCGCTCAGATCCTTCTTGGTCGTATAGCCCCAGAGGCTAAGCGCGCCGAAAGAAGCCGCGGTCACCAAGAATGCCTTGGCAACGATAGCGATGCCGTCAGGCATGTTGCCGTACACGAGGACGATCGACCCCAGGCCGATTCCCATGAACGTCACAACGCTCCAATAAACGATATTGGCGGCGATTGGAGATGGGTTCTTCATGACGAAGCTGGAGATGAGAAGGATCGCCAACGGGCCAAACATCACAACATAGCCAAGCGGCGGCGCCAGCAAGGTCATGTAGAGCGCCGGCGTGGTGCCGACGACGTAAGCGAGTATGCCTGACAGAAGCAGGCCAAGACCCATCTTATTGTAGATGGCCAGCATGAAGCTGCGCAGGCCGGCATCGACCGCCATGTCCGCGCGGCCGGTCGGAATCGACCGCGCCCCGGTGTGGTAGTCGCTCATCAATTAACCTCCTTGCCGCTGGGGAATCCTAGCGGCGTTCCCTAATTATATGGCTGCGCCGCCCTCCACGAGCAAGAGAAAGCGGGCGCCTGTATCGGTTGCGCCTAAGCAGGAGGCAGGCCACATTTCGCATGCGAACCAGTTGTGTCCTCACGCGTTACCGCAAGATGCTGCGGAACTTACACTGGAGGCAGGGACCGCGGTAGAATCGCGCTAGATCGGCGCGAGAAAGTGAGCCGGGGTGGCTGACGAGAACGATCCTACCGGGCCGAATTCCGACCCGCCGCGCGCATCGAACGGAGATGCGCCTACTCCGCGTGAGCCAAGCGCAGCGGACGGCAACCCGTCTGCGCGCGAGACGCCAGCGGTCACGCCGCCTGAGCAAGCCTCAGAGCAACCCAGCGGCGATAGTGAAGCACAATTACCCTCCAATTATTTTCAAGAAAAAGCGTCCGAGCCGCCGCCCGAAACGGCGTCTCTCATCAATCGCGCCCGCGCGCGATTGGGCGCCGCCTATAGGGGGACTCGTGCATGGACGCAGCCGCGGCTCGTCGCCTTTACTGGCTCCGCACGCGCCTTTGGAGGCGAGATCCTTTCCCGGCTGCGGCGTATGCGCCCTCCACGCACCATGCGCGAAGCCGCAATCTGGAGCGGCTGGGCCGCCGGAGGCGTTCTGGCCGTCATCGTCGGCTTTTTTGTCTACGTTACCTGGGACATGCCCTCCACCGACGACGTGTGGGAAGCAAGACAAGCACAATCGATCACTTTCTTGGATCGCAATGGCCATGTCATTTTGCGGGAAGGCGCTCAGAACGCGCCTCCTGTCGATCTCGCATCGCTACCCCCATACGTCGCACAAGCATTCATAGCGATCGAAGACCGCCGCTTCTACAATCATTGGGGCGTCGATGTTTCTGGCATGATGCGTGCGGCGGCGGAAAACCTCCGTTCGGGCCGGGTCGTCCAGGGCGGCTCGACAATGACACAGCAGCTCGCCAAGAACCTCTTTCTCACCAATGAACGCTCGTGGCGACGCAAATTCCAGGAAATGGCGCTTGCGGTTTGGCTTGAGGGCCGTTTCAGCAAGGATGAAATCCTCGCGCTTTACCTATCGCGGGTTTATTTTGGCGCCGGCGCCTACGGTGTCGAAGCCGCTGCGGAGCGCTATTTTGATCGTCCTGCGCGCGAACTAACATTATTGCAATCGGCCATGCTGGCCGGACTTGTTAAGGCGCCTTCGCGCCTCAATCCGGCGCGTCAGGATATAGCCGCCGCTCGCGATCGCGCCGAACTCGTCCTCGCTAACATGGTGCAGGAAGGCTTCATCAGCGACGCCGAGCGCCATGCAGCGATGCAAGAAGAACTCGTCATCAGCCGGCGCAATCCTGCTGGTGTCCTCGGCTATTACCGCGATTGGGTCGACCCCCTGCTCAACGAGGTTATCGGCGCACAACGCGACGACTTCATTATCGAGACGACGCTCGACCTTGCAGCGCAGCGCGCAGCGGCCGAAGCGGTGGAGGAAGTTCTCGCCGAGCAGGGCGAAGACCGTCGCGCCGGCCAAGGCGCCGCACTTGTGCTTGACGATACAGGCGGCGTGCGGGCGATGGTTGGCGGACGGGATTACGATGTGAGCCAATTCAACCGCGTCACGCAAGCGCGACGTCAGCCTGGCTCATCCTTCAAGTTTTTCATCTATCTCGCCGCGATGGAGAATGGCCTCACACCCTGGAGCATCCGTGAGGACGCGCCGATCACCATTTCGATAGAGGGTCAGCCGGACTGGACGCCCGGCAATTACACGCACGAATATCATGGGGCGGTTTCTCTGGCGTCCGCCTTCTCGAACTCATTCAACATGGTGGCGATCCGCGTCGCCAACGAAGTCGGCGGCGACAATGTGATCGACGTTGCGCGCCGTCTTGGCGTTCAATCGCCACTGCACAATTATCACTCGTTGGCCCTGGGCGCTCAGGAAGTCACATTACTGGAAATGACACAGGCCTACGGCGCCATGGCAAGCGAAGGCATGCCTGTTGAAGCACATGGCATCATCCGCATTCGTCGCGCCAACGCCAATGAGACCATGTGGAGTTGGCGACCCGAGCGCGCCCTCCGCGTCATCGATGAGCAGCCGCTGCGCTACATGAACATGATCATGCGCAGAACCGTGGAATCAGGAACAGGCACGCGCGCGCGTCTTGAGAACCGCGAAGTCGGTGGGAAAACCGGCACCGGCAATGATTACCGCGACGCTTGGTTCATTGGCTTCACACCTGGCATGGTTGCCGGCGTTTGGGTGGGCAACGACAATTTCAGTGAAACCGGTCGCGTCACCGGCGGCTCATTGCCGGCGGAAATATGGGCGCGCATTATGCCAACTGCGCTGCGCAATTCTCCGTCACGGCCGCTGATCATGCCAACCGACGAAGATTACAGCATTGGCGTCCCTGGCCCCGAAGTCGCCAGCGTCGCGGTTATCGGCGCGCCCATAGGCGCCGTGGTCGGCGCACCTGCACCGCCACCACCCGACACGGAAGACCGCTCTCTCGACTTTGGCCCCGAAGGTTGAACAGCCGCCGCCGCCTGAGCGGGCTATGCCATCGGGTTGGATTTTAGCCGCTGGTAGGCTTGCGCCATTTTCACGTCGTACTGATTAGCCGCGTAGCCTGGACCATTGTAGGCGCGCGCGAACGCCGCCCAATCCTTACGCTGTAATTCATCTGTCAGATTGTTGGCGCGGACAAAGCCAACAAACGCATCAAGCTGGTCGCGCTCCGAACGCGCAAGCTTCGACACATATTCATGGGCGTTGGCCATGCCTAGATTCGAGAAATTCTGACCAAGCACTTGAAAGCGTCCGTAACTAGCGCTTTGCAACGCAGCCTCAGCGTTCAGTTCGAAAGCTTGCGCCAATTGCGCCCACCGATCAGCCTGGCTGCGTGGATAGCCACCCGGCGTGCGATTAGAAATGTTCGGATGGCTGGCATCGAATTGCGAGCTTGTTTTGCGCGAGAACAAATGCCGCTCGAACAAAATTATCGGCCTGCCATCGTTTGCAAAGCCGCCAAGCGGCCCTGACTCGACTTCAGCAACAGCCGCGACGGCTTCCCATTCCGCGCCGAGTTGCTGCGCCACGGCTTCGAAATCGGCGCGCGTCAGCGGCGAGCGATCTTGGACCTTCAGGGATTCCAAATAGCTCCCCTGCTGTATCGGCGGAACCGGAGCCGGCGGCGAAGCTGGCGGCAATGGCGCAACCGGAGGCGGAAGCGGCGGTGAAGGCGCTTGAGGCGCGGGCGTAATCGGCGGTGGCGACGCCGGAGGAGAAGGCGGCGGCGCAGGCGGCCTCGCTGGCGGTGGCGGCGGCGGCGGCGGTGAACTGGAGCGCGAGCGCCCAAAGATTAGCTGAAATAGCGCCGAGACTATGCTCATGATCCCCTCCAGCCGGCTAGCGAGCGATCGCCCCGAGGCCCGTCCCTGGCCTCGCGCGGCGAGATACGTGGCGTTAACCACATCCGCGCCGCAGGCGAAAGTCAGAAGTGCGCAAAGCGCCCTTTCGTCGCCGCCACTCCACTGGCAATAAGGGTGCGCAGCAGCAGCGCCGCCTTAGCTCAGCTGGTAGAGCATCTGATTTGTAATCAGGGGGTCGGGGGTTCGAGTCCCTCAGGCGGCACCACTGTTTTCAATGGCTTAGCCCCTACGATTTTCGTTCATCCCCGGGCTTTCTCACCGCGCGACGAAACAAGGCGAAATTACACGCAATACGCGCAGGGACATGCGCGCCGAGCATCGGCAATACCGCCCCGCACGGCTTAGGCTCAAAATTTTTCTTGTACAACTGGCGACGCCCACGCTCGAAAGCCTTGCAGACGCCCAGACGGGCCTATTCCCTATCCGAACTTTTTACGCAGCAACGGCGCAACTCGCGAGGAGAAAGCCTTGAGGAAACGAGCCTGGTCAGGACCAGGCGCATGGAAGACAAGATGATTGAAGCCTAGAGCGACGTATTCTCCTACGCGCTCCACCACCTCTTCGGGATCTGCGGATACAATCCAGCGTGATGCCGCACGTTCTACCGGCAACGCATCGGACAGCTTTTCCATTTCGAGCGGGTCTTCGACATTCATCTTCTCGTCTGGAGTCAGCGCCAACGCCGCCCAGTATCGAGTGTCTTGTAGCGCCTTGTCGCGGTCCTCATCGAACGACACCTTCATCTCAATCATACGATCGAAACCCGGATCAGATGCGCGGCCAGAGGTTTCGAGACCTAGCTGAACATTCGGCAGCAAGGTCTCACGATAAAGTTCGCGCTTCTTGCCGCTCGTGCAAATGAAGCCATCGCCTTCCATACCCGCAAGCTTGGCGATGAATGGGCCTGCAGCCGCAATATAAATCGGCACCGGCTGCTGCGGCCGATCATAAATCGTCGCAACTTCAGTACGGTAGAATTGGCCCTCAAAGGACACACGTTCTTCAGCCCAGAGCGTTTTTATTAGCTTGATCGCTTCGCGAAACCGCGCCGTACGTTCTTTTTGCTCAGGCCAGTGCATTCCCGAAGACGGTACTTCGTTCAAGGATTCGCCTGTGCCGATCCCCAATACGACGCGCCCTTCGAAAAGGCAGCCAAGAGTCCCAAAAGCTTGGGCGACGATCGATGGGTGGTGGCGAAACGTAGGCGTAAGCACGCTCGTTCCGATTGTAATTCGTGTGGTTCGAGCCCCCAAGGCGCCAAGCCACCCAAGAGAGTATGGCGCATGCCCCCCCGTATGACGCCAAGGTTGGAAATGATCGCTGATCCAGACTGAGTCCAGGCCAGCGCCTTCAGCCAAGACAGCGTAGTCTAGCAGCTCCCGGGGACCGAATTGCTCCGCTGACGCCTTATAACCGAGCTTGATCACTTGTACCGATCCTTGAGCCCTATCAGAAACGGATCCGTCTCTGACGCGCACCAATTATGATGAAGGTTCTGTTGCCGAGATTGAAGGCATTACAACGAGCTTATCGACAATTCTGGCTATATCTTGCGTAGATAAGGGCTCGCGCTGTCGAAGCCACCACGCCATGATCTCGATCATGGCAGAAACCGAAAACACGACGTTCAAGTCACCAGGAAGCCATGACTCAAAGACCTGCTCCTCGGCGGCGCGCCGCTGGGCGGCGCGCACAAACTCTTCTTTCAGCGTGGCTGCGGCGCCGCCGGTAAGCAGCGCCGCCCAGAGCTTGCGGTGTTCCCAAACATACGCGCAGAGCGCTTGAGACGAGGCGCGGCTATCGACGGTGTAAAGAATAGGGAGCGTCATCCCCAGCAAGCGCCGGATCTCGCTCGCTGTCACATCGTGCAGCAGCGCATCCTTATCGACATAGTGCCGGAAGAAAGTCGCGTAGCCGATGCCGGCCCGCGCAGTAATGTCCCGGATCGTGACCTGATCGAACGATTGCTCTTCGAGCAATGACAAGAGCGCATTGCAGAGCGCAGGCTTCGTCCGCGTCGTTCTCTTCTCTTTCGTAAGAGCAGACTCAGCGCCCGATTGTCGATTCACAAACTGCACCCTGAGCTACGAATACGCCCGCATTGATATACCATGTGCCGATAAGGCGCAATTTGGCTGATTGACACGGAACAAACCCAATCTCTATTTAAACACTATGTATCAATAAGGCCTCGCGCCTTGGGACCGCATCGTCGCAGGAAGGAACAGCCATGACCTCTGTTGATAAGGCCATACATTGGGACCCCTACAATCCTGCCTATTTCAACAATCCGCACCCCGTGTTCACACGCCTGCGCGAAGAGGCCCCCGTTTATTACAACGAGGAGTATGATTTTTACACGATCAGCCGGTACGAGGACGTGCAGGCAGGCTTGGCAGATTACCGCACCTTCAGCTCCAGCCGCGGCGATATTCTCGAGTTCATCAAGGCCAACAATCCTGTTCCCCCTGGCGTGTTCATCATGATGGACCCTCCGGTCCACACAGCATATCGCAGTCCGCTGACCCGATTTTTTACGCCAAAGAGGGTCGCATCGCTTGAACCGCAAATTCGCGATTTCTGCGCCAAATCACTGGATCCATTGATTGAGAGCGGTGAATTTAACTTCATCGAGAACCTCGGCAAAGAAATGCCGATGCGTGTCATCGGCATGCTGCTTGGCGTGCCGGAAGAAGACCTGAAAACCGTACAAAGCGATGCCGACGCCAAGCTTACAACGGAAGCTGGCAAGCCAATGGATCTCACAGAGCACACCTTCGTCGGCGCTGGCTTCGAAGATTACATCGACTGGCGCATGAAGAACCCGTCCGATGACGGCATGACGGAGATGCTGAACCTCGAGTTCAAGGATGAGACCGGCGCTGTGCGCAAGCTGACGCGCGACGAAGTTGTCATTATTTGCAGCATGCTCGGCGCCGCCGGCAATGAAACCACCAACCGTTTGATTGGCTGGACCGGCAAAGTGCTTGCCGAGCACCCCGATCAACGCCGTCAAATCTACGAAAACCGAGCCCTGATTCCGCAAGCGATTGAGGAAATTCTTCGCTACGAACCTCCGGGCCCATCCGTGGCGCGCTACGTAGCCAAAGATGTTGAACTGCACGGTGTAAAAATTCCAGAAGGCAGCTCCGTTTGCATGCTTGTCGCCGCCGCAAACCGCGATGGACGCAAATTCGCCAATCCGAACAAATTCGACATTCAGCGCGAGCGTTTGCCTCACCTTACTTTCGGCCAGGGTTTTCACGCCTGCCTGGGCAATGCCTTGGCGCGCATTGAAGGCCGTATCGCCCTCGATGAAGTGCTAAACCGCTTCCCGGACTGGGAAGTCGACCTCGACAACGCCTATCTAACCTCGACCTCAACCGTGCGCGGCTGGGAGACGCTTCCGGCCTACACGTCAAAGGCAAAGCGGCGTCCGGGCGGCAAAAAAGCGGCGCAAGCCGCGCCGCAAGCCAACACACCCGCCCCCATTCCCGGCGCGGAAAGCTGGAAGCTCACGATGAAAACACCGATGGGCCCTCAAGAAATGACGGCCCATCTTGTACGGAAAGGCGACGCCTTAACCGGCCGGCTCGACAGCCCACAAGGCTCCGAAAGCATCAGCCATGGCAAGATTTCTGGAAATACTTTGACGTGGACCGTGTCGGTCACGAAGCCCGCCCCGATGCAATTGGGTTTCGAGGTACAAATCAACGACAATGCCCTCGCGGGCCACGCCAAATTGGGCGCGTTCGGCAAGGCCGATATCGTCGGCGAACGCATTTCCTCTTGATCCGCCTAAAGCGCGAGGCTGACGCCCGGAACATCACCTGCGCGCCCGCCGATCGCCGCCATCAGTGAGAGTATAACCAGACATGCCCAAAATCACCTTCATCGAAAGCGACGGCCGCGAGCACGAGATCGAAGCTCAGACTGGCGCCTCAGTCATGGAAATGGCCCGAGCACACAACGTTCCTGGGCTAGACGCCGATTGCGGCGGGGGCTGCTCATGCGGCACATGCCACGTCTATGTCAGACCCGAATGGCGCACGCATATCGGCGAGCCAAACGAGTTTGAAGTCGCCACTTTAGAGTTCGCTGTCGACGTCGAGGCAAACAGCCGGCTCTCTTGCCAAATCAAAATTACCGACCAACTTGACGGCTTGGTTGTCACGCTGCCCGCAAGCCAACGATAAGTTTGGGCGAATGGGGCTCGTTCCCCGACGCCGACCGGGGTCAGCGGCGCTTGGCCGCATTTTCTCCACAGCGCTAGTGCGTGACATGTGCGGTGAACCAAAGGGGATTTCAGATGCGCAAACTTCCGATCGCGCCTATGGCCGCTCTACTTCTGGCGCTTGCCGCTTGCGGCCCGACCGAAAGCCCCTCCTCAAGCTCTGCCCCGCAAACACCGGCAGCGCCCTCCACGCCCGCACCTGACGTAGCTGAATTGCAGGCGCGTGTTGCGTCGCTTCCGGCGCCGTATGACGCCGCCGATTATGAAGCTGGACGTCGCGTGTTTGCGCAGTGCCGTTCCTGCCACACGACCGATGCCGGCGGCGGCAATCGCGTCGGACCCAACCTGCATGGCGTATTCGGCCGTGAGATTGGGACACAAGACGGCTTCGCCTACTCGCAACCTGTGCAAGAAGCGGATTTTGTCTGGGATGCCGATCAACTCGATGACTGGCTCGCGAACCCACAAACGTTTTTGCCTGGCAACCGCATGGCATTCGCTGGTGTGCGGAACGACGAACAGCGCCGTGACGTGATCGCTTATTTGCTGGTCGAAACCGCCGACTAATTCGTCACTCGGCGGGCCGCGTCAGCGCTTCTTTCTGTTCGTAAGATTCGATCTCAAGCGCCGTCGCCTCGGGTGACTTCGTGTAGCGCGCGAGCAGATCGTAGAAGATCGGCACCACGAACAACGTCATCAGCGTCGCAATTGATAGCCCGAAAAAGATGACGACGCCGATCGTCAATCGGCTCTCGGCGCCGGCGCCATGCCCTATGATAAGCGGCACAACACCGATCACTGTTGCGATTGATGTCATCAATACAGGACGCAAACGTAAATCCGCCGCCTCTAAAATAGCGTCTCGGATTGACTGTCCCTCATCGCGCAACTGATTGGCGAACTCCACAATCAGGATGCCGTTCTTCGCCGCGAGTGCGATCAGAATGATCAAACCGATCTGGCTATAAATGTTGAGCGTCTGATCGAACACAAACAGTCCGAACAAGCCGC
Source organism: Alphaproteobacteria bacterium (assembly GCA_030430715.1). Taxonomy (GTDB): domain Bacteria; phylum Pseudomonadota; class Alphaproteobacteria; order Caulobacterales; family Aquidulcibacteraceae; genus Vitreimonas. The sequence goes on from JAUIJZ010000005.1 coordinate 9,404, forward strand.
CGGCAACCGCCAAAGGAACGGCGAGCATAATAACAAAGGGATGCACGAAGCTTTCGAACTGCGCGGCCAACACGAGGAAAACGATTAGCAGGGCGAAACCAAAAGCGAATACGATGGCCCCGCTCGCTTGCTGAAATTGGCGCGCCGCACCCGTATACGCGATTTGAATTGGCAGATTGCCGATCTCAGCACGCGCAATTTCCTCGAGTTCCTGAATTGCATCGCCAATCGCGTAGTCGCCAGCGGTCGATGTGCCGATTGTAATAGCGGCCTGCCGGGTCATCCGACGTCGTTCAGAGGTGTCGCCTTCGGTTCGCAAGCTTACGACTGTCGACAGCGGGACCAGCTCACCCGTCCTATCCGAACGAACATATTTATTGGAGAGATCGCTCACATTGGAACGCTCATCTCGTTCGGCCTGTAGATAGACGTAATATTCTTCGCCATGGTCGGTGATCGTATTCACACGCCGCTGGCCCATTGTCGCTTCCAGCGTCCGGCCGATCGCTTGAACGGAAATACCAAGCGCAGCCGCGCGCTCTCGATCAATGTCCACCAGTACGCGAGGTGAGGTCGGCTGATAGTCCATGCGTGGACGCATGAAGATGGGGTTTTCCGCCACTCTCGCCACGATGCGCTCGGCGACGGGCGCCAGCTGCTCGTAGGTTGCGCCAAGCAGAACAATCGATGCGCCGTCGCCACCACGTTGCGCCAATGGGCTGATCGAGCGCGCCCGTATCGTTGCACCTGGAATTTGCGAGAAACGCTGGTTCAACTCCGTTTCGATTTCAGCCGCGCTACGGTGGCGATCTTCCCAATTGGCAAGTCCTGCACGCGCCATACCGGAATTGAAACCGCTGCCGCCGAAGCCAGGTACGGAAAGCATGATTGAGCTCATCTCGCCGCTTTCCACATATTCGAGAAGTATTTGCTCAGCCTCCCCCATCACCCGGCTCATGTATTCATAGCCAGCACCCTCGGGGCCATTGCCGAAAACAATCATCTGCCCACGATCTTCTGAGGGCGTGAGCTCAGAAGAGAGCTGCGTAAAGATGATTCCGCCGAGCACAATCACGGCGCCGAAGCCGGCAAAGACCATAGGCTTCGCCTGCATCGCAGCTTCCAGAGACGCGCGATATGAGGCGCGCAGTTTCGCAAGCAATTTGTCCACGAACCGGGAAAGCCGCGTGCTCGTCTTTACGGACTTGACCAGCTTGGAACACATCATGGGTGACAGCGACAACGCGCAAAACGCTGAAATCACGATCACGCCCGCAATTGTTGCGGCCAATTCGACAAACAGCCGCCCAACATAGCCGCCGACAAAGAGAAGTGGCGCAAAGACAGCCACAAGCACGGCCGAGGTGGCGATAATGGCGAAGAAGACCTGTCGGCTGCCGCGTTCAGCCGCCACGAGAGGCGGCTCACCATACGTGTCCACGCGACGCTGCACGTTCTCCAGAACGATAATAGAATCGTCAACGACCAGCCCGATCGCAAGCACAAGCGCCATCAGGGTCAAAAGGTTGATCGAGAACCCGAAAACAGAGAGCACGAGAAAAGCGCCGATCATGCACACAGGGATGACCGCCGTTGGGATCAACGCCGCTCGCCAAGACCCCAGGAACAAATAGATCACCGCAACAACGAGCAGCGTACATTCGAGCAGAACCTGCCACACGCGTTCGATAGCCCGTTCGATAAAGAGCGTGGAATCGAACAGCAGGACCATTTCCACGCCTGGCGGCAACTCGGCCTCGATACGGGCCATCTCCGCCTTAACCGCCTCGGACACGTCCAATGCATTCGAGCGCGATTGCCGGACGACGCCCAGACCAACCTGATCGACGCCATTGCCGCGGAAAATACGCCGGGTTTCATCCGGCGCGATTTCCACCCGCGCCACATCACCCAAACGCACGACAGCCGCGTTAACATCGCTTGCCGGGCGCAACGGCAGGCGTTCGAATTGTTCTGGCGTCTCAAATGCGCGCGTCACGCGCACCTGATAATCTCGCTCCTGACTCTCAACCGTCCCAGCCGGCAACTCAACATTCTGCGAGCGCAGAGCGTTTTCAACGTCTTGCACCGTCATCCCACGCGCGGCGAGCGCGTTCGTGTCGAGCCATATCCGTAATGCGCGGCGAACGCCTCCGAACTGAACACTGGCGACACCGTCCAAAACCGAAACCCGATCGACGATGTAGCGGTCGATATAATCGCTGAGCTCAAGGCGGCTCATCGTGGCCGAGCGCAACGCGTACCACATGATTGGATCTGCGTCGGCGTCGGCTTTGCTGATGACCGGATCGGTGATGTCAGCCGGCAAACGCCCTCGCGCACGATCAACGGCGTTGCGAACATCGTTCGCTGCGTCTTCCAAATCGCGATCCAGCGTAAATTCAATCGATACTGAGGATCGACCATCCCTACTTGTGGAGCGAATGAGGTCGATGCCTTCAATGCCTGACAATTGGTCTTCGATCACCTTCGTGATCTGTGTCTCGACAACTTGAGCCGACGCCCCCGGATAGCTCATGCTGATTGAGACGACCGGTTGGTCGACATCGGGCAGTTCACGCAAAGGAAGCGACGTGAAGGCAATCGCGCCGAACACGATGATGATGAACGAAAACACCATCGCCAACACAGGCCGGCGAACGGAGAGATCAGAAAGCGTCATGTTCGGTTTCTAGCCGCGGGGCCGAAGAGCGCCGCTCGTTGCGGGCTCGACACCAGCTGCACTCGAAGGGGCGTCTTCCACACGCACGGGCATGCCTGGCCGCGCCATTTGAACCCCCTCCGTAATGACAAAATCGCCAGGCGCCAGGCCGGAGATGACTTCCGCCATCCCATTGGAACGCTGGCCCGTCTGAATCTGGATGCGCTCGACAATGCGACCCTCTGCGCCCTCGTTGGCGCGCAGGACGAATGAATCGCCGGCTTCTTCGAGCACAGCGATTTCCGGCACGGCCAGCATTTCACGCGGGTTGGAACGGACCTGCACGGTCATGAGCATGCCGGGACGGAGCAATTCACCACGATTGGGAAGCAATGCGCGCACGCGCACCGTCCGGGTTGTGGGATTCACACGGGTATCGAAATGATCGATCGTTCCTGAAAACTCTTGATCAGGGAAAGCCGCTGTACGCGCAACGATGCGCACGCCTTGCGCAATCCGCGCGATCTGCGTCTCAGGGACATCGAAGTCCAGTTTAATCTGGGTGATATCGTCGAGCGTTCCAATCTGATCGCCAGGACGGACATATTGGCCAGGGCTTGCGCTGCGCAAACCAACAATGCCCCCGAACGGCGCGCGAATGGTGCGATCATCAATGCGCGACGCGCCCGCATTCAGGCGCGCCTCGGCAGCCTCGGCATTCGCACGCACGGTGTCGATGCGCGCCTGAGAAGCGAAACCACGTTCGTACAATTCTTCAAAACGCCGCAATTCCTCCTGCGCCGCCTGATTGGCGGCACGCACTTCCGCAAGCGACGCGGCTTGCTCAACGCTGGACATCTCCACCAAGACTTGGCCCACGCGCACGCGGTCTCCACTGTCGAAGCGAATCCGGCGGATCGTATCTGCGACCTTCGGTGTAATGATGATGCTTTCGCGCGCTTGCGCTGTGCCGAGCGCCTGCACCCCATCACTGAATGTATGCGTTTCCGCCATCACACCGGAAACCAACATCGCCTCTCCGGGACCGCCAGGGACGCCAGGACCACCTGCACCAGCTTGGCCCGCACTCGCCGACGCAAACGCTCCGGCGACGCCCTCAAAGACCGTTTTGCCAAGAACGACCACCGCCATCAGCGCAATGGCGCCCGCCACCACCGCGGCAAAACCATATCGTCGGAAAAACCCTGCTAGCATGGCGCTTCCCTAAACTAGACGTTTTGCCGAAATATGTCTGCCGGAAGCGCTCGCAACGCTCAGTCCCGCACGCGACTCCATATGCCTAACACGAGAGCAGGTTCGAGGTCCTCGCCATCAAGTCGCATACGCACGCCCAGTTGAATACCGCGTTCATGCCGATCAAAGCGCGTCAGGCTCAGTTGCATCTTAACGCTTTCGTCACCCTCATCGGGAGCGTCGATGAACAACTGCCCCATGGCCAACCAATTCTCAGCAGGGCGCCAGCCTGTCGTTAGATCCAAGCGCGCGCCATTACACCCACCGTCCAGAAGACGACCGGCCAATTCCACGTTTGCGAATGCAGTTTCCCCGAGCCCTCTTCCGCCCAGCCAACGCAGTTCCGCGCCGCCTTCGCCACAATTCCCAGGCGGATCGGACCGCCAGAGCGCACTAGCCTGCATGGCTACGATATTCGGCCCCTCGCGGAACACCGCCCGCTTTACCCCCGCCAGCGCCTCACCACGCCACCCGTCTTCGAGCGCAACGCTTTGCTCAATCCAAGAGGTCGTCACCACCGCGTAGCGATCGCCTATTGGCGCTTCCACATATCCAGACGTTTCATAGGTCCGGACGCTGGCGCGTTCGCCTGCGGCTCCCCCCCAAATCTGCTGTCCGTCCTTGGGCGCCAGCCATGCGCCAGCCCATGCCTCAGGCAAGAGGGCCGAGAGCAATGCAAGCCCCGCCCCGAGCAAAATGCGCCGCATTGTTCCCCCTCAAGCCCTGGAAACGCCAAGGTTGCAGAAAAGCAATGCCCCGCCAAGTTTGGCCAGTTCAGGCGTCGTAACCTGGGTTGCGCCGATCCAGCTTCCGCATCAAGCCAGGCCAAGCGAGTTGCGACACCAACGGCAAGCCCTTTGATTGTTCGATGGCTTCGCGTTGCGCGGCCTCTGGCGCAACAAGCGCATGAGACGCTCCCCCGCTCAATGCAATTGCTTGCTGGGCGCAGGCGCGTTCGAGAAAGTAAATCGCCACGAACGCGTCGGCCGCATTGCTTCCGATCGAAAGAGTTCCGTGATTCCGAAGCAGGAAAAGTTTTTTGTCGCCGAGGTCTCGCACCAAACGCTCGCGCTCATCCAAATTAAGCGCCACGCCCTCATATTCGTGAAACGCGAGCTGCGGCAAAACCAGCAACGCGTTTTGGGTAAGTGGCAAGAGCCCATGCTGCTGAGCTGAAACCCCTACACCGGCATCTGTATGCAGATGGATCACGCACAGAGCATCTTCGCGCGCGGCGTGAATGGCGGAGTGGATCGTGAACCCCGCCGGATTGATGAAATGTGGTGTCGGCGCGACGATGTCGCCATCCAAATTCACCTTCACCAAAGATGATGCCGTGATCTCCTCGAAGAGCATGCCGTAAGGATTGATCAGGAAGTGATGTTCAGGGCCGGGCAAGCGCATCGAAATGTGCGTGAAGATCATGTCGTCCCAGCCATGTAGTGCGACTAATCGGTAGAGGGCGGCGCAATCGACCCTCGCGCGCCATTCCTCGGCGCTTACACGCGATTGCAGGGATGCGTCATCGGCCATCGGTCGCTCTCCGCTTCAACCCATGTTATGAGTGGTAACCTGACCCTGGCCCAAGGCAAAGCCTCCATGAAGCTCGCATTCACAGCCAACGCTCGCCCCGAGGCGCAAGAGGCGCTGGAGCGTCTGCGGCGGCTTTATGGCGAATGCTCTGAAGCAGATGCCGACATCATCGTCGCGCTTGGCGGCGACGGCCATATGTTGGAGACGTTGCGACGCCGACTGGAGGATCAGAAACCCGTCTACGGCATCCATCGCGGCACGGTGGGCTTTCTGATGAATGAATTCATCGAAGAAGCCCTGCCCGAACGCCTGGAAAAAGCGACGCCGGTTCGGGTGCGCCCGCTCGTGGCCCGCTGCGAGACCCTCAGCGGCCAAGTCGTCACTGAGCGCGCATTCAATGAAGTCTCTCTTTTACGTCAGACCGCGCAAACCGCGCGCTTGCGGGTCAGCGTCGACGGCGCGGTGCGTATGCCCGAATTGCTTTGCGACGGCATCATGGTCGCCACCCCGGCGGGCTCAACCGCTTACAATTTCTCCGCGCACGGCCCTATCCTGCCGATTAATGCCCGCCTTCTAGCGCTGACTCCGATTAGCGCCTTCAGGCCGCGGCGATGGCGCGGTGCGTTATTGCCGCACACAGCTCACGTGCGCCTCGACGTGTTGGACCCTGAGCGCCGCAGCGTCAGCGCTTCCGCCGACAATCTGGAAACCCGCGATATTGTTTCAGCCGAAATTCGCGAAGATCCCAATGCGGCGCTCACATTGCTCTTTGACAAAGGGCACGCCCTCGACGAGCGGATCCTGCGCGAGCAGTTCAACGTCTGAGGCAAAGGCCACACTGACGTAAACGGCGCATTCACCAAACCACCTCAAATTATGCGCCCATGTCCAAGTCCAAGGCTCAATTCATCAACCCTAAGGATGTCGGCCTACCCGTGGTCGGCGGCAGAGGGCCAATCTTTGACGACGAAGCGCTGGCGCGCGCAGACCAAACCATGGAGGCCATGAGCGCCTCCTTCCAGCAATGGATCGACGCCGATGTAATACGCCTTCACGAAGCTCGCCTCAGCGCGGAACGCGCCGCATGGAGCGATCTCGCACTCGATCAGGTGCTTGGCGTGGCGCACGACATCAAGGGCATGGGTACAAGCTACGGCTACCCGCTAGCCACCCAAATTGCGGCTTCCCTGTGCCGCCTCATTGAAACGCCCGCGGGAAAAGCCGCCGCACGCGGCGAGCCCGCGCTGATCCTGGCCCATGTGGACGCCCTGCGCGCGCTTGTGCGCGGTCAAATCAAGACCCGCGAGCATCCCGTTGGCTCCGCCCTGCTGGCGGCGCTTGACGGAGAGGTCGAGCGCCTTGGCGTTGCGCCTCGCTAACGTCCCTTTACCCTATTCAAGGTCCGCATTCTTAACCGCCGCGTGCGATGGTGACGTTTGCTTATGAACGTCATCCCATTCCCCCGTGCGGCTGCGCCTGAGCCACTCGCCTTTTCAATCGGCGCCCGCGTCGACCTGCGCATCGGCGCGACAGCCGCCGGCGTGGTGCGGCTGCGAGCGCCTGCCCACGAGGCATTCGGCTATTCCAATTTAGCGCGGCTTCTTCGGGGCGCGCGCATGGCATGGCGCGAGCGCGCACCGCACGCCGCACTGGCGCTCATTGTACCCGGCGAAGTTCATACGGGATTGGACGTCGATCTCTTGAGCGATGCAGCCATCGAAGCTGGCTGTACACGCCGCAGCTTAAGCTTCGAACTCGACGAGCGAGAAATCGTGACCAACGGCCCCGGCCTCGCCGAGGATTTGCGTGCACGCGGATGGGGCGTAAATCTGCGCGGCGATCCGGACTGCCCTTTGCCATTCGGCGCGCACGCACGGGCGCTCTACAGTGAGGTGGTCTTGGCCGCTCCGGAATCTCCCGGCCCATACCTCGCATTGCAAGATGGCGACCGCAGCCCGCTCGGGCGACGTATTTTGGCGACGCAAGCTGCCGGCATAATCTTGACCGCTGAAGGCGTTCGCAGCGCCTCTCATGCGCGCGTGTTAGCTATCGCCGGATTTGATCGCGGCAGCGGCCCTTTCGCGGAAGCCAGCCTACGCTAGAGCTACATAGCCGCCGCATTAGCGGTTCGCATATGTGTGGCGTCCAGCTTCTCCAAAAGATAATCGAGATCGTCCTTCGGAATCGACTGAAACAGCGTCAGCGTGCGTTCCAACATGCGCTGCCGGAATACGATACGATCCATCGCCGCGCCGTCGCGCTCTATGCTGTGATAGACATCAATCGCGGCGCGGAAAGAAGGAAACAGACGCGGCGGCAAACCGGCGCGGTCAAAAGCGGCCTTCAGCCCTAGCGGGCCACTATCGTGCACAAGCAGCCACATCCGCTGATGCGACATGCCTGCAAGCTCAGCCATGGCGTGCTCGACGAAATCCATCTGCCCGACGCAAAGCCCACGCATGAGCAATGCTGGCGTAAGTCGGCCGTTTAGATTGAGTTGCTGTACAAAGCGCCCGACATCCCGCTGACGCCCGGCCTGCTCAACGACGTCCAGTGTCGCGCGCTCACGCGCGCCCACGGCCAGGTCGATCGCCAATTGCGGAGGCAATTCATGATTGTTCACGAGATGGTCAAACACCTCACCCGTGACCAGCGAGATCAGCTTTTCGGTGATGACCACAGGCAATTCATCCCGGCGCACCATGGCCGCCGTAATGCTGGAAACACCAGAAAAACGGTCGATCACGACGCCAAATCCACCCTCATCGAACTCCGCATTTTCGTTAGCGACCGCGCGTTCGACCACCGGCGCATCCGCATAGGCGGCAATGGCGCCCGTTACTGTCACGCTTAGACGCTCTCTACTCGCGACGGCCAATTGCTTTTGCGGCGGGCTCGCGCGCACAATCTCCACCAAATCCGCATCGGTAAGCATTGGCGAATTTAGGATCACAGGCAACGCGACGGATTCGATATCTTGCGCGAGCTTGTTAGCCAAATCGCGCGGCAGCTTGGATGAATTCTTCAGCGCCACCGCAAGCGCTCGCCGCACCAGGATCGCCGCATCGTCGGCCATAATTCCCAAAATGCCTTCCGCGTGCGCGCGCTCATCCGCCGAGAGTTCGGCCTCGTCGATGCATCGGCAAATCTTATGCGCGGCGTGCGCACGCGTTTCCTCATCCGGACCTTTGACCAGCGTTCGAATATCGCTGTCGGTCAGGTTGGCGCGCATCGTGACAACGGACATGGCGGTTCTCGTGACGTTGGCGGCCCCCGACTCGCGTCAGAGGCTAGAAACCCCACCCTTTCGTGCGAGCCTTAATGAAGCCTTGAAATTGTTTCGGCTGTAGAACGCGATGCAGGCCACTGCCCGCTTTCACATTCGCAATTAGAGGTCGCTGGAGCGTGGATATGCCGAAAGGGCGCGCAACGGATCGTTGCGCTGATCGTCCTCGCCGCCGCTGGTGAGTAAGGGCAAGAGCGCCATCGCAAACAGCGCCTGCGCAAGCGCGGGCGTCATGGGGGCCTCGCCAAGCCCAGAAGCCGCGTGGCTATTCAGCGCTGGCCCTTGCGCATCAATTGACAGCCGCTCCAATAAGCCTTGCGCTGAACGCGGTGCACCGTCGGCATAGAAAAGACCACGATTGGCGGCTGCTTCCCGTGGAAACAGCGCTGCGGCGTCTGGCGCGCCCTGCTGAGCCGCCTCGATCAGACGCACCGCCCCGCCCGCGCCCATGACATGCGCTGCATACAATTCACCAGCATTCGGAGCGCGGCCAAGCCGCGCCTGCAATGCTTGCGCATTCTCGCGCGCTAATTCGCCTGCCATTCGCGCCGATAATTCCGGATCGTTGCGCAGCGCCAGAATAGCGCGCCGCGTATCGCCATGAACACCTTGCTGCAGCGCGGCCGCTTCAGCACCAAGCCCGTGTTGCGCGCCATGCCGGCGCACCATGTCCAGCCACGTGCTGTCGATAAATTGGAAGAGGCCCGTCGCGCTCGACGTGCTTGCGCGCGCCAGAGGATTGAAAGCGCTCTCGCGTCGCGCGGTCTGCACAAGCAAAGCGAAATTCACACCCGTAGCGTCCGCCGCACGGCGAATGGCGGCTTGCACCGCGTCCGGGCCGACTGGCGCGATAGGATCGCTCATAAAAACGAGCGCTCCGCCGATTTGGTAAAGGCAATGTAAATGCGTTTAGCGCGCGGCTGACGCCAGCTCGAAACGATCGGGCGAAAGCAGGGCCCATTCCGGCGCCAACGTTTCGCCCATCACATGAGCGGCGACAATCTCCGCCGTGACCGGCGCCAGCGTCCAACCGTTGCGCGAATGGCCTGCCGCCAAGATGACATCGCCGCTTGGGCCAATCATTGGCCAACCGTCCGGCGACATAGGCCGAACACCAGCCCATACTCTCGCCTGCACAAGCGGATCAGCCATGAACATGCGGGCTGTCGCTAGCAAATTGTCCGCCTGGCTCTGGTCCGGTTGACGGTCAAAGCGATCCAACTCCATCGTAGCGCCCAAGATCGTCTCAGCACCGCGACGCGTTAGATAGAAACCCGGCGCGTGCAGATTGCCCTCGAATGCGCGCGTCGCCTGAATGGTAACGATATTGCCTTTTGCGGGCCGCACATGCCGGAGCGCCGGCGCAGCCGCCAAGAGCGCTTCCGTCGCCCAGGCGCCTGGCGCAAGCACAATCGCGTCCGCCTCGAAGACTTCCCCTTCGTGGGTGAAAGCGGCGCCCCCGATAACTCTCGCGACGTCCTGATTATAGCGAATGACAACACCGTGCTGGCGGGCGTCGAATGCCAAACCACTTAGAACTTGGAGCGGATCTGCTACGCCTTCTTCGGTAACGGCAATCGCATGATATGCGCCTGGCTTAAAGCCAAAACGCTGATGCAGCTGCCGCGCCGATAGCGGCCGCGCCTTGCGGCCAACGCTGACGATGCGCGCCTGCAGCGCGACCGCGTCAGCCTCACTGGCGCGGAGATATACCGCTCCGTCAAAGCGCACCGCCCCGGCCCATGCAGCTTCCTGCTGCGCTTCGCGCCACAAATCCAGCGAGCGCAGCGCAAGCCCTTCGTGCAAAGCGCCCGCATCGTAAGGCGCCAGCATACCCGCCGCGGCCGCCGAAGCCGTGGGGCTGTTGACCGAACGGCTCTCCGCCTCGGCTTCGAGAAGCGTAACCTGGGCGCCCGCTTTGGCCAAACGTAGCGCACAGAACAGACCGATCACGCCCCCGCCGACAATAACGACGCTTTTCATGCCGCACGCGACGCAGGCGCGATCAGGGTGCGAACTATGGAATTAGGCATAAGCTGCTTATCGGGCTCGCCCGCTGCGAACGCAACCACGCAGCCTCAAACTTCATAGACCAGCAGCATGGCCCGAACTGCCGCCTGCGCCAATTCCTCGATGGCGACCTTCCGTCCAGTCACGGCGCTCATCCGCTTCGCCGCCGCTTCAAGTCGCTTCACCGTCTTGGCGTCCAGTGTAAAGCTCTTGGCCGCCGCTGGCCTGCGCGCAGGCTTGGCCTGCTTCTTCGACGTTTTCTTTGGCGAAATCGCTTTCTTAGCTTTCACCGCCGCGAGCGCCGCCCTCATGCTGTCGACATGGGCGCGATCTTTGTCCTTTTCATGCTCCGGCAGCGCGCTGTACGGCTTGAACAATTCCCTAGGCTGATTTGGATCGCCTTTATTGCGCGCGATCCAGCGCTGATGAACATAGCGGGCCGCAGCTTCACGGTCCTTCGGATGCTTAAGCAATGCTTGATAGGCGTCGCGCGCGGCAGACCTATTGTCAGCCTGCGCTCTTGGATGAAGTTGCGACCACGGCTTGTTGATATCCACCATCTCGCCGCCGCGCAGCCGCATGCGCGGCTTCTTTGCCTCACGCGGATTTGCCTTCTGGAATTTCCGACGCCAAGCATTGTGCGAACGCGACGCGAAATGTTCCACGGCTGCTTCGAGGACGTACTGGTCCTTCATTCTGCTGTAACCTCAGCCCGAAGCTTCAACGCTTATCAGAACCGGGTAACGGAAGCGCAAATTTCAGCCAGCGCATTCGCCTAGAATGCGCTGGCCACAAACGTATAGAGCCGTTAGCCATATCGCACCGGTCGCTCAAAAGAACGCCAAGTCCGTCAAATTAAGCCCCATGTGGATGGCCCGATATTCGGCGGCAAGGAAAAGCCCCCCCGCGACATAGATCGCCTGCTGTCCGCGTTCCATAATCGCTATCTGCCGCGCATCCGCCACCGAATTTGCAATCAAAACCTCAGCCGCGGGATTTGACTCTGCCGCATAGGCCGCGACCTCGTCTGCAGGCGCGCCCTTATGGTGAGCAGAGGCGCAAATGATGCGGTCGAAGCCCGGCGCTAACGCTGAAATGATCCCGCACACGTCCTTGTCGCGTGATGCGCCGCAGACCAACACGCCACGCCGCCCGCCCTGCATTGCGCGGAAGCCCTCTAACGACGCCTTAATCGCCGCAGGCGTGTGGCCGACATCGATAACGGTGAGCGGATCATGCTCGATAACCTCCAGCCTTCCAGGCCACTGCGCCCCGGCGAAAGCGGCCTCGACCTGCGCATCGCTCAAGGGACAAACGTCGCGCACCAGCGCGAGCGCTAATGCAGCGTTCTCCTGCTGATGCCGGCCGGCAAAGGGCGCACGAACATCCGCAAGCGCCGCCCCGTCCACCAGTATCGGCTCTACGCCGTGTCCGCCGCAATGCGCTTTAATGGCGTTCCATTGGCCGCGACATGAGGCGCCAATAAAAACACGTGCACCGCGCGGCGCCGCATCGAGCTTGTCTTGCGCGATCGCCTCCAGCGTGTCGCCAAGTAATTGCGTGTGCTCAAGATCTAGCGACGTCAGCGCTAAGCGTTTCGCCTGGATTAAACGTACGGGATCGAATCTGCCGCCGATCCCCGCTTCCCAAACAGTATGCACACACTCACGCGCTGCGAACCACGATGCAGCGATCAAAAAGAGAAATTCAAAGCCGCCAATCTTTTCCGATAAATTGAGCGCATCGATCGCCCGCTTGACGCGCCTCCAATGTGTATCGAGCTCTGAGTCTGAAATTGCCGCGCCATCGATGACAAAACGCTCATTCAGCGCAAAAAGGTGCGGCGATGTAAACAAACCCGTAGGTCGCCCGCTCTGACGCAACAACGCTGCGCTCATCGCCGCCGTTGAGCCCTTGCCATTAGAGCCGACCACAACAGCACCATGCTTGCCAAAGGTCGCGAGATTGACGCCCAGGTGCGCCGATAGCGCTTCAAGACGCGGAAAGCTCGGCCCATCGCCAAACTTCGGATACGGCACACGCCACATCTTCACTTCAACGCAGATTCAAAATTAGCGCGCCAGATTGTTGTGATCAGATCCCAACGTCCGCCGTCTTCGAGCGTCTGAATCATCGGGTTTGAATTCACTTCGATCACAGTCAGCTCGCTAAGATCGCCCTGCGGAGAAAGGTCGAAAATATCGACGCCCGCAAGCGAAAGGCCAATCGCGTTTACCGCCGCGCGCGCAATCTGCGCCAATGGCTCGGGCGAGCCTTCGCGCAAGTCCGTCGCGCCGCCGCCGGCGGCGCGGTTGGCAGGCCCCTCCAATATGATGCGCGCGCCAAACGCCGGCCTATCGTGCATTGCCAACAACGAGCCTGCACTATCGCGCGCGCGCGTCTGCGCCGGCACTGTATCGCGCGGCAAAGCCGCCAAGAGCTCCTTCAGCGTGCTACGCCCGTCACCGGCTAGGCACGGCAATTCCTTCCGATAACAGAACAGCGCCTCACCGTTCAGCATGAAGACACGATGCTCAACGCCGCGCAGAAACGGTTGAACCAGAATTGCGAAATGCTCGCGTGATACCCGGCAGAGATAATCCTCAAACGCATCACAATCGGCGATCACTTCAGCAAACAGCCCGTTCGAACCCGATATAGGTTTGCAAAAGAGCGGATAATCCGCCGCCGCTGCATACGCTCGCGCATCCGCCGGCTCGCGGCCCGGCGAACGCATTTCCGCCCAGCGTTCCGTCACAAAAAACATGCGCCCCGGCACACAGGGCACGCCCGCCGCTTCCATGGCCTTGGCGCAAAATGCCTTGTCACGCGCCAGCGATGCCGCGCGGGCGTCGTTCAACGCGTATGGAACTCCGGCGCCCGCTGCAAATAATGCGCGGCGGCGGCCATCTTTGACCTCGAACAAATAGCCGTCGGCGCCATCTAGGGAGCGGAATACGTATCCGCATTGCGCAGCAGCGTGCGCGGCGTAGCGCGCGTGAGCGCTAAGAATGACGCCGCCTCCTACCGCCTGAGCAGCGCGGCCAATATGCAGGGGAGCGCAACAATCCGTTCAAAATCAAACGCCCCGACCGGCATTCCCAATTGCACATGGTACCGCCTCCCGGGCTCGAACCGGGGACCTCTGGATCCACAATCCAGCGCTCTAACCAACTGAGCTAAGGCGGCGCATGGGAGCGGAGGGAATAGACTTAGGCGTCTCCCCACGCAAGCGCCGCTCCTCCTTGCCCCAGGACCCGCCAGAGGATAAACCGAAATGCTACCCTTGGTTGCATTCGGTAGGAGGCGCGCATGCGCGATCAGTTAGGTGCATATTGGCTGAGATTGGAGCAAGGCGGCAGCCGTCTCGCCATAATAGACGGCGTCACAGGCCAATCTCTCAGCTACCGCGCCCTAGCCGACGCGTCCGACGCAGTCGCAGAAGCCCACTACCGTACGAGCAAAAAAGCGCTGGTATTCCTGGCAGCCCACACTGATCTGGTCGGCATAACCCATTTCCTCGGCGCCCTACGCGCTGGACATGCAGTCCACTTGCTCAACCCCGCCCTGTCAGCCGAGCGCCAAGCACAACTCGCCGCAATTTACCGGCCCGCTTTTAGAACCAACACAACAGAGAATGGCTATCAGACACTGGCCTGCCCCGCGCCCTGCGCCAGCGTGCATCCAGATCTCGCGCTCCTCCTCTCGACGTCAGGCTCCACCGGCAGCGCCAAACTTGTGCGCCTCTCCGCCACAAATTTAACCGTCAACGCTCAGCAGATCGTGAAAGCGCTCAGCATAGATGAGAACGCGCGCGCTTATCTCAACTTGCCTCTTTCCTACACTTACGGGCTTTCGGTGTTGGCCAGTCATTTGGCGCAGCACGCATCTGTTCTCGCACACTCGGGTTCCTTCCTAGATGCGCGAACGTGGGAATTGGTGCGCCGACACGATTGCAATTTTCTCCACGGCGTACCGAAGAGCTACGAACTCTTGCGCCTCGTTTGTGAGAAAGGATTACAATTGCCGCAGATCACAGCGTGCGCACAATCGGGCGGGCGTCTCGCGCCTGATCTGGCACGCTGGCTTATGCGCGGCCTCAATGATCGCATACGCGTCTACAAAATGTATGGCATTACCGAAGCCACCGCGCGCGTGGCCGTCCTTCCAGCGGACTTGCTCGCAGACAATCTCGAAAGCGTCGGCCTCGCTGTTTCAGGTAGTCAGTTCGAGTTGGGTCCGGAAGATGAACTCATCTATCGCGGGCCCAATGTCATGATGGGCTACGCCACAGATGCGGCCGGACTCGCTCGCGGAGATGACCTAGGCGGCGTCCTGCACACCGGCGACATCGGCCATATGAATGAAAACGGATTGATTTATTTAAGGGGACGACGGGACCGCATCTGCAAAGTCGATGGCGTTCGGATCAATTTGGATGAGCTGGAAAGCCGCTTCTTTTCGGATGTCCCCATCGCCGCTCTCTATATTGGAAACGCCATTCGGCTCTGCCACGAGAACGCAAGCAACACCGTTCGCGCGCGCTTAACGGCGCTTGCACGCACGCTTTCCATATCTCCGGCACACCTTGATTGCCGAGATGTCGGTGAATTGCCACGCTTGCCGAACGGCAAGCTGGATATGGCCGCGTTGCAACGAATCGCGTGAAGTGAGCCCAGGCGCTAAGTTGCAGCGCTGGCCTGCTCTACGCCCAATCGGCCGCTCAGAATTACTGAAAGCGAACGTAAAGTTGGGCTTTCATAAATGTCGCCCGCGTCGAGCACGACAGCGAAACGTTCCTCGATACGCATTACAAGCATCATAACGGCAACGGAATCCGCGCCTAATCCGAAGAAATTGTCATCGGCGCCGACGGATTTTTGGCTCAATATTTCCGTCCACATCTCTGCAAGCTCTTGTTCGATTTTCATCTATCGCCCCCCCAATCAAGTCAGCAGCAAACCGCCATCTACGACCATCTCCGTTCCAGTGACGTAGGAGGCATCGTCAGAAACAAGCCATACCGCGGCTCCAGCAATTTCAGCAGGCCGTCCCACACGGCGCATAGGGATCGCACCCGACACCCTTTGCGCTGAATTCTCTCCCCACGCCCGCCGCAGCATCGGCGTCATCACCGCGCCAGGCATCACGGTGTTTATGCGGATATTGTTTGCTGCATTCTCGAGCGCCGCAGAGCGCGCAAGCCGCACGACTCCCGCCTTAGCCGCAGAATATTCCGCCCCCTGCGCGATCGCCCGGTCGGCGCCAGTCGATGAAATCAATACAATTGAGCCGCCTTGTTCGCGCATCGCCTTGATCTGATATTTCAGACAAAAGAACATGCCGCGTAGATTTAGCGCGCACCGCTTGTCCCATTCCTCAGCGCTTAATTCGTGGATCGGTGATCCCGCCGGCATTGTACCTGCGCAATTGATCGCGGCATCAAGCCGGCCAAACACTTCAATGCTTTTGTCAACGAGACGCTCGACAGCCGCTTCCTCGGTAATGTCGGCGGAGATAAACCGCGCACGCTCGTGCCGCGCTAATGTGTGTTCCGTCCATTTTACTTCATCGCGGCCCGCAACGGAAACCTTGCAGCCCGCAGCCAAGAGCCTCTCGACACAAGCCAAACCAATGCCGCTTGTGCCTCCGGTTACAATGACGACTTTGCCGGATAAACCGACCGGAGTCGTCACATCAGCGAGATCAGTCACGCACAACCTCCGCCAATTCCTGACAAAAGGCGCTTACAAATCTCGCTGCATTCGCTTCATCGCACGCGCCGGTCGAAAACCTCATCATGCCGCGAAGCTTCGCGCCATCACAACGGATTGAAAAATAGTGCGCGAGATGCTCGTTCGGCCCGAGCGGTCTTTCCGGCAGAGAAAACGATGGCAAATATTGCGCGCCATCCGGCATCACAAATTTGCGCTCATAGATGAAATTGAAACTTGGGCCGACCACGGGCTTTTCCCGCCCCCACAATCGCGTCGGACTGAGCGCATGGCGTTTGTTCAGCGCCATAATTCCGCGCAAGCGATCCGCAGTCGCTTGCACCTTCTCGCCTTTTTCCACGCGCAAACGCACTGGCATTGGATCTGAAAGATTTCCAACCATATGCCGAAGCGCGCCCCGATCCCTTCGATCATCGACAACCAGAACCCAGAATTCATCCTGATCCACGAAGCTGCGCAGCACGCGAAATTTCGCAGCAAGCAAGAGCATGACTAGAGTCACGCCCAGACGCGCGGCGAGCCTTTTTAATTCTGTGGTCAGCTGATGCGGGACGGCAAAACCGATCTCCCGGCGGTAGTGCGGCGTATCGAGTGCGTTTTTCTTAGGCTTGGGGAGCAAGGTCGTTGGCGCGCCTTCCCAAACACCATCCCAATAATATTCGGATTCCCTGCCAACTCGGGACTGCCCCCAACGCGCAAGTGCAGAAGCATAATAAGGATAGGCAAGCGTCTGCGGCGCTATGCACACAGGGGCCTGCCCAGAGCAATAATCAGCGAGGAACTGCTCTTTCAGAATACTGAGCGATACGAAGTCACCAACGAAATGATGCAGAACGAAGCATACAAAGTGCTTGTGCGTTGATCGACTGACGCAGAACAGCCTGAAAAAGCGCTCCTGCTCGATATCAAACGGCTGCCAGATCAATTCGCGCACGCGGTCCAACGCGGCGTCACGATCCGCATTGAGAACTTCGCACCGGAGCTTGATATCCGTAGGCGCGCCGAAACAAAAAGCGGGGCCGTCTTCCGTTTCCCGCACCTGCGCCGCCAAGATGGGATGCCGCGCAGCAGCGGCAACACCGCACGCCGCGACCCGTTCAAAATCCAAGTCACCGCTGATTGCCAGAATAGCGTGCGTTGCGTTCGCAACCTCTGGATAGGCGAAGGCGCCCTGCATGTAACGCCAAGCGGGCCGCACGAAATGCGCCATAGGCGCTATGACTCCGTCGCACGGCGAATGCCTTTCTTCATCGGCAAGAAAGTCACTAAAGCTGCTCGTCACCGTGAAATCCGCTCATCACTTGTTGCGTGTTTCGGCTCGCCCAAACCACCCTTGCGTGCATTCGCTAGCATAACAATCTTTAGTTGCATAGCCGCTGCTTTGCAGCCATAAGCGGTCACGCAAATTCCTGCCTTAACTCTGCTTGTTCGCCGCCCTCGGCAGTCGGCGGGCGACGAGGTCCGCATGACTTCTTCCACTCCGTTCCCTGCTCCAGCGACACCAGGGGGCGCCCCAGGTCCTGCCGGCCGGTGGCAAGCAGCGCCCCCGTCGGAACTGCACGCGGCAGCTTTCAAAGGCCGAGAGATCGCCTGGATGGTGCTCGCCAATTTCGGTGTCTCGATGGCTTACATTATGCCGTTGGTTTACTCGCTGGCGCTCCGCATCGACGAACTCGCGCCGGGTCGACCAGAATTGCTCGGCTACATGACAGGCGCAGCGCAACTGACCTACCTCGTGGCCAGCCCGCTCATCGGCGCATGGAGCGATCGCACGCGTTCGCGTCTCGGCCGGCGGCGCCCTTTTATGATCGGCGGCTTGGCTATGGGCGTGATTGCGCTCCTCGCCCTCGCCACCGCCTCAACCATTCCCATGACTGGTGCGGCATGGATTGCGGCAATGCTCGGCTTTACGACTGTCTCAACATCAATCGTCGCGCTTCAAACGGATCGATTGACTGACAATCAGCGCGCTAAAGTCTCCGGCTTCACAGCGATCTCAAGTCAATTGGCCCCGGTCATTGGTTTGGCTGCGCTTGCAAATCATACAGACAATACACTGCTGATCATTCTTATGCCGGGCGTGGTCGGCGTCGTTTGCTCACTTCCATTCCTGATCCTTGGAAAGGATATGGACTCACGCAATCTTGCGCGCCGTGACAGCACCTTTTCGCTGCCAGATCTCGCCGCTAATTATGCCATCAGTCCACGCGCGCATCCCGATTTCGCCTGGAATTGGTTGGGCAGATTGTTCTTCTTTCTTGGCCTCTACGCCAATACGACATTTCTGGCGTTTCTCTATGCGGAGCGCCTGGGTATCGACATCCGAGAAGTCGCGGGCGTGACAGCCATGATCGCGTTTGCTGGCGTCCTTGCCGCCTCACTTGGCGCCTTAGCGGGCGGATTGCTTTCGGATTTTTTGCGAAGGCGAAAAATTTTTGTTCTTGCCGCGTCGGCGATCTTCGCGACGGGCGCAACGGTCGATGCTTTTGCCTCCACACTCACGGCTTTCCTTATCGGCGGCGTTCTGATGCAGCTTGCGCTCGCTGTCTTCGCCGCTGTGGACCAGGCCATTGTCATGGCCACACTGCCGGACCGCGCACACATAGGGCGTTACTTGGCCATAGCCACATTTTCTCAAAAGATTCCGAGCGGGCTTGCCCCACTACTCGCCCCGTTACTGCTTGCCATCGGCGCCGGAAGCGGCGTGAACAATTACGCTCTGCTTTATCTGACCGGCGGCGCGTTCGCACTTATTGGCGGCGCGATCGTGGTGCTGAAAGTAAAAACCGTGCGCTAGACAGCTTTTTGTTCGAGCGCCTTCTCGATTTTATCCGCCAATGATTCAGGCTTGGCGGCGGGTCCGAAGCGAGCCAACACGCGTCCGTCGCGCCCCACCAGGAATTTAGTGAAGTTCCATTTCACTCTACGCGTACCAAGCATACCGCGCTTGGCGGCCGTGAGATACTTGTAGACCGGATGCGCCGCACGACCGTTGACATCAACCTTGGCGAACATCGGAAAACTCACATCATAGGTGAGCGAACAAAATTTCTTGATCTCGTCCGCATCGCCCGGCTCCTGAGCGCCGAACTGATTGCAAGGAAAGCCCAAAACCTCCAAGCCGCGTTCGGCGTATTTGCGCGCCAGCGCTTCTAGGCCGCGATATTGCGGCGTGAAACCACACTTGCTCGCGGTGTTCACGATCAGCAGCACTTTACCGCGATAGGATTCAAGCGACTGGTCGTGGCCATCAATGTCTCGTGCCGAAAACTCGTAGATTTGCGCCATCCGGTGCCTCGCGACGCCGCTCTAGCTCATACATTGGCATTACCCTGAACGCGGCCTAAATCAGGGGTGAAGGAGCATAGCACATGGCCACACAATCACGGATGATCGAACTTGGCGCCGCCGCGCCGGATTTCGCACTGACCGATCCGTCAGGCGGCGTCTGGGCGCTGGGCAAGGTTGCCGGCGACAAACCCGTGCTCGTCGCTTTCATCTGCAATCATTGCCCATATGTGCTCCACATCGCCGACGCGTTCAGCGCTTTCGCACGCGAGTATCAGGATAAGGGCCTCGCGATTGTCGCGATCAACGCCAACGACATCGCATCACATCCCGAAGACGCCCCCGACAAGATGGGCGAATTTGCGCGCGAACACGGCTTTGCCTTTCCCTATCTCTACGACCAAACGCAAGAGACAGCGCACGCCTATGGCGCTGTTTGTACGCCGGATATCTTCCTGTTCGATGCGCAAAAGAAATTGGCCTATCGCGGCCAGTTCGATGACACCCGTCCGGGCAACGGAACCGCCAGCGGCGCGGACATCCGTCGCGCTGCCGACGCAGTTCTTGCTGGTCGTGCGCCAAGTGGACAGCAACGGCCCAGCGTCGGCTGCTCGATCAAGTGGAAGCCGGGAAACGCGCCGAGCTAGATGCCACGCCGCGCGCCGAACAGGTGCACGTGAAGTCTGTCGGTGAAATTGAAGCCGTAATCCAGAATGCTTTGAGTCAGAAACTGAGCACGCTGGCGCAGTGCATCGGACGTAACGCCTTCCGGCATGATATAGACACGGTGAGGCGCTATGCTGAATCGGTCGGCAAGCGCCGCCGCTTGCGCAACGTCAGCGGCATCGCGCGCGACGAATTTGAAGTAAGCATTGGCCAAACCGGCATAAGTCCGCAGCACTGCGGGATTGAGCGCAACAGCGGCATTGTTGCCGGAATGCGCCAATTTAGGCGACACAACAAAAAGATCGACCGCGCGTTCCAAGGCGCCCGGCACAATCGATCCATTGGTCTCGATTTCGATAAGAGGCGCGCGCGCTGCCTGCTTCAAAGCCGCAATCAAATGCTCAAGCGCATCGCGTTGCATCATCGGCTCGCCGCCGGTCAGCACCACACCCTCAGTAGACAACTGCGCTACCCGCGCCGCGACATCGTCAATGTCGAGCCTAATGAGTTCTTCGCTTAGATCGAATTTATGCGGCGCGTCTGCGGCGTCGCGCACATGTGCAAAATCCGTCCCACGCCAATTCCACGTATAGGCGGTGTCACACCAAACACAGTGCAGATTACAGCCCGACAAGCGCACAAATGTGCGCGGACGGCCGGCCATCGGCCCCTCGCCCTGAATCGAGCGGAAGATTTCCGCCTCGCCGGTTTCGGTACGCGCTAAACGAAGCTGCACGTCGAAGGCTTATCCCCGCACGGGCCATCACGGAAGCGGTCAATTCCAACCAGACGCAATAGCCCTGCCATGGAGCTTCGCCTACGCTGAACCGAATCATGGCCAAGCCAGACCACATCTTCACCTGCCAAGCATGCGGCGCGATCTGGCCCAAATGGGCCGGCAAGTGCGACGCCTGTGGCGAATGGAATACGCTGGTTGAGGAAGCCGCGCGTCCGGTCGTCCCAGGCGCGCTCGCAGCGCCAACCGGAAAAAAGAGCAAGCCCCTCGCCTTTGTCGAGTTGGCCGGTGACGCCGATCCCCCCGCGCGTCTCGCCACCGGCATTTCCGAATTCGATCGCGTCTGCGGTGGCGGCTTGGTGGCGGCGTCGGCAATTTTGATTGGCGGCGACCCAGGCGTTGGAAAATCTACCTTGCTGCTGCAGGCCGCTGCGGCGCTTGCACGTAAAGGCCACGTCGTCGCCTATGTCACCGGCGAAGAGGCCGAAGCGCAGGTGCAAGGCCGTGCGCGCCGCCTCCAGGCCGCGGATGCGCCCGTGCAGCTCGCGGCTGAAACCGACCTGCGAAAAATTCTCGATGGCCTTAAGGCGCTGAAGCCCGAAGTGGTGATCGTCGATTCCATCCAGACGCTCTGGGCCAATGGCGTTGAGGCCGCGCCAGGCACGGTCGCGCAAGTGCGCGCCTGCGCCCACGAACTTGTACGTTTCGCGAAAAAATCAGGCGCGGTGCTGATCCTCGTCGGCCACGTCACCAAGGATGGACAAATCGCTGGGCCGCGCGTTGTCGAGCATTTGGTCGATGCGGTGATCTATTTTGAAGGCGAGCGCGGCATGCCATTCCGCATTCTACGCGCCGTGAAAAACCGCTTCGGACCTACCGATGAAATCGGCGTGTTTGAAATGATCGAGCATGGTCTGGTCGAAACCCCAAATCCCTCCGCGCTTTTTCTCGGCGCCAGCGGAGAACGTGCAAGCGGCGCAGCCGTTTTCGCCGGCGTCGAGGGCTCCCGTCCCGTATTGGTGGAAATTCAAGCGCTGGCGGCGCCAACCGCCTATGGCACGCCCCGTCGCGCTGTCGTCGGCTGGGACACTGCGCGACTGGCGATGATCCTCGCGGTTCTGGAAACGCGCTGCGGCCTCTCCTTCTCAGGCCGCGACGTCTATCTCTCCGTCGCTGGCGGCCTGCGGATCACTGAACCCGCCGCCGATCTTGCCGTCGCCGCCGCGCTCATTTCGGCCCTGACAGATCAGCCCCTGCCCAATCAGTGCGTCGCCTTTGGCGAAGTCGCGCTCTCAGGCGACGTTCGCCCGGCCGGACGGGCCGATCTGCGGCTCAAGGAGGCCGCCAAGCTCGGCTTCAGCTCGGCATTGGCCCCTGGCCAGAAGAAAAATGGCGGCGGGGGCGCAGTGAAACTGCGCACGATCAGCCACATTTCCGAGCTGGCGGCGGTGCTTGGGGCTGCTGGCTGAGGCTTTCCATCGCTGGCTGGGACGTCTATCCCATCCCCGGCGGCGGACTTGAGAATCGTGTCCGTCCGGGATGGGGAGAGCCGATTATGGATCTGGGCCTGACCTGGTTTGATTTCGCCGCACTGGCCGTATTGGGTCTGTCAGGCGTCATGGCTTTCGCACGCGGCCTCATCCGCGAGCTATTTTCCATTATCGCCTTTATTGGCGCTGCAATCGGCGCGGTATTCTTCGCTGACATGCTGCGCCCGCTTGTCGAGCGCTTCACGCCCCTCTCGGGTTCGCTGGCTTCGGTAGCGGCTGGGCTGCTGATCTTCCTCGTGGTGTTCATCGCCATCACGGTGATCTCCTCCACGCTCGCTAAGCGCACACACGAATCGACGGAGATCGGCAGCTTCGACCGAGCCGCGGGGCTCGCCTTCGGCGTGCTGCGTGGCGTGGTGGTGGTTGCTCTGTTTGTACTCCTGGCGCGCCAGGGCGACACCGAAACAAGTGCGGATTCCACCCAAGACGCCATTCTCGGCGCGCGGACCTATCCTATGTATTCTAGTGTGGCTAACGGCTTGGAGGCCGTGCTGCCGCAAGCACGCCAGCGCGCGCGTGATATAATCGACAACCAACAGGGCGAGTCGGCTCCGATCCCGCCGGCAGCACCGGCTCCGGAACCCGAAACGCCGTCCAATTGAGGACCAATGACCGCCGAACGTCCCTCTCTCTCTTTCCTTCCGGACCCGGCGGACCCGGTCGATAAATGGGCTGACGACGACAAGCCGCGTGAAGAGTGCGGCGTTTTTGGCGTATTCGGCACTGAGGACGCGGCCGTATTGACCGCGCTCGGCCTGCATGGCCTGCAGCATCGCGGCCAGGAAGGCTGCGGCATCGTCAGCTTCGACGGCGCCCGATTCCACCACGAGCGCCATCTCGGCCTCGTCGGCGAACATTTCTCCGGCGCCGATGTGCCCAAACGCCTGCCCGGGCAATCAGCCATCGGCCACACGCGCTACGCCACGCAGGGCGGCACCATCCTCCGCAACGTGCAGCCGCTGTTCGCCGATCTTGCGCTCGGCGGCTTCGCCATTGGTCACAATGGCAACCTCACCAATGCCCGCGAATTGCGCGAGCGGCTGGTAGAGGAAGGCGCCATCTTCCAATCCACCTCCGATACAGAATGCATCCTGCAGCTGATCGCGCGCTCGCGGCGCGCCAAGGTGGTGGATCGCTTTGTCGACGCGCTGCACGACCTTCAGGGCGCCTATGCGCTGGTGTGCCTCACCAATCACATGATGATTGGCGCGCGCGATCCAGTCGGCATCCGCCCGCTCGTTCTTGGCGAACGCAACGGCGCGCCCATCCTCGCCTCGGAGACCTGCGCGCTGGACATGATCGGCGCGCGCTTCGTGCGCACGATCGAGCCGGGCGAAGTGCTGGTAGCCACACGAACACTCAACGGCGAGATCAAGCTCGAAAGCCACTTCCCGTTCCCGCGCCGCAAAGCGCGGCCATGCCTGTTCGAGTTCGTCTATTTCGCCCGGCCCGACTCGGTGGTGGACGGCCGCTCCGTCTATGAAATTCGCAAGCGCATGGGCATGCGCTTAGCCGAAGAAACCGGCGTCGATGCGGACGTCATCATTCCCGTTCCGGATTCCGGCGTGCCGGCAGCTATGGGCTATGCCAAGCAATCCGGCATCCCTTACGAACTCGGGATCATTCGCAGCCATTATGCGGGCCGCACCTTCATCCAGCCGAAGCAGGAAATCCGCGCGTTAGGCGTTCGCCTCAAGCACGCCGCCAATCGCGCGATGATCGCCGGCAAACGCGTGGTGCTGGTAGACGATTCCATCGTGCGCGGGACGACATCGCAAAAGATCGTACAGATGGTCCGCGAAGCCGGCGCCAAGGAAGTTCACTTCCGCAGCGCCTCGCCGCCAATAAAGCACCCGGATTTTTACGGCATAGACATGCCGAGCCAAGATCAGCTCATGGCGGCGCAAATGTCGCTTGAGGACATGCGCAAGACGCTCTTAGTCGACACACTCGGCTTCCTGTCCGTCGACGGTCTTTATTGGGCCATGGGCGAAGCAGCGCGCAACGCCGACAATCCGCAATTTACCGATCACGCCTTCACCGGCGACTACCCGACACCGCTCCGGGATTTGAACGCTGATCGCGCGTCCAAGGAATTCCAGCTTTCCCTACTGGCCGAAGAAGCGGCGGAATGAACCAGACAACAGAAAAGCGCATCGCGCTCGTGACGGGCGCGTCGCGCGGCATTGGCCGCGCCGTGGCGCTGGAAGCATCGCGCCAGGGCTTTCGCGTCATTTGCGTCAGCCGCGCGCAAAAGGCGCTCGAAAAGCTCGACGATGATATCAAAGCCGAAGGCGGCGAAGCCACGCTCGTGCCGCTCGATCTACGCGATGCTGAAGCCATCAACCGGCTCGGCGCGGCGTTGTTCGAGCGCTTCGGACGGCTCGATGCGCTGGCGGGCTGCGCGGGCGTGCTCGGCGCACTGACGCCCGCCCACCAAGCCACAGCGAAGGTGATGGACGAAGTGATGGCGGTGAACTTCACCGCAAACCACGCGCTGATCCGCGCCATGCACCCGCTGCTGCGCATTTCCGACGCTGGCCGCGCCGTGTTTCTCACCTCCGGGGTCACGAGCCGCCTGCGCGCCTATTGGGGGCCGTATGCCGCGTCCAAAGCCGCGCTCGAAGCCTTGGTTATCACCTACGCACAGGAACTTGGCGTTACACCCATCAAGGCCAATTTGTTCAACCCCGGCGCCACGCGCACTGCTATGCGTGCAAAGGCCTTCCCCGGGGAAGACCCCGAGACTCTTCCAACGCCGGAAGAGGTCGCGCCAGCCATCGTCGCCATGATGCAGCCCGGCTACGAGGAAAACGGCGCCCGCGTGCAGCGCCCGGCCTAAGCCGTGGCGCAGCGCTTCGACGCAATCATTATCGGCGCCGGCGCTGCCGGGCTTTATTGCGCGCTGCATGCCGCACGACGCGGACGCCGCGTCGCGGTGCTGGAGCACAACGCCGAGCCCGGTGCGAAGATTCTGATCTCCGGCGGCGGGCGCTGCAATTTCACCAATCTCAATGGCGACGATCCTACGCGCTACCTCAGCGCCAATCCGCATTTCGTCCGCTCTGCATTAGCGCGCCACACGCCGCAGGATTTCATCGCGCTCGTGCGCAAGCATGGCATCCCGTTTTACGAAAAGACACTCGGGCAATTGTTTTGCGACGGCGCCCGGTCATCGCAACGCATCGTGCGCATGTTGCTGGACGAGTGCGAGGCGAGCGAAGCGCACATCTATACCAATTGCCGCGTTCAAGATGTACGCCGCGCCGAGCGCTTCTCGATTGAAACCAGCCTCGGCGCATTCGAAACCGAATCAGTCGTGATCGCCACAGGCGGCCTCTCTATTCCCAAGCTCGGCGCAACGGCATTTGCTTTCGATGTCGCCAAGCGCTTCGAGGTTTCGCTTATCGCCACACGGCCGGCGCTTGTGCCGCTCACATTCAGCGAAAGCGATCTATCTTGGATGCGCTCACTCGCGGGCGTCTCAGCCGATGTTGTCGCGCGCGCGGGCAAAGCAGCGTTTCGAGAAGCCGCGCTCTTCACCCATCGCGGCCTTTCCGGGCCCGCCATCCTACAAGCCTCGTCCTATTGGCGTGAGGGCGAAGCGTTGCGCATCGATTGGCTTCCCGAAGCTTCCGAAGATGCGTTCGTAAAGGCCAAGCGCGCGCGCCCCAAAATTCAAGCGAAAACCATCCTTTCCGAGATGCTCTCCGATCGCCTCGCCAACGCGCTCGCCGACCGGCTACCGCACGGCCCGCTCACAGACATCAAAGACGCGACGCTGATCGCCGCCCTACAAACGCTCAAGGCCGCATCGCTGACGCCCACGGGCACGGAAGGCTACGTCAAAGCCGAAGTCACCGTAGGCGGCGTCGATACGAACGCGCTCTCGCAGCAAACACTGGAAGCGCGTGGCGTGCCCGGCCTCCACTTCATCGGCGAAGCCGTCGACGTCACGGGTTGGCTAGGCGGCTATAATTTCCAATGGGCGTGGTCGAGCGGCTGGGCCGCAGCGCAATCGCTCTAATCCCCGTCCGCGAACGGATTCTTGCCCGCCTTCACGATCAGCCGGACTGGCGCGGCGTGCAGATCGAAAGCATCGCGCAAGCCGTTGACCAGATAGCGCTTATAGCTCTCCGGCATCTCGTCGGCGCGCGATGCGATCAGCACAAAGGTCGGCGGACGCGCTTTGATCTGCGTTAGATAGCGCGGCTTGATACGCTTGCCGCGTACAGCCGGCGGCGGATGACGTGCGATACTGGAATAGAGCCAGTCATTCAGATCTTTGGTTTTGACCCGCGCCGTCCAATCGCCATGCGCCTCCTCAACCGACTTCATGAGGCGGTCCAGCCCCACGCCGGATAACGCCGCGACCGTCACAAGCGGCGCGCCGCGCGCTTGCGGCAGGCTCTCGCGCGCCACCAATTTCATTTCCTCGAAATGCGCGCGCGTATCCTCGACCTGGTCCCACTTCGCCAAACAGAACACCAGCGCGCGCCCTTCACGCACCACGAGATCGGCAATGGTCAAATCTTGTTTCTCGAACGCTTCGCCCGCATCCATCACCAACACGCACACATCGGCGAATCGGATCGCGTGGAGCGTTTCGCTGACGGAGAGTTTTTCGAGCTTGGCCTGTACCTTCGCCTTGCGCCGCATGCCCGCCGTATCGACTAGCCGATAGCGCTTGCCGCGCCATTCCCAATCGACAGCAATAGCGTCACGCGTGATCCCCGCTTCCGGGCCCACGAGAAGACGATCCTGGCCGATGAGCGCATTCACGAGCGTGGACTTGCCCGCGTTCGGTCTACCCACAATTGCAATATTGATCGGACGCTCGCCGCGCGCGGCGGCTTCGTCATCCTGCGTCGGCGCCGCGGCGACAATCGCCGCGTAGAGCTCGCCCATGCCTTCGCCATGCTCGGCCGAGAGCGGGATGGGTTCGCCGAGCCCGAGCGCATACGCTTCATTCAGGCCGACATCGCCGGCACGGCCTTCTGTCTTGTTCGCGGCAAGAATGACTGGCTTATCGGCGCGCCTCAGCAATTTGGCGAAGCTCTCGTCGACCGGCGTAATGCCCGCGCGCGCATCAACCACCAGCAGCACCACCTCCGCCGCCGCGATCGCGGCTTCGGTCTGCGCGCGCATGCGCGCTTCGAGCGATGCGTCGGTCGTGTCTTCGAAACCTGCCGTATCGATCAGGTCGAGATCGAGATCACCAAGCCGGCCTTTCGCCTCGCGGCGGTCACGTGTGACGCCGGGGGTGTCATCGACGATCGCAATCCGTTTGCCCGCCAGCCGATTGAACAGCGTGGACTTGCCGACATTGGGACGCCCGACAATCGCGAGCTTAATTGACATGTGCGTCCCACTGAACTCAGCGCAGAACGACCAAGCGCGCTTGGTCCGTTACAAGATAGATCTCGCCATTGGCGACGATCGGCGGAATGAAAACGGGCTGATCGACGTCCGCGCGCGCAACCACTTCGCCGTTTTGCGGCGACACGCCCACGACCTCGCCGATCGAATTAGCCAGCACGAGCCGTCCGCCCACCATTACAGGACCGGTCCAAGAGAGGCGTCCTTCGCGATCGTCCTCATCGCGATAGCGGCGAAGCTGACGCACCCAATAGACGCTGCCGGTGGCGCGATCGACGGCAACCAGTTCACCGTCGATGCTGACGGCGTAAAGCACGTCGCCCGCGATCCACGGCGTCTGTGTCGAAGCGAAGGCGCGCGCCCAAATACGTTGTCCTGTGCGCAAATCGATCGCGGCCAAAATACCTGAATGGCTCGCGGCGAAGACAACCCCATTGTCCACTACGGGGCGGCCGGCAATGTCGTTGATCGCCGAAAGCGAGGTCAGCGCGCCGGAACGCGAGAGCGATTCCGACCACAATTGCCGCCCATTGCCGCCTTGCAGCGCAACGATTTCACCAGAGGCGAATGGCGCGACCACAGTGTCGCCATCCACGGCGACGCTTGGCGCTGAAAGAATGCGCGCACTTTCTGCGATCGCCGGATGCGTCCATTGCACGTCGCCGGAGCCGGCGTCGAACGCCACCAATTCGCTATCATTGGTAATGGCGAAAACGCGTCCGCCCACTACGCTCGGCGCCGAGTAGAACGGCGCACTGACTTGCGTGCGCCAAATCTCGTCGCCATTCGCGGCGTCGAGAGCGGCGATGTAGCCGAAACCGGTCGCCACGAAGACGCGCCCGCCGCTCACCGCTACGCCGCCGCCGCGCGCGCGGCTATCGCGCGACGCAACAGGCCGCAACGCGCGCGACCAAAGCCGGTCGCCATCGGAGGCATCCACCGCCTGCACGCGATGGTCGGCATCGAGGAAGAATAACCGCCCGCCGGCGATGACCGGCGGCGCGGCGATCTGCACTCTGTCGTTCGAGCCGGCGCCAATATCCGCGCGCCAAGCGCGTTCAAGCACAGCTGCGCCAGCAGAATGCGGAGGCGAATTGTCCGGCGTGCCGCCGGCCTGAGGCCATTCTGTCACCGTCGTCGTTGGCGGCGGCGTAATCGTGCGAGAGGCCAGCGCCGGGTCAGGCGTCAATTGCTGCTCAAACGCGAGGATCGAAATACGCTGGTCGCGCGGAATATCGGACGTGGATTCGTCATTGTTTCCACCCCAGGGCATCATGTTGCCGACTGTCGAGCATGCCGACAGCGCAGCCGCCAACGCCGCGATCGCGGCGACCGAACCAGCTCGGCTCATTTACTTTCTCCTTCAGAAGGCTCGGGCGTTTCGGCGCTCGCATCCGATGCGGCAGGCGCGGCCGGCCCGATCACCGCCAGCGCCACCTGCGCGCGGTTGCGCACAACTTCCGGCGCGTTCAGCGCCAACGTCAGGTCTTCCATGGTAGAGCGCGCAAGATCCGCATCGCCCGCTTCCCACGCCTCAATGCCGAGCAGCTCCCGCGCGAGGAACGACATGTTGCCGCCATCATCGATTAGAGGCTGAAGCCGCGCACGCAGCGCTTCAAAATCTTGCGTGTCGGCGGCGATATAGGCCGCGCGCATTTGCGCACTCTCACGCATGACAGGATCATTGGCCAAGTCAGCGGCCTCATCGAATTTAGCGAGCGCAGCCTCAAGATCGCCCTGGTGCACGGCGATCGCTGCCTGTTCCATCGTCGCCATGGTCCGATAGGCGTTCGTGCCCTCATTGGTGATCTGCTCAAGGGCAGCGTTTGCGTCCTCGAAATTCCCAGCGCGGACCAATTCCAGCGCCGCAATGTAATCTTCGGACTGCGTTCGAGCCTGATTTGTCTGGTAGCCGGTCCATAATTGCCAACCGCCCAGCACCACTAGAAACACAGCAAATGCGCCGAGCAGCCAAGGCCCATAGCGCTTGAGCAGCGCCATCATGCGCTCTTGGCGCAAATTCTCGTCGACTTCCTGGACGAATGAATCGGTTTCGTTGGTCACGCGTTCGAAATCCTGGCCTGTGCGACTCGGCGAACACGAGCCCCCGGTAAAGCGCGCGCAAGCTAGCCGCGCTCGCCGCCTCCGGCAACGCGGGGCTGCCGCGCCTTTCCGCCGCCCAGCACATAGGTCTCGGCTGCGGCAGGAAAACGGCGAGTCCGGACATCGGCGGCATACTTGGATACCGCCTCGTCAATGACCCCTTTGATGTTTCCGTAGCGACGCACGAATTTAGGGGTCCAGTCGAAAAGCCCGAGCAGATCGTCCACCACAAGCACTTGTCCGTCGCAGGCCACGGAAGCGCCGATGCCAATGGTCGGCGCCATCACAGCTGCTGTAATTTCCGGGGCGAGACTCTCATCCACCCCCTCGACCACAATAGCGAACGCCCCCGCTTCGTCTGAAGCCCTGGCGGCTGCCAGCACCTGTTCACGCTCTTCCGGCGTACGCCCCTTGGCGCGAAATTTTCCATCCGCATTCACAGCCTGGGGTAAGAGCCCGACATGGCTCATCACAGGAATTCCGCGATCTACCAAAAACTTAACTGTTGGCGCGACGGTCACGCCCGCTTCAACCTTGACCGCCTGCGCGCAAGTTTCCTTCAGGACGCGGCTGGCGCTGGCAAACGCCTGTTCGGGGCTCGTTTCATAGGACCCGAACGGCAAATCGACCACTACAAGAGCACGCTCGGAACCGCGCATGACCGCTTGACCATGCAGGATCATCATATCGAGCGTCACGCCCACCGTGTTGGGCATGCCATGCACGACCATGCCAAGGCTGTCGCCAACCAGTAGGATGTCGCAATGCTGATCTAGTATCCGCGCCATCGGTGCTGTGTAGGCGGTGAGTGTCACAATGGGATCGCCGCCTTTGCGGCCCCGGATTTCCGGGGCGGTGATGCGGCGGACCGTTTCGACTTGTTTCGACATGATTTTATCCGAAAGCCACACTTTCTCTAGCCGTTCGCAGCCGCACACGCCAGCGACGTCGCCAGCCTCGCCTCTAGGGCTATGAAAATTCCCCACCAAGATCGATGAGAGCAGGTGTGCCGTCGCTTGGTGGTTTCTCCTGCCTGGCGTTTACCGATCCCCCGCTATGCAGAAAGACAGAACCAATGCTGACGCTCTACGCCCATCCGCTCTCGTCCTATTGCTGGAAGGCGCTGATCGCACTCTATGAGAACGATACCCCGTTCGAGCTCCATCTGCTCGAAAGCGCCGAATCCTGGAGCAAGTTCAAAGAGCTCTGGCCGATTGGAAAGATGCCGCTCTTGGCGGACAGTGACCGCAACGCACTCATTCCCGAAGCCAGCATTATCATCGAGTATCTCGACGCGCACTATCGCGGCCGCACCCGTTTTATTCCTGACGATACAGAGCGAGCGCGCGAGGTTCGCCTGAAAGACCGGCTCTTCGACCTTTACCTGCAAGGCCCAATGCAACGCATCACAAATGAGATCCTCAGCCCGGAGCGCAGCAACACAGCCATAGCGCAAGCAAAGGAAAATCTGCGTACAGCTTACGGCGCGCTGGAGAGTAGTTTTGATAGCCGCTTTGCTGTGGGCGATACTTTCAGCATGGCTGATTGTGCAGCTTTTCCGGCGCTCTTCTATGGCGCTATGCGCACGCCACTCGATGATTTTCCGAAGCTAAGCGCCTATCTTGAACGCCTTAAAAAACGCCCCAGCATTGCACGCGTATATAAGGAAGCAGAACCCTATCTGAACTACACGCCGAAAGAGTAGTGGAACCCCTGTCGTTACGCTCGGCTAGCTAAACGCTTTCTCGTACGTCTCCGGCTTGAAACCGACGAAAACATTCCCGCCGATATCGAGCACGGGCCGTTTGATCATGGATGGTTGCGCAATCATCAGCGCAATTGCTTTTTGATCGTCGAGACCTGTTTTGTCCTTGTCCGCCAGCTTGCGGAACGTGGTTCCAGCGCGGTTGAGCAATACTTCCCAGCCCACTTGTTTGGCCCAGCGCTCAAGCGCAGCCTTCTCAACGCCTTCAGCCTTGTAATCATGGAACACGTAGTCCACGCCATGCTCATCGAGCCAGACGCGCGCCTTCTTCATCGTGTCGCAGCTCTTAATGCCATAAAGGGCGACGGACTTGTTTTTGCTCATGCGCTGATCCTAATGACGAAGGCGGAGATGTCATCACCGGAGGCTCGATCATGGCCGACAAGCTAACCTTCTACACACACCCGATGTCACGCGGACGTATCGTGCGCTGGATGCTGGAGGAAGTCGGCCAACCGTATGATGCGGTTGTGCTGGACTATGCAACGAGCATGAAGGCGCCCGAATATCTCGCAATCAATCCCATGGGAAAAGTGCCGGCCATCAGACATGGCGATACTGTTGTGACAGAGGCAGCTGCAATCTGCGCTTATCTGGCGGATGCTTTTCCGCAGGCCAAACTCGCGCCGCCGCCGGGCGATAAGTTGCGCGGGCCCTATTATCGCTGGCTGTTTTACGGCGCAGGACCGGTCGAGATGATGGTCAGCATCCAAACACTTGGCATCGACGTCCCAGAAGAGAAAGGCCGCACTCTGGGCTATGGCTCGCGCGATGCCGTGCACGACGCTCTGGAGCAAGCCGTTTCAGGCCCCAACTATCTGCTCGGCAAACAGTTCACGGCTGCTGATCTTTACCTCGGCTCACAGATCTGGTGGCGCCTGCAATTTGGAACGGTCGACAAACGCCCCTCGCTCGAAGCCTATGTCGAGCGCATTACCTCGCGGCCAGCAGCAGTACGAGCGCGTCAGATCGACGACGCGCTCGTGGCCGCATCTCCAAGAGCTTAGCCCGCGAAAGCGCGCTCTACGACAAACGTTCCCGGCTCATTGTTGGAGCCTTCGACGAAGCCGCGCGCTTCGGCGATCTCCTTCATATCGTTGAGCACACCCACCGATCCACAAATCATGATGCGGTCTTCAGCGGGATTGAAAGGCGCGGCGCCGAAGTGCGCGAAAAACGCGCCGTCTTCGATCAGGCGCGTAATGCGGCCCTGGAGCGGATGCGCGTCCCGCGTGAGGCTTGTTATATGGCGTAACTTCCCCACCGCGATCTCGCCGACGAGCGGATCTGCCAGCGTCTCATCTACGATGTCGGCGCCGTAAACGAGTTCAGGCGATGTGCGGCACGTATGCGTGAGGATCACCTCGTCGTAACGCTCATAGGTTTCGGGATCGCGGATCAAGCTCGCGAAGGGAGCAATGCCGGTGCCCGTCGAAACTAGGAACAAACGCTTGCCCGGCGTGAGCGCATCAAGCACCAGCGTGCCGGTTGGTTTCTTGCCGACGAGAACCTCATCACCGGGTTTGATATTCTGCAGCTGACTGGTCAGCGGACCGGCAGGCACTTTGATTGAATAGAAAGCGAGCTCTTCAGCCCAAGCGGGGCTAGCGATCGAATAGGCGCGCAGCAGCGGCTTCGGCCCATTCATCAAGCCAATCATCACAAACTCGCCCGAACGGAAGCGGAGCGAAGCCGGACGCTCGCAAGTAAAAGCAAATAAGCTATCCGTATAATGCTTCACGGTCGCGACGCGCGCCACGTGCACATTTGCCGGCGGTGCGATTGCGATGCTTTCTTGTTGATCAGCCATACTTGCTCTCAGCTCGCTCTGTGCCGCTCAGGGCGGCATCGTTTAGGGTATTAGATGGAGTAATGCGGCGGTCAGTTCAGACCGTGCTCCGCAAGACGCTTGCGAGCGTCCGTCACTAATTCGTCGAAGCCTGCGCCCCGCTCGCGCAATGTTGTGCGCGATTTAGCGATGTCGTCCAGGGCTTCGCCCCAGCTTTCGGGAAAGGCTTCTTCAAGCCGCTCGCGCGCAGCACGCGCAACG
The DNA here is from genome assembly GCA_030430715.1 of Alphaproteobacteria bacterium. Classification (GTDB taxonomy): domain Bacteria; phylum Pseudomonadota; class Alphaproteobacteria; order Caulobacterales; family Aquidulcibacteraceae; genus Vitreimonas. Next base: position 43,421 of record JAUIJZ010000005.1, read on the forward strand.
GCTGGACTGGCGCCACCTGTTCCCGCGGCGAGCGTCAGTTTTCCGCGCCGCAATACCGCGGGCGTATGAAAATCACACAAGGCCGGAACGTCCTCGACATTCACCAGCACCCGCAGCGCACGCGCAACCGAGGCGATTGGCTTCGCCAGTTCTAGTGGCAAATCGGCAATCCAGATCGCGCGATACGCAGCCATTTCGGCGGTCTTAGGCAGATTCGAGCGCAAGCGCTGGCCCGATGCAAGCACAAGCTCAGCATCCGGCTCGTCCGAATAGACATCAGGATCAGCACCGGCAGCACGCAGCCATTGCAGACGACGCAGCGCAAGCTGCCCACGTCCAACCACGGCGACACGCGCTTCTTCTGGGTCAAGGTAAAGCGGGATCATGCTGCGTTCGCCGCATCTAGCGCGCCGCGCGCATGCGCCGCCACATCGCCAACAACCATGATCGCAGGCCCTGCGCCAAGCTGCGCGGCGAGCGCGGGTAAATCAGAAAGCATGCCGCGAATAACCTTCTCTTCAGTCCAAGACGCGCTCTCGATCAGCGCAACCGGGCGCTGCGGCGAAAGCCCGCGTTCGATAAGCGCGTCGCGCACGCGTTCAGCATGCGTTGCGCCCATATAAATCACAGCCGTTTCAGCCGCCGCTGCCGCCTGCGCCCAGTGCGGGCTATCTTCCTCGCCGCGCCCCTTGCTAGGCGTCACGAACGTTACCGAGCGCGATACACCGCGCGAGGTGAGCGATGCGCCAAGAGCAGAAGCAGCCGCAAAACCAGCGCTAACGCCTGGCACCGTTGCTACGCTCACGCCAGCAGCGCGACACGCTTCGAGCTCTTCGGTCGCGCGGCCGAACAAATGCGGATCGCCACCTTTCAAACGCACTACGATTTGGTGGCGCTGCGCCATGCGCACCAGCAGACGGCAGATCAAACGCTGATCCATCGAAGGCCGCCCGGCGCGCTTTCCGACATTGTACAGCTTTGCCTTGGCCGCCAGCGCCAACACATCAGCGCCGACAAGTGCGTCGTACAGGACCACATCCGCCTCCGCTAGCAGGCGAGCAGCCCGCAACGTCAGCAGATCGGCGACGCCAGGACCGGCGCCAACAAGATAGACTGCGCCGCTCACGCCGCCCTCGTATTGGCTGCAGTGTGCAAACCGCACTCACGGCTGTCCTGATTTTCCCACCACCAGCGACCCGCGCGTGGATCTTCATCCGGGCGGATCGCCTTTGTGCACGGCTCGCAGCCGATCGACACATAGCCGCGCTGATAAAGCGGGTTCAGAGGGATATCGAAGCGGTTGGCGTAGGCGAGCACATCCGTCCACGTCCAATCCGCCAACGGATTATATTTCTGCATATCGCGCTCAGCGTCGCGCTCAGTTTCTGGCAGCGCGCCACGCGTTACGGCCTGCTCACGGCGTTGCCCCGTCACCCAAGCGCTTCGCCCTTTGAGCGCTGTATTAAGCGGCGCCACCTTACGGATATTGCAGCACAACTTACGCAACTCGACGCTCTCGTAAAACGCATCGGCACCGTGCCGCGTAACGTAATCGCTCACCGCGCCGGCATCAGGCTTCACGACCTCGATCTCGCGCCCATAACGCTGTTTTGTCGCCTCTACGAGATCCAGTGTCTCGCTGTGCAGACGGCCCGTGTCGAGCGTGAACACATCGATCGGCAGATTAAGGCGCGCGATCGCATCTGCGATCACCATATCTTCCGCCGACAGACTGGAAGCCAGCGCCGGACGGTTATGGCTCATGGCAATATTCTTAAGCGCAAGATCCAAGAGGCGCACCTTCGCATCAAGCAGCGCCGCCTCGCGGTCCGCCGCCGTGCCTGCCACCACCGCGCCCTGATAGGGAACGGAAAACGTGCCTAGAGCAGCCAGGGCGGTTTCACCGTTTTGATCAGCTCGCAATGCAAAGGAATCGAAGCCGACGCGCGCCAGCGCAAAAACTTGATCAGCAGTCACCGCGCCAATCGCACGCAACGGCCCAGCATAGTTCAGCCGCTTGCGCAGCAGGAATGCATGCGTGTAGCCGCGCCCATCGCCAATGCGGTGAAAGTCCACAGAAATCAGCGGCACATCGCCAACACGGCCTTCAAGAGCGCGCACATCATCGGCCGGCTGAAGCAGGATCGCAGCGCCTTTCGGCGCGCCCTCTAACCAGTTCTGTAAAGAGACGTAAGCCCCATTCTCCCATTCGCTCGCCGACGGACCAGCCGGCGGCTTCACCACCGGGACGATCTTCCTACGCACGTCGCCCGCACCCTCATTAGCAGGCTTGACGGGCTTCGGCGCGGGACGCTCTACAGCTTCACCGCGAATGAGTGCGCCTTTTTGCGCGTCGATTTCCAGCAACAGGCTCATGCTTGTGCTTGCTCCGAAATTTCGAGTGCAGGTTTGAACGGTTCAGCGCCAATGCGCTCGAACGTATCGATGAACGTCTCGCCGTTCTGACGTTGATTGAGATAGGTGCGGGCGATGCCTTCCACAATCGCCGGAATATCGTCTTCGCGCACCGCCTTGCCGAGCAAAGAGGCGAGCCGCCCGCCCTTATCGGCGCGGCCGCCGACCAGCACTTGGTACCAATCTTCGCCGCCCTTTTCGACACCGAGAATGCCGATATGGCCGACATGGTGGTGGCCGCATGCATTGATGCAGCCCGACATCTTGATTGCGAGCGGCCCCAGTTCGCTTTCAATTGGCTCCAGCCGTTCTGCGACGCGCGCTGAGAGCGGAATCGACCGCGCATTAGCGAGTGAACAAAAATCGCCGCCCGGGCAGCAGATAATATCAGAGGCCAAACTGATATTGGGCCGGGCGAAGCCGAGCTTGTCCAGTTCAGCCCAGAGCTCGAACAGCTTGGCCCGTGCGACGTAAGGCAGAACCAGATTCTGGGTATGGTTCACGCGCACTTCGCTAAAACTGTAGCGATCGGCGATATCGGCGATCGCATCCATCTCGTCCGAGGTCGCATCGCCAGGCGCAATATCCTTGCGCTTCAAGCTGATATTTACCGCAGCATAATCGGGATGACGAACGTCAACGACATTCTGCGTCATCCATTCGCGGAAACGCGCATCTGTCGGCAAATTCTGCGACGCCGCTTCCGAAGGTGCGCCCAAAACAGGATCGACGAAATGCGCCGCAACACGATCGAGCGCTTCTTGGGTCAAGGTGTTTGGGCCGTTCTTCAGGTGCGCCCATTCTTCATTAGTAAGACGAGCGAACTCTTCAGCGCCGAGCGCTTCGACTTGGATCTTGATACGCGCCTTGAAGATGTTATCGCGACGGCCGAGTTTGTTGTAGGTGCGCAGAACAGCTTCGCTGTAGGTCAGCAATTCGGTCCAATGCAGATCGTCCTTGATCACAGCCGCGATGCGAGGCGTCCGGCCCTGACCGCCGCCGACCAGCACTTTCATCCGCACTTCGCCAGCCTGGTCGCGATAAAGATCGAAGGCTAGGTCGTGCACATAAATGGCGGCGCGATCTTCCTTGGCGCCGTTGAACGCAACTTTGAACTTGCGCGGCAGAGCCGCGAATTCCGGGTGCAGCGTCGACCACTGACGCATGATCTCGCAATACGGACGAGGATCGACAATTTCGTCGGCCGCCACACCGGCAAAAGGATCGGTCGTGATGTTGCGCACGCATGAGCCGCTGGTCTGGATCGCATGCATGCTCACGGTCGCGAGTTCAGCGAGGATTTTCCAGACGTCTTCAACCTTCGGCCAATTATATTGAAGGTTCTGGCGCGTGGTGAAGTGCACGTACGATCGATCGTAGCGGCGGGCGATCGAGGACAGCATGCGGACCTGCTCGGACGACAGCACGCCATACGGAATAGCGATGCGCAGCATCGGCGCATGCTTCTGAATGTAAAGGCCGTTCTGCAGGCGCAGCGGCTTGAACGCATCCTCGTCTAGAAGGCCGGCGAGATAGCGCTCGGTCTGGTCGCGAAACTGCGCAACCCGTTCCTCTACGATAAGGCGATCTACGGCGTCGTAGCGATACATGGATCTCAAGCCTGGATTGGGGACGCGTCCATCCCGTGAGCTCGAAACATGGCGTTCGCACCCGCAGCGAGCCAGGGCGCGAGCCTTAAGCGTGGCTTCAGTCACCCTAAAGACCTTAAGGCCGGACGCTTAAGCTGTGTGGTCGGCTACCGCATCGCCTTCAATAACCTGGCCCCGGAGCCATTCGAGGAAGGCTACCTGGGCCGGCTCGAACCGGCGTCCACGCGGCCAGACAAGCCAGTAGGCGAAGTTAACTGGAGCGTCGGCCTCATGCAGCGGCGCAACGAGGCGTCCGTCGCTGATGTCCCGAAGCGCCAATTGCCGCTTAGCCAGGGCCACGCCCTTGCCGCCAATGGCGGCTTCGATGGCGAGGCTCGATTGATTGAAGCGGAGGCCGCGCTCGGTGTCGGCGCGGCGCAGATTGCGCGCCGCGAACCACATCGGCCAAGTCGGGCAGGATGGATCGCGCTCGGGCGCATCGTCATGAATGAGCGGCACCCCTGTGAGGTCTTCGGGCTTCTGCAACTCGCCATGCGTTTCGAGCAGGCGCGGGCTGCACACCACAACCACCGACTCCGTCATCAGGCGCTCGCTATAGAGCCCCTCATAGCCGCCCGGCCCGTAGCGAACGGCAATATCCATGTCGCTGCCGGCAAAATCGGTGAGCGCCATATCCGCTGACAGGCGCACTTCTACGTCCGGATAGAGCTCCTGAAACTTGCTGAGCCGGGGAATCAGCCATTTCGACGCGAATGAGGGCGCCGCCGAAATAGAGACGCGCCGTCCGCGCAACGAAGCACGCATGGCGCGCCCCGCCTGCAGCATCTCTTCCATGGCCGCGCCAGCATGGGTGAAGGCGGCCTGCCCGGCTTGGGTCAGCTCGACGCCGCGCCCTAGCCGTCTGAATAGCGGCTGGCCGGCAAATTCCTCGATGGCGCGAATATGCTGACTGACGGCGCCAGCGCTGATGCCAAGCTCGTCCGCCGCGCGCGCAAAGCTGCCCAGCCGCGCGGCCGCCTCAAATACTCTGAGGCTCAGAAATGGCGGCACCGCGTCTCTGGCTTCCACGCCCGCTTGGCTCCTTTGTGACGCTTTACAATAAGGAGCGTAGCGCCGCCCCGCCAGTGAAGCGGTTAAAGCAGACCGCGCAGCGCCAATTCAAAGGCGCTCAATTCCTCATCGGTCCCCACCGTGACGCGCAAGCAGTCCGGCATGCCGTAATTTTCCAGCCCGCGAATGATGATTCCTGAAGCGGCGAGCCCCGCTTCAATCTCACCGGCGCTGCGGCCCAGCTTTACCGGAACGCGGAACGTGACGAAATTCGTCGCTGAGGGGATAGGATCAAGGCCAAGGCCGCTGAGGAATTGATTGAGCCGCCCCCGGCCACGCTTTGCATGCGCGATCGAGGCCTCAACGAACTCCTCATCCTCCAAGCCGGCAACCGCAGCGGCTTCCCCAGGCACAGAGACGTTGAATGGCAGACGGATCGTGTTGAGCACGTCGATAATCGCCGACGGCCCGTACGCCCAACCCACACGCAGCGCGGCAAGCCCGTAAAGCTTGGAGAAGGTGCGCGTGACGATGACGTTCGGCGCATCGGCAAACATGGCGAAGGCGGCGTCGCCATCCTCATCGCCGAATTCGACATAGGCGCAGTCGTACACGAACAGTACATTTTCCGGCAGACGCTCGTGGAAGCGCTTGATCTCGCTGATCGGGATGGCTGTGCCGGTCGGGTTGGCGGGGTTGGCGATGAACACGACGCGCGTCTGGTCATTCACCGCCGCCAACATGGCGTCGACATCGACCGCATAATCTTTCTCCTGCGCCGAGATCACATCAGCGCCGGCCGCGCGCGCCGCGATAGCCCAAGCCGCGAACGCATATTGCGGCTGCACCATATTTTCGCCGGGTGACAAATAGGCTTGGCACGCCATCGAGAATATCTCGTCGGAGCCCGTGCCGAAGATCAGCCGCGCGGGATCAAGGTCGTGCTTCTTCGCGATCGCCTCGCGTAGCGTGTTCGAGCGTGGATCCGGATATTGGTGCAGCGCGCCCACCGCATCGCGATACGCCGCAGCCGCGCGCGGGCTTACGCCAAGCGCATTCTCATTGGCCGAGAGCTTGATCGGCTTGGCGAAGCCTTCAGCCTTGGCCTTGCCCGGCTTGTAAGGCTCGATGCCGGCTATGGTCGCCTTCGGGATGGGGCCGCTCATTTCGCGCGCTCTGCCAGAACGTCCATCACCTGCGACAGCGACGAGCCGCGCGAATAGAGCAGAACGGAGAGGTGGTAGAGCAAGTCCGCCGCCTCATCGTTCAACTCTTTCACATCGCCAGCCGCGCCGGCGAGCGCGGTCTCAACGCCTTCTTCGCCGACTTTTTGCGCAACGCGCTTGGGGCCCTTGGCCAACAGCTTCGCTGTCCAGCTTTCCTCAGGCGAAGCGGCGGCGCGGGCGGCGATGGTCTTTTCTAGCTCTCCCAAGCGCCCCAATCCAAGCGAAGCGTTTTCATCGAAGCAGGTCGCCGTGCCGCGATGGCAAGCGGGGCCAGTTGCATCGACACGGAACAGCAACGTGTCATTATCGCAATCGATTTCAACGGCGACAATCTTCAGCCGATTTCCGGACGTCTCGCCCTTGCGCCAGCGACCGCCGCGCGAGCGTGAATAAAATGTCGCTTCGCCGCTCTCCAGCGTCTCGGCCAGCGTGTCGCGATTGACGTAAGCCAGCATCAGCACTTGCAGCGTCGACGCATCCTGCACGATGGCGGGCGCGAGACCGCCCTGCTTTGCAAAATCCACGCGGTTCAGAAGTTCTTCAGACATTACCGCACCTCAAACCCTGCGGCGCGCGAGGCGGCCTTTGCTTCGGCAATGCTCACGCGGTTGAAATGGAAAATGCTCGCGGCCAGCGCACCCGATACATCGGCGCCGGCAAAGACTTCGGGAAAATGTCGCGCGGCACCCGCGCCGCCCGAAGCGATCAACGGAATGGTGAGCCGCTCGCGCGCGGCGGCGAGCTGCGGGATGTCATAGCCATCGCGCACGCCGTCCTGATCCATACAGTTCAGAACAACCTCGCCAGCGCCGCGCTCTTGCGCTTCGACAATCCAATCCAGCATGAGGCGCGGCGTGCGCCGTATGGTGCTGGCATCACCTGTGTATTGGAAGGTCTGCCACTCGCCATCAATCTTGCGGCTATCGACGCCGACCACCACGCACTGCGACCCGGCGGCATCCGCGATCTCGGTGATGAGTTCAGGGCGCTCAAGCGCGGGTGAGTTGACCGAAACTTTATCGGCGCCGTGTTCCAGGCAAGCGATGGCCTGCTCCAACGTTCGAATGCCGCCCGCCACGCACAGCGGCACGTCGAGCGCACGCGCGACGCGCGCAAGCCAATCATAGTCCACAGTGCGCTGCTCGGCGGATGCCGTGATGTCGTAAATGACGATCTCGTCGGCGCCGCCATCGCGATAGCGCAACGCCAACTCCACCGGATCGCCCGCATCCGTGTGACCTTCGAAGCGCACGCCTTTGACGACGCGGCCGCCCTTCACATCAAGGCAGGGGATGATGCGTCTAGCTGGCAAGGGCTTGCTCCAGCGTGAACTTCTTTTCGTAGAGCGCGCGCCCAATGATGACGCCCGCCGCGCCTGCGTCGCGTTGCGCGGGAATGTCGGCCAACGTGGCGACACCGCCTGAGGCTTGCACCTGCAGGTCCGGCCTGGCTGCGGCGAGCTGCTTGATCATCACTACGTTCGAGCCCGTAAGAATGCCATCGCGCGAAATGTCGGTGACCAGCGTGTGCGTCAGCGCGCTAGCCGGATAGAGCGCCAGCGCATCGGTCAGCGTCACGCCGCCGCCCTCGGCCCAGCCATGCACGGCGACTTCGAAATCCTCGCCTTTAGGCCTGGCATCGAAGGCGCAGCAAATACGCTCGGCGCCGAATTCCTTGATCCAATCGCGCACTTCGTCTGGCCGCTTTAGCGCCGCCGAACCAATCACCACGCGAGCAACGCCGGCGTCCAGCAGCGCTTCAACATGCGCTTTCTCACGCACGCCGCCGCCGCACTGGATCGACATATCCGTTTCGCGCGCCATGCGCGCGAGCAGCGCGTGCTGCGCCGGCGCTCCAACCTTGGCCCCGTCGAGATCGACGACATGCGTCCATTGCGCGCCAGCCTTGGCGAAAGCGGCAAGTTGCGTCAGCGGATCGCCATATTGCGTCGACTGATCGAAGTCGCCGAGCGCAAGGCGCACCGCCACACCATTTTGCAGATCAATCGCGGGATAGATCAGCATGGCAGCCTCAAAAAGTTTTCAATGATGCGCGCGCCCACGGCGCCCGAGCGTTCAGGGTGAAACTGGCAGCCGAACACATTGTCCTTGCCGACCACCGCCGAAAAGCGCTCGCCATATTCGGAGCTCGCCAGCGTCGCATCGCCAAGCGGGCAAATGTAGGAGTGAACGAAATAGACGTAATCGCCCGTCTGCACGCCTTCGAGCAGAGCATGCGAACGCTCAATGCTCAGCGCGCTCCAGCCCATGTGCGGAATGATGAGGTCGCGCGCCTCGATGCGGCGCACACGGCCAGGCAAGAGCCCTAGCCCCGTCGCATCGCCCTCTTCGCTCGACTCGTAAAGAAGTTGTTGACCGAGGCAGATGCCAAGCAGCGGCTGCTTATAGGCGCGCAGCACATCGCGCAGCCCGCGCGCGTCGATCAGGCTCATGGCGTGCGCAGCCGCGCCGACGCCGGGCAGGATCACACGCTCCGCCGCCGCAATGCGCGCCGGGTCTTCGGTCAGCACCGCTTCGACGCCGAGGCGCTCAAGCGCAAACATGACCGACGCCGTATTGCCGACGCCGAGTTTGACAACCGCCGTGCTCATATCGAGCCCTTCGTCGAGGCAATCGCTTCGCCTTCAATACGCACGGCCTGACGCAGCGCGCGGCCGAACGCTTTGAAGCAGGCTTCCGTCTTGTGGTGATCGTTTTCGCCCGTCACCGAAACGTGAATCGATGCGCCCATCGCCTGCGACAGCGACCGAAAAACGTGCTCGGTCATCTCGGTTGGATACTCGCCAATCAGCGGCGCTTCGAAGTCGCCTTCGAATACCAGATAGGGGCGGCCGCCAAGATCGACGGAAACTTTCGCCTCCGCCTCATCCATGGGCAGCACGAAGCCGAAGCGGGCAATGCCGCGCTTAGCGCCGAGCGCCTGTTTCAAAGCTTCGCCCAGCGCGAGCGCGCAATCCTCAATCGTGTGGTGCGCATCGACTTCGAGATCGCCAGCGCATGTAAGCGCCAGCGAAAACCCGCCGTGCGTCGCGACCTGTTGCAGCATATGATCGTAATAGCCAACGCCCGTCTCGATCTCCGCCTTCGGGCCCGCATCGAGATCGACCTCGGCAACGATGCGTGTCTCCAGCGTTTCGCGCACCACTTCACCGCGCCGCCGCGCGTCACCTGGTTGATCGATGCCGAACGCTTCGAGCGCACGATTGTTTGCATCCGCATCGCGTACATCGAGCCGGAACGCGCCATCGCCGCGCCATTCGCCGGCGACATTAAGCTTGCGCAGTTCGGCGCGCGCTGCGTTCACATCAGACGGCATCACCACCACGAACGGACCTTCAGCCGCAACGGCATTACCTACTGCAGGCGACGCATTCAGCGCCAAAGCGAGCCGCGCGCGTTCAGCTTTCACTTCCGCGATACGCCGCTCGGTCGCACGCGTGCGCGAGGTATCGAGCACAGCCGTCGCCAGGCGTACGGTCGGCGTCGGCAAAGGTTCGCTCAGTTCAGCGAAGGCCGCGATCAGATCCGGCGTCGCGATAATCGCCGCGCATGGCGCGCCCGCGATCCCATACGCCATTTCAAGACTGCGGATCACGACGAGGCCGGGCGTGCGCGACGCCAATTCGGCCTGCGACGCGCCTTCCGAGAACTCGATCAAACTTTCGTCAATCACTTCCAATGCGGACGATACAAAGGATTGGTTTTGCACGGGCGCGTCGCCATCACGGCTTGGCGTGGCGACGACCACAGCACTGGGATCGAGACGCCGTGCCATGTCGACTGCGCGCGCCGCGCCCGCCACCGGCTGCACGCACTCGTCAGCGACGCCATAGACGGCCGCCATGCGTTTGCGCAGCGCATCGGCAGCGCCGGGCGCACGCTGCAGCGCGGCTTCACCGGCAATGAGAGGCGGGAAAGGCGCGTCCATCAGCGCACCCGCACATCGGCGGCGCGAGCGTGCGCCTCCAATCCCTCAAGGCGCGCCAAGCGCGCGGCGGGACCAGCGAGGGCGCGCGCGCCTTCCGCGTTCATTTCCTGCACGACAAAGCTCTTCATGAAGGAGGTGACGCCAACGCCGCTCCATGCAGCGGAGGCGCCATCTGTCGGCAAAACGTGGCTCGGTCCGCAAATATAGTCGCCGAACGTCTCGGCGCTGAACGCGCCCACGAACACAGCGCCCGCATTGTCGATGCTATCGACCAGCTTTTGCGGCGCCTTCACTTCAAGCGACAAGTGCTCGGGACCGTAAGCGTTGGCGATGTCCGCCGCCTCGCCGACATCGCGCACGCGGAAGAGACGCGCCTGCGCCATTGCGGCGCGCGCGATCTCGGCGCGCGGCAGCGATTGCAGCTGACGCTCCAATTCACGCTCCACCGCTTCGATGACTGCGTCCGACGTCGCCGCGAGCAGAACTTGCGCATCCGGATCGTGCTCGGCTTGGCTCAACAGGTCCGCCGCGACGATCACCGGATCGGCGCCATCATCGGCGATCACCATGAGTTCACTCGGGCCGGCGGGCACATCGATAGTCGGCCCGCCCGGAAGGGAAGCGGCATAGCGCTTGGCTTCAGCCACATAGGCGTTGCCCGGCCCGAAAATCTTCTCGGCCTTGGGCATGCCCGCGCCGAAGGTGAGCGCCGCGATCGCTTGCGCGCCGCCGATCAGCCAAAGCGAGTCCAAACCGCACGCCGCAGCCGCCGCGATCATCATCGGGTGGGCTTCGCCATCGCACCCCGGCGGCGTCACCGCCACGCGTTGTGGCACGCCCGCCACCCGCGCAGGCTCAGCCAACATGATGAGCGTCGAAAAGAGCGGCGCAGACCCGCCGGGCGCATAGAGTCCGCAGGCGCGGATCGGGCGCCACTCACGGCGACACCGCACGCCCGTCGCAACAATTACGTCTTGCGCAGCCGGCTTCGTCGCCTCGTGAAAGCTCTTCACATTGGCGACCGCCAATTCGAGCGCTTGAATATCTTCCGGCGCTACCGCCGCGCGCGCGGCATCGACCACCGCAGAGGTCAAAGTGAGTACACGCGGCGCGCGTTTGTCGAGTTTCATCGACCAGCGCTCAACACCGGCAACGCCGTCACGCTCCACGTCTTCGAAAATGGTGCGCACGACGTCCATCACTGCAACGTCGCGCCGGCGCGCCGGACGCGCCAGCGCTTCACCGCGCGCGGCTTCTGGAAGCGTCGTCCAATTGAGGCGTTTCATCACATCATCTTTTCAATGGGCAGCACGAGGATGGCGGATGCGCCGGCGGCCTTAAGACGCTCCAGCGTCTCCCAGAACACGTTCTCCTGACACACCGCGTGCACAGCCACCGCATCGTCGCGCCCCGCGAGCGGCGTGATGGTGGGAGCGCCGGCGCCGGGCAGAATTTCCGAAATCTTCGGCAACGCAGAACGCGGCGCATTCATCATCACATATTTGGCGCCCTGGCTCGCCGTCACACCGCGGAAACGCTGCACGACACTTTCTGCCACCTTGTCCAGTTCAGGGCTCAGCTGCTTCGGTGCGCGCACCAGCACGGCTTCGCTCTTCAGCACCGGCTCCACCGCCACCAAGCCGTTGGCTTCGAGCGTTGCGCCGGTCGAAACCAGATCGCAGATCACGTTTGCCAGCTTCAGGCGCGGGGCCACTTCCACGGCGCCGCTCAGCGTGACGATGTCGGCGCTGACGCCATTGTCGGCCAAGAACTTGCCCAGCACGTTGGGATAGGAGGTCGCGATGCGCAGACCGTTCAGCGAACCAGGGCCCTTATAATCGAAGCCAATCGGGGTCGCTATTTTGAGGTCGCACTTGCCGAAGCCGAGGGGCATGACGACCTCGGACGCGCCCTTGCCGTGCTCTTCGAGCACATTGAGCCCAACAATGCCGAAATCCGCCACGCCATCAGCGACGAAAGTCGGGATGTCGTCGTCGCGCACGCGCAGCAGGTCCACCGGCGCATTTTCGACTCGATAGAAGAGGTCATTGGCCCCCTTCATCACCCGCAGGCCCGCCGCCTGGATCATCTCCAGGCTTTTATCGGCCAGACGGCCACTCTTCTGCATTGCGATGCAAATTCTGTCCGCGCTCATGAGCGGGCCTCCTGCAAACGGTCGAGCACCTGCCGGTAGCCCTGATATGGCATGTCCTTCAAAAACCGCGCGACGCGGACCACAGTCGCCGTGCTGGCCCCGGCCCGCTCGGCAATGTCACGATAAGACAGCTCGCCAGCATCCAGCAGCTGAGCAACGCGCCAACGCTCGGATAAAGCCCGGATCTCGCCAGGCGTGCAAAGGTCGGCGAGGAATGCTTCCACCTCCGCGCGGCTGCGCAGGGCAAGAATAGCGTCGGCTAGGTCAGCGCCTGAGGATAAATCTTGCTCTTGGGTCATGTCCATCTGTGATATCACGCTAAAACAGTTGGCGCAATAGGCGCTAAATGACGCCCCTAAGCCATGCGGAGCGGCATGGTTAGTGTGCAAGATTGTGTTCCAAAACCCGCCTTTTGCGGTTGCGAAAGGGAAGGAAATTCGCTCTATAGCCCTTCTGGAGCCAATTACGTGCATACGACCGTTCATCGCCCTACCGCAATCGTAGCGACTGCTGTCGCCGCGGATGCATGCGCGTTGATTACTATCGGCCTCGTAAGTCTGCTCGGGCTGGTAATTCTACTTGTCCCCAATGCGGTGTGGCTGCCTGCGACCTAAACCTCTAAAAGGATCGCCTACGACACCCCGCTCCGATTGAAGGCAGCGGGGTTTTTGTTACGTGGTCAATCCAACTGAACCGGACCTTAAATGTGAGCAAAGACCAGACACCGAACGGCTCCAAAGCGCTCCGCAGTGCTGTGGTCACGCGAGGCCCGAACCGGGCCGCCGCGCGCTCCTATCTGCGCGCGACCGGACTGGACGATGACGACTTCGCGCGGCCGATGATTGCGGTCGTGAACACCTGGTCCAACGTCACGCCCTGCAACATCCATTTGAACAGCTTGGCCGAGCATGTGCGCCGCGGCGTGCGCGAAGCCGGCGGCGTGGCTGTCGATTTCAACACGATCATGGTGACGGACGGCATCTCCATGGGCACGCCCGGCATGAAGGCGTCGCTCATCTCTCGTGAAGTAATTGCAGATTCCATCGAGCTCGCGGTGCAAGGCCACCAGCTCGACGGCGTCGTGTGCATTGTCGGTTGCGATAAGACCATCCCGGCTGCAGCGATGGCGTTGGCGCGCATGGATCTGCCGGGCTGCGTTTTGTACGGCGGCACCATCATGCCGGGCAAAATCGGCGGCAAAGAAATATCGATTCAAGAAGTTTTCGAGGCCATTGGCGCGCACGGCGCAGGCAAGCTAGACGATGCCGGATTGAAAGCGGTCGAGAGCGCGGCGTGCCCCGGCGCCGGCGCGTGCGGGGGGCAATTCACCGCCAACACAATGGCGATGGCGCTGTCGATGTTGGGCTTGTCACCCATGGGCGCCAATGACGTGCCCGCTATCCATAAAGACAAACCCGAAGAAGCTGCGCGCTGCGGACGCTTGGCTGTCGAACTCACCAAGCAAGGCAAGAACGCGCGCCAGTTCGTGACGCGCGATGCGTTGATGAACGCCGCGATCGCGTGCTCAGCAAGCGGCGGGTCCACTAACGCCGTTCTGCATTTGACCGCCATCGCAGCGGAGGCAGAAATCGATTTCGGCATTGAGGATTGCAACACCGCCTGCGAGCGCGCCGACGTAATCTGCGACATCAAGCCTGGCGGCCAATACTTGGCGAGCCATCTGTTCGAAGCGGGCGGCACACGCCTGATGGCCAAGCGCTTGATGGATGCAGGTAAGATTGTCGATCAGCCAACTGTCTCCGGACGCAGCCTGTTCGAAGAAGTACGCGAAGCGCGGGAAACGGCCGGCCAAAAAGTCATCCGCAGCTTTGACGATCCGGTGATCCCGCGCGGCTCATACGCCGTGATCTACGGCAATCTCGCTCCCGAAGGCGCAGTCATCAAACTGGCCGGTCACAAGATCGAAAAGTTCGAAGGGCCGGCGCGCGTGTTTGATAGCGAAGAAGACGCCTTCGACGCCGTACAAGCCGGGAAGATCAACGAAGGCGATGTCGTTGTCATTCGTCATGAGGGGCCCAAAGGCGGCCCCGGCATGCGCGAAATGCTGCAAGTGACGGCCGCCCTAAAAGGTCGCGGCGTGAAGGACGTCGCGTTGCTGACGGACGGCCGCTTTTCCGGCGCCTCCTATGGCTTCGTCATCGGCCACGTTTCGCCCGAAGCCGCCGTTGGCGGCCCAATCGCGCGCGTGCGCGAAGGCGACATCATTACGATCGACGTGCCCGCCCGCACCATGGACGTGCGCGCCGATCTGAATTCGCGGACCGCGCAAGCGCCCGCTAGAGAAACGCCTGTCGGCGTTTTCGCGAAATACGCCGCTCTGTGTGCATCAGCATCGCAGGGCGCCGTGACCATCCCCAACCCGCCGCCGGCGCAGACGCGCGCGTCGGCCCAGACCAAGGCGTAAACAGATGAAAGTGTACACCAACGACGACGTGGACAGCTCAGTTCTCGAGGGCAAGAGGATCGCAGTCATCGGCTATGGCAGCCAAGGCCGCGCGCACGCGCAGAACCTGCGCGACAGCGGCTTTGACGTTGTCGCCGGCGTGCGTGAAGGCGGCAAGGGCTGGAACAACGCTAAAGAAGACAAGGTCAATGTCGCAGAGCCCGCCGAAGCGGTGAAAGGCGCCGACCTGATCTCCTTCCTCACGCCGGACATGGCGCAAGAGCAAATTTACAAGGAAGTCATCGCCCCGAATGCGAAGAAAGGTTCGACGCTCGTTTTCGCACATGGCTTCTCCATTCTGTATGGCCGAGTCGAACCGCGCACCGACATGGATGTTGTGCTCGTTGCGCCGAAAGGCCCAGGCGATCTCGTGCGCCGCGAATATGTGCGCGGCCGCGGCGTGCCGTCCTTGTTCGCCGTCCATCAGGACGTCAGCGGCAAAGCGCGCGACAAGGCGATGGCGTATGCGAAGGGCAATGGCGGCGCCACCGGCGGTCTGCTCGAAACCACCTTCCGCGAAGAAACCGAAACCGACCTGTTCGGCGAACAGGCCGTCCTGTGCGGCGGCGCCAAGGAATTGGTCATCGCTGGCTATCAAACTTTGATCGACGCTGGCTACCAGCCCGAGATCGCTTATTTCGAGTGCTTGCACGAGCTAAAGCTGATTGTGGACCTGTTTTATGAGGGCGGCATTTCCAAGATGCACGACTTCATCTCTGAAACCGCCAAGTACGGCGCCGTTGTCTCCGGACCGCGCGTGATCACCGACGAAACCAAGGCGCGCATGAAGGAAGTCCTCAAGGACATTCAGTCGGGCCAGTTCGCGCGCGAGTGGATCCTAGAGAACCAGGCAGGAAAGCCGCGCTACAACGCGCTGCTGAACCTCGACCGCGACCATGAAATCGAAAAGACGGGCCGCATGCTGCGCGAGCGCATGTCCTGGCTGAGACAGCCCTCCAACGCCTAAACGCGAAGCGAGATACCCTTATGAGCACGAAGCCCAATATCCGCGCGGTGACCTCAAACGAGGCCGCACCGTTCATCGCTCCGCAAATGACGGGCGCGGAAATGGTCGTTCGCGCCCTTAAGGATCAGGGGGTCGATACGCTGTTCGGCTATCCGGGCGGGGCGGTACTGCCTATTTATGACGCTCTGTTCCAAGATAATGAACTGCGCCACATCCTGGTGCGGCACGAGCAAGGCGCCGGCCATGCTGCGGAGGGCTATGCGCGCTCCACCGGCAAGGTTGGCGTCGCACTCGTGACCTCGGGGCCGGGCGCCACCAATGCAGTAACGCCATTGGCGGACGCCCTGCTCGATTCCATCCCGATCGTCGTCATCAGCGGCCAAGTGCCAACACACCTGATCGGCACCGATGCGTTTCAGGAGTGCGATACGGTCGGTATCACCCGCTCCTGCACCAAGCACAATTGGCTGGTGAAGGACGTGGGCGAGCTTTCCGCCATTCTGCACGAGGCCTTCGAGGTGGCACGCAGCGGCCGGCCTGGCCCGGTGCTGATCGACATTCCAAAGAACGTGCAATTCGCGACGGGCCCTTATTATCCGCCCGAACATGCGCCGCGTAAGTCAAAGCGGACTATGCGCCGCGTCGACGCCTCGAAAATCATCGAAGCAATCGAGTTGATGGCTTCGGCCGAACGCCCCGTGTTTTACACCGGCGGCGGCGTGATCAATGCCGGCCCGAACGCCAGTCAGGCGTTACGCGCGCTGGTGCGCGAAACCAATTTTCCGATCACCTCCACATTGCTGGGGCTGGGCGCCTTTCCGGCATCCGAACCGCAATGGCTGGGCATGGTTGGCATGCACGGCTCTTGGGAATCCAATCACGCCATGCACGATTGCGACGTGATGATCTGCGTTGGCGCCCGCTTCGACGATCGCGTTACCGGGCTCATCAGCGCCTTCAGCCCTAACTCGAAGAAAATTCACATCGATATCGATCCGTCCTCAATCAACAAGGTCGTGCAGACGGACGTCGCCATTGTCGCCGACGCCGGAGAGGCCCTGGAAGCCTTGCTGGAAGCTTGGCGTAAGCATCGCCCGGCCGCCCGCCCGGTTACGTCGCAAGACTCCAAGAATGCGGCTTTGGCCGCTTGGTGGCAGCAGATCGATACTTGGCGCGCACGCAAAGGATTTGCTTATCGTCCGTCGGACGACGTGATCAAACCGCAGTACGCAATCGAGCGGCTCTATCAGCTGACGAAAGATCAGGACGTCTACATCACTACCGAAGTGGGTCAGCATCAGATGTGGGCGGCGCAATTCTTTCACTTCAACGAACCGCATCGCTGGATGACCTCCGGCGGCCTGGGTACGATGGGGTATGGCTTGCCAGCAGCAATGGGCGTGCAGGCGGCGCACCCCGATGCACTTGTCATTGATATAGCCGGCGAAGCCAGCGTGCAGATGACTATGCAGGAGATGAGCGCCGCCGTTCAGCACAATCTCCCTATCAAGATTTTTATCTTGAACAATGAGTGGATGGGCATGGTGCGCCAGTGGCAGCAATTGCTGCATGGCGAGCGCTATTCGCACTCATATTCAGCCGCGCTGCCCGATTTCGTGAAGATGGCGGAAGCGTTTGGTTGCACGGGCATTCGCTGCGAGTCGCCGGCTGAGCTAGACGAGAAAATTAAATTGATGATCGATACGCCCGGCCCAGTGATTTTCGATTGCCGCGTGGCGAAAGAAGAAAACTGCTTCCCAATGATTCCATCGGGCAAGCCGCACAATGAAATGATCCTGTTGGACAACTTCGTAGGCGACGAAATCGATGCCGCCGGAAAAACCTTGGTGTAACGCACATGGCCTTCAACGCTGACCCTCACGCCGACGAGCGCCCACAGGCCCGCACTCTGGCCGTGCTCGTGGACAACGAGCCAGGCGTATTGGCTCGCGTAGTCGGCATGTTCTCTGCGCGCGGTTTCAACATTGAGAGTCTAACAGTAGCCGAGACCGACAAGGCCGCGCATACCTCGCGCATCACTATCGTCACGCGTGGGCAGTCACACATCATCGAGCAGATAAAATCTCAGCTCGAACGCATCCTGTCGGTGCGCCAGGTCATCGATGTCACGCAAGACTCCGCGGGCGTTGAGCGCGAACTCGCCTTGGTGAAGGTGCGCAGCACCGGCGCCGAACGCATCGAAGCGCTGCGCGTGTCGGACATTTTCCGCGCCAAGGTGATCGACACAACACTGGAAAGCTTCATTTTTGAAATCACCGGCACAAGCAGCAAGATCGATGCGATCATCGAATTGATGCGTCCGTTGGGTCTTGTTGAGGTCTCTCGCACGGGCGTTCTCTCTATTCACCGCGGCCCAGAAGCTGATCCCACTGCGGAAACCCCGGCCGCGACAGCGGCCTCCAACTAGGAAGGAAGGAGCCGCAATATGAAGGAACGACTTAGGATCACGGCGCTGCTCCTTACGCGCGCCGTATCGCCGCCCTTCCAAGTTATTTATGTATCCGAGTCTGCATCATGTCATCCGTAAGCAAAACCCAAGACAACAAAGACCGCATATTCATCTTCGACACCACCATGCGCGACGGCGAGCAATCGCCTGGCGCGGCCATGTCGCTGGACAACAAAATTGAGTTAGGCCGCCTGCTCGACCAAATCGGCGTCGACATCATCGAAGCCGGTTTTCCTGCTTCGTCGGTCGGTGATTTCGAAGCGGTGAAAGCCGTTGCCAGCATTTGCGAGAACGCCACCGTCGCGGGGCTGTCGCGCGCAAACGAAAAGGACATTCGCCGCTGCGCCGAGGCAGTTCGTCACGCCAAACGCGGCCGCATTCACACATTCATCTCCACCTCGCCGATCCATCGCAAGCACAAGCTGCAGATGGAAGCTCATCAGGTTTTAGAGCATGTCACTTCTAGCGTGACCTTAGCACGCAGCTTGGTGGATGACGTCGAATGGAGCGCAGAGGACGCCACTCGAACTGAGCGCGATTTCCTGAAGCAATGCGTTGAGGCCGCGATCAAAGCCGGCGCCGGCACCATCAATATCCCGGATACGGTCGGTTATTCCTATCCAGACGAGTATTCGGAATTGATCAAAGATTTGATCACTAACGTGCCCGGCGCCGACAAAGTGATCTTCTCAACCCACTGCCACAATGATTTGGGGCTGGCCGTCGCTAATTCCTTGGCGGGCGTGCGCGCGGGCGCACGTCAGATTGAGTGCTCAATCAACGGCATGGGCGAGCGCGCCGGCAATGCGGCCTTGGAAGAAATCGTCATGGCCATGCGTGTGCGTGGCGATGCAATGCCTTTTGAAACACGCGTTGATTCCCCGCAACTGACCCGTATCAGCCAGGCCGTTTCGCGCATCACCGGATTTCCGATCCAATACAACAAGGCCATTGTCGGTAAGAATGCGTTCAGCCACGAAAGCGGTATCCATCAAGATGGCATGCTGAAAAACGCGCAAACTTACGAGATCATGCGCCCCGAGGATGTCGGCCAAGGCCATACTAATCTGGTGATGGGCAAGCTGTCCGGAAAGCATGCCTTCAAGAAGAAGCTGGAGGAATTAGGCTACACGCTGAGCGACAACGGCTTGATCGACGCCTTCGTCCGCTTCAAGGATCTGTGCGACCGCAAGAAGCAAGTGTTTGATGAGGACATCATCGCTCTTGTCGACGACCAAATCGCGCATGCAGACGACGCCATACAGGTCGCGCGCCTACGCGTTGTCGCTGGCACCGACGGCCCGCAAACGGCGGAAATTGACCTAAAGGTCGATGGTGAAAACATCTGGAAGACGGCGCGTGGCAATGGCCCCGTCGATGCGATCTTCAATGCGATCCGCGCGGCCGCGCCACACGAGGCGGTTTTGGAACTCTACCAAGTTCAAGCCGTCACAGAAGGCACCGACGCACAGGCTACTGTGAACGTGCGTTTATCCGCCAACGGCCGTTCTGCTTCAGGGCGTGCTGCCGATGCGGATACGCTGGTCGCCAGCGCCCGCGCATATGTTGCCGCGCTCAACCGCCTGCAAGCGGTGACGGGCGTGCGCAGCGGAGGCGTCAATGTCGCCTAACGAACCGCGCACGACGCCCAAAACGCTGTTCGACAAAGTATGGGAGTCCAGAATCGTCACGCCGGAAACGTCGGACGCCCCTGGCCTGCTTTATGTCGATTTGCATCTCATTCACGAAGTCACAAGCCCGCAGGCGTTTGCGGAAATCGAATCGCGCGGCCTGAAAGTGCGCCGTCCCGACCGAACCTTCGGAACACTCGATCACTCGACGCCAACATTGCCGCCAAACGCGCAAGGGCTTCGTCCTTACGTGACCAAACAGGCCGAGAGCCAAGTCGAAACGCTGGAGCGCAATTGCGCCAAGCATGGCATCACGCTCGCAGGCTGGGACAGCGACGATCGCGGCATCGTGCACGTTATGGCGCCCGAGCTAGGCCTTACTCAGCCAGGGCAAGTCGTTGTGTGCGGCGATAGCCACACCGCCACGCACGGTGCTTTCGGCGCCATCGCATTTGGCATTGGCACATCTGAAGTGGGCCACGTGCTCGCAACGCAATGTCTCTTGCAGCGTAAGCCTAAGCGCATGCGCGTGACGGTCGATGGCAATCTGCGGCCCGGCGTATCGGCGAAAGACATGGCGCTCGCCATCATCGCTGAAATCGGCTTCGGCGGCGGCTCCGGCTATGCACTCGAATATGCCGGCGAAGCTGTGCGCGGGCTCGACATGGAAGGCCGCATGACGCTGTGCAACATGTCGATCGAAGCTGGCGCGCGTTGCGGCATGGTCGCGCCCGATGCCAAAACGGTCGAGTGGGTCCGGGGACGCAAATATGCGCCTAAAGGCGAAGCGTTCGAGCAAGCGGCCGAGCGTTGGCTTTCACTCAAGACCGATGACGGCGCGCTTTTCGATAAGGAAGTGCGCCTCGACGGTTCGAAGATCGCACCGATGGCGACATGGGGCACAACACCAGACGCGGGCGCGGCGGTAGGCGCCCCCGCTCCTGCGCCGCGCAATGAGAACGATCAACGCGCACTCAGCTATATGGGGTTCGCAGCCAATGAACCGACCACCGGACATCCAGTCGATGTTGTATTCATTGGCAGCTGCACCAATGGGCGCATGACCGATATGCGCGCCGCCGCAAACATCATGCGCGGCCGGCGCGTGAAGGACGGCGTACGCGTGCTCGTCGTGCCTGGATCGGTTGCGGTGCAACGCGCTGCGGAAGCGGAAGGCTTGGACAAAGTCTTCACAGCTGCGGGCGCCGAATGGCGCCTGCCCGGCTGCTCGATGTGCATCGCCATGAATGGTGACATGGTGCAACCCGGTCAGCTCGCGGTTTCGACATCCAACCGGAACTTCGAAGGCCGCCAAGGCAAGGGCGCGCGAACTGTTCTCGTCAGCCCCGCCACTGCTGCGGCGACGGCGATTGCCGGTCATATCGCCGACCCGCGTGCTTACGCTGAGGAGGTCGCCCATGCCTGAGCCCTTCAAAGTTCTGACGTCGCAAACCGTGGTGCTGCCGCAGAAGAGCATCGATACCGACCAAATCATTCCCGCGCGCTTCCTCACGACGACAACGCGCGAGGGTCTTGGCAAGTCGGCATTCTATGATTGGCGCTATAAGGCTGACGGAAAGCCGCTGGCCGGTGTGGAGCTCAACACCGTTGATGCCGAGTCGCATCGCGTTTTGGTGGCTGGCGATAATTTTGCCTGCGGTTCATCCCGAGAGCACGCGCCGTGGGCGCTGCTCGATTATGGATTTCGCGCAGTGGTCTCGACCACCATCGCCGACATCTTCACCTCGAATGCACTGAAGAACGGCTTGCTGCCCATTCAGGTTGATAAGGAAACGCACGAAAAACTACTCGCGCGTCCCGGCGCGGAAGTGACAATCGATCTCGAAAACAACGAATTGCGCTTCGGCAATCATGTCGTGGGGTTCAAGGTCGAGCCCTTCGCGCGCCGTTGCTTGCTCGAAGGCGTGGACAATCTCGGCTGGATGGTCGATCGCATCGTCGCGGTCGAAACATTCGAGCGCGAAAACGGATTGGAATCCGCATGAAAATCGTATTGCTGCCGGGCGACGGCGTTGGACCGGAAGTAGCCGGTGTCGCGCGCGACGTGCTTATGACTGTTGGCGAGATCTACGGTCACAAATTCACATTTGAAGACCACCTCATCGGCGGCGCCGCGATCGACGCAACCGGCGAGCCATTACCCGATGCAACCACCACAGCTTGCCAATCTGCAAACGCCGTGTTTCTCGGCGCCGTAGGCGGCCCCAAATGGGACGGCCAGCCCAAGCGTCCTGAACAAGGCTTGCTCGGCATCCGCAAAGCCCTCGGCCTGTTCGCGAATTTGCGCCCGACGCGCGTCTTCTCCTGCCTTGCCGATTCTTCGCCGCTCAAACGCGACATCGTGGACGGCGTCGACTTCGTCATGTTCCGCGAACTGACCGGCGGCGTTTATTTCGGCGAGAAGAAGCGCGAGGGTGACCGCGCCAGCGACCTTTGCGTTTATAGCGCCGGTGAAATTGAACGCATTGCGCGCGCCGCCTTCATCGCGGCGCAGGCGCGGCGTAGGAAAGTCACCTCCGTCGACAAAGCCAATGTGATGGAAACGAGCCGACTTTGGCGTGAAACTGTCAATGCTGTCGCCAAGGATTTTCCGGACGTTGAACTTGAGCACCAACTCGTCGACTCAATGTCGATGAATCTGATCCGTCATCCACGCGCCTATGACGTGATCCTTACTGAAAATATGTTTGGCGATATTCTTTCTGACGAAGCATCCGTGCTCGGCGGCTCGATCGGCCTCGGCTCATCCGCATCGCTCGGCGCCGGCGGCCTTGGGCTCTATGAACCCGTGCACGGTTCGGCGCCCGACATTGCCGGCCAAGACAAAGCTAATCCGATCGGTTCTGTGCTCTCTGCGGCGATGATGCTTCGGTTCAGCCTTGGCCTTGGCGCAGAAGCGGAAGCCCTCGATCGCGCTGTCGAAGCAGCGCTAGAAGGCGGCGCGCGCACGGCCGATCTGGGCGGCACGCTTGGCTGCCGCGCCATGGGCGACGCGATCTTGAAGGAGCTGCGGCGCGCGACGCCCTGATCAGGTTTTCGCAGTGACAGGCAAAAGCGCGCCAGTAATTGCGCGTGCATCGTCTGAAGCCAAAAACAGCATCACCTTTGCCAGATCAGACGGTTGCACCCACGCGCTGAAGTCCGCTTCGGCCATGTCTTTGCGGTTTGTGGGCGTATCAATGATCGACGGCAACACCGCGTTCACGCGCACTTTGCCTTTCAATTCCTCCGCCAAGCTTTCTGTCAGCTTGTGCACGCCAGATTTCGACGCAGTGTAAGGACTCATGCCGGCGGCGGCCTTCAGCGCGCCAAACGCGCCGACATTGACAATGGCGCCCTCCGCTTCCGTCAGATACGGCGCCGCGGCGCGACACGCATTGACGGCCGTTTGCAGATTGAGCGTAAACATGCGCTGCCACACCGCCTCATCTGTATCGGCAACGGTTGTCCAAACAAAACCGCCGGCAATGTTTAGCAGCGCATCGATCTGGCCGGCCTTTTCTTTCACCGCCACGATCGCTTTGGCTGCAGCATCGGCCTTGCTGAGATCGACCCCGCCCTGCGTGAGTTCATCGGCGCCAGCCGGCGCCGGCGCGTAATCAATCTGTGCAACCCTGGCGCCCATCTCATTCGCGCACGCTGTCGCCGCGCGCCCCAGAACGCCGAATGCACCCGTGATGACGATAACCTTGCCTTGCATCGACGCCTCCATTCGCACTTCGAGCTAACATACAGAGCGCTGAGGGCAAGCTTACATCGTGCGCGGATCGACCACGCAGCGGATCGGCGCCTTCGGGCCAGACATATCCGCCAGAGCATCCGCAACACCGGATAGCCCAATACGTGCGCCAATCCATGACGCCACCGCGATCTTCCCGTCAGCGATCGAGCGCAGAGCTAACTCCATATCTTGTTGCTCCTCGCCAGCTGCAAACATGATTGTCAGCCGCTTGTTTTGCGCCGCGAACACAAGGAGCTGCTCCGGCTCCATGCAATATCCGCCCATGACGATGCGCGCTTCAAATGGCGCGGCGCTGATGATCTGCTGCAGCAGGCCAGGCGCGCCAACGCATTCATAGATGAGATTCACGCGCCGCTGCCGCAAATCCGGCAAGGGCTCATATGGTGATTGCTGTTTTGGATCGATGGCAATGTCCGCGCCCATTTTGAGCGCCGCATCGCGACGCGATGCATGAAAATCCGCCGCAACGATAGGGCCAACGCCCATCAACTTGAGGCCGGCGATCACACCAAGCCCGATCGCGCCGCAGCCAATAACAAACGCCGTATCTTCGCTTGTCGGTTTGCCCCGGCGCGCGTGTTCAAGGCCAACTGCGAGCGGCTCGGTCATCGCAGCTAGCTCGTCGTCAATATCTTCTGGCACTTCCAACATCATGTCTTCGTCGAGCAGCATGTATTCACCGAGGCCGCCGGGGCATTCATTGTTGAAGCCGACGATCAGATGAGCCCCGCCCTGACGCATGATCGGGATTGATGTGACCCTGCGGCCAATCGCGATCGGTTTGCGGCTGCCAATACCATAATCAACAATTTCACCGACATATTCGTGGCCCGGTACAAACGGTCGAGAGAGATCAATCTGCGCATATGGCCCGCCATGCGTCTTCGAGAGCGCAACAATGCTCGGACCGGAATGGAGAAAATGCGCATCGGATGCGCAGAGCGCACAGCGATGCGTACGTACCAGCGCTTGTCCCTTTGCCGGCGTAGGTTCAGGCATGTCCCCTACCTGCACCCGGCCGTCTTGAATGTATGCAGCTTTCATTAAGCGCACTCTGGCGCCTTTGCCGCGCAGCGCCAAACGAGCTCTAGCGCGAGATAAGATCAGCGCGCGCGCAATAGCAAAGGCCCCGCCATTTCTGGCGGGGCCTTGTGATCTGAGACACTTTTGGGTGCGGGAGTAGGATTTGAACCTACGACCTTCAGGTTATGAGCCTGACGAGCTACCGGGCTGCTCCATCCCGCGTCAGCTCAGATCAATTCCTTCGTCATATATGCAAACGGCCGCGTGTTTGCGCGGCCGAGAACATCACGGCCGAAGCCGTCCATTGTGATGAGGGTTCTGGACTTTGGGAAGCTCTCGGACTTTCATTTCACGCACGCCGGGCAGACCCGGCAGCGACCTACTCTCCCATGCCTTAAGACATAGTACCATTGGCCCTGGGGGACTTAACTTCCGAGTTCGGGATGGGATCGGGTGGGGAACCCCCGGCATAGCCGCCAGGTCGGCGCGGCGCGCGCGAAGTTCTTGTACAAGAGCGACATCGTCTGTTGCGTTCAATTGGCTTCATGTGACGGCGACGCAATTGTCGCCGTGCATGAACATACGATCGTTCAAGCCGATCGAGCTATTAGTACCAGTCAGCTTCATCCCTCGCGGGACTTCCACACCTGGCCTATCAACGTAGTGGTCTACTACGGCTCTCAAGGGAAACCTGGTTTTGAGGGGGATTTCACGCTTAGATGCTTTCAGCGTTTATTCCGTCCGCACTTAGCTACCCAGCTGCGCCATTGGCATGACGACTGGTGCACCAGAGGTGCGTCCATCCCGGTCCTCTCGTACTAGGGACAGATCCTCTCAAGTTTCCAACACGCACGGTAGATAGGGACCAAACTGTCTCACGACGTTCTGAACCCAGCTCACGTACCACTTTAAATGGCGAACAGCCATACCCTTGGGACCTTCTCCAGCCCCAGGATGTGATGAGCCGACATCGAGGTGCCAAACCGCCCCGTCGCTATGGACGCTTGGGGGCGATCAGCCTGTTATCCCCGGAGTACCTTTTATCCGTTGAGCGATGACCCTCCACACACGGGATCACCGGATCACTATGACCGACTTTCGTCTCTGCTCGACTCGTCAGTCTCGCAGTCAGGCAGGCTTATGCCATTGCACTCAACAGCCGATGTCCGACCGGCTTGAGCCTACCATCGCGCGCCTCCGTTACTCTTTGGGAGGCGACCGCCCCAGTCAAACTGCCCGCCACGCAGGGTCCCGGACCCCGATAAGGGGTCGCGGTTAGACGTCATCGAAAGTCAGGGTGGTATTTCACCGGTGGCTCCCCTCGAGCTAGCGCCCAAGGTTCAAAGCCTCCCACCTATTCTACACAAACCGTCGATGACGCCACTGCGAAGCTGCAGTAAAGGTTCACAGGGTCTTTCCGTCTAGCCGCGCGAACTCCGCATCTTCACGGAGAATTCAATTTCACTGAGTCTACTGCGGAGACAGCGGGGAAGTCGTTACTCCATTCGTGCAGGTCGGAACTTACCCGACAAGGAATTTCGCTACCTTAGGACCGTTATAGTTACGGCCGCCGTTCACCGGGGCTTCAATTCAAGGCTTGCACCTCTCCTCTTAACCTTCCGGCACTGGGCAGGAGTCAGACCCTATACGTCGCCTTGCGGCTTCGCAGAGCCCTGTGTTTTTGATAAACAGTCGCCACCCCCTGGCTTGTGTCACTGACGCCCACTTGCGTGAGATCAGTCCCTCTTCTTCCGAAGTTACGAGGGCAATTTGCCGAGTTCCTTCGCAGTAGTTCTCTCAAGCGCCTCGGTATTCTCTACCTGACCACCTGTGTCGGTTTCGGGTACGGTCTATGCGGAGGCTATTTCCTGGAACGACTAGGCTGCGCTTGGACACCAACTGCCGCACACAACTTCCGTCATTCGTCACACATCCGCTGGCGCACGAATATTCACGTGCTTCCCATCGACTACGCCTTTCGGCCTCGCCTTAGGGGCCGGCTAACCCTGCTCTGATTAACATTGAACAGGAACCCTTGGTCTTTCGGCGACAGAGTCTCTCACTCTGTTTGTCGTTACTCATGTCAGCATTCTCACTTCCGATACCTCCAGCAAACCTTACGGTTCACCTTCACAGGCTTACAGAACGCTCCGCTACCGCGTGTATTACTACACACCCATAGCTTCGGCGAATGGCTTAATCCCCGTTACATTTTCGGCGCAGGTGCGCTTGACCAGTGAGCTGTTACGCTTTCTTTAAAGGATGGCTGCTTCTAAGCCAACTTCCTGGTTGTCTATGCACACCCACATCCTTTCAAACTTAGCCATTACTTGGGGGCCTTAGCTGATGGTTAGGGTTGTTTCCCTCTTGACGACGGACGTTAGCACCCGCCGTCTGTCTGCCGTGCTGCACTCGCAGGTATTCGGAGTTTGGTTAGGTTTGGTAAGACGGTGAGTCCCCCTAGCCCATCCAGTGCTCTACCCCCTGCGGTGATCGCATCGACGCACTACCTCAATAGTTTTCGCGGAGAACCAGCTATCACGCGTTTTGATTGGCCTTTCACCCCTACCCACAAGTCATCCCATAGTTTTTCAACACTAAAGGGTTCGAGCCTCCAGTGCGTGTTACCGCACCTTCACTCTGCTCATAGGTAGATCAACGCGTTTCGGGTCTAATGCGACGAACTGAACGCCCTGTTCAGACTCGCTTTCGCTGCGCCTACACCTACCGGCTTAAGCTTGCTCGCCACACTAAGTCGCTGACCCATTATACAAAAGGTACGCCATCACCCCGAAGGGCTCTGACTGCTTGTAGGCATTCGGTTTCAGGTACTATTTCACTCCCCTCGTCGGGGTGCTTTTCACCTTTCCCTCACGGTACTTGTTCACTATCGGTCGCAGAGGAGTACTTAGGCTTGGAGGGTGGTCCCCCCATGTTCAGACAGGATTGCACGTGTCCCGCCCTACTCGAGTCCTTGTCTAGATTTACTGCTACAGGGCTATCACCTGCTCTGGCGTGGCTTTCCATCCAC
>JAUIJZ010000093.1 GCA_030430715.1 Alphaproteobacteria bacterium
GCTTCGCCCAAAGCAATGGCGATCTCGCGATTGGTTTTGTCCATGCACCACACTCATCGTTTTTCTTAGTGCATCACACAATACCACCTCATAAGCTGAGCACTACAAATTTTACACATCAAATTTGTAGTAGCTTCCTGCCGGGTGTGATGTTCGGCTTGTAGCTGGAAGCGAGATTCGGTCTGCGAACCGGGCGCATCTTCTGGTCGAACGCCGGCGCTTCCTAACGGGGGACGACGGTTGAACGCGACGACTCAGACTTGGCTCAATCCGTATCGCGGCGATTTGGGCGTATCGCTCGCTCTCGAAACGGTGGACGCCCTCAAGGCGCGGCACATCCCCACGCACCCGGCGAATTATGAAATCTGGGCCACCTATGCGGCCGGCACAAATCCCGAGCTCAACCGGGAAATCGACCGCCTGATCGCAACCGGCGACACCTTCACTGACGAACAGAACGAAATTCTATTCGAGAAATTTTGTTCGCCCTCCCGGCTTTCCTGGCAGGTCATTCACGCCGGCGAAACCGCCGCGCAAGAATTAACAAAGGCCTCCGCCAGCATCCGCAAAGGCAGCGTTGAAACCGTCGCCTTTTCCCAATCCCTGCACGGCGCCGCCGAGTTGCTCGAGACGAGCGCCGATGCGGAAGACGTGAAGCGGGTCGCGTCAAACATTGCGCGCGAAACCCAGGACATGGCCTCGCGCAGCGCCGATCTGGCGCGTGCGCTGGAAGAATCCGCCCGTCAGATCGACGCGCTTCAAAGCGAACTTAGCACCGCCAAGGCACAAGCGCTCACCGATAGCCTCACAGGCCTGGGAAACCGGCGCCAATTCGATCAGATTCTGCGCCAGCGCACGGAAAGCGCTAACGCCGAGCAGACAGCGCTGAGTCTCATGCTCTGCGACATCGATTATTTTAAACAGGTGAATGATCGCTGGGGGCATTCGGTTGGCGACCAGGTTCTTCGTTACGTCGCTCATGTTCTGAGCTCTCATGCGCGGATCGATTGGCTGGTCGCGCGCTATGGCGGCGAAGAATTCGCCATCATTATGCCGCGCACTGCGCTCGGCGAGGCCGCCGAGATCGCGAACAATTTACGTCTCGCCATCGGCAGCAAAGCACTCACGCGGCGCTCCACGCAGCAAAATCTGGGCAAGATCACCGTTTCAATCGGCGTCGCATCCTACGAGCATGGCGAGAGCTGCGGGGATCTGTTCAAGCGCGCCGACGCCAACCTCTACGAGGCCAAAGGGCGCGGACGCAATCAGACCTATTGCGGAGAAGATCCGGCGGCGAGCGAAGCCACGGCATAGTCCAGCCGCGCGAACACGGAATATGGCGCGCGTCCACACGAGAAGCATTGCACTAACGCGCCAATGCTTCACACTCCCCCTATGTCCGAAACCGTCACGATCGCCGCGCGCTATAACGGCCCGCCTAAATCCGGCAATGGCGGCTATACGTGCGGCCTCGCCGCACACTTTATCGACGGGCCCGCGGAAGTCTCGCTGCGCGCGCCGCCGCCGCTCGATACAGCGCTTGATGTCGTGCGCGAGGATGCGCGCGTGGTGCTGCGTTACGCAGACAAAGACGTCGCCATCGCCAAGCCTGCCGCGCTCGATCTGACCGCGCCGCCCGCACCAGATCGCGCCGGCGCCACACGCGCCGCGCAAAATTTTCTCGGCCATACGCGCCATACTTTTCCCGGCTGCTTCGTCTGCGGACAAAACAACCCGCATGGCCTTCGCATTTTCAACGGACCGGTTCGCGAAGGCCTCACCGCCGCGCCGTGGACGCCCGCCGCTGAACTCGCCGCAAAGGACGGCATGATCGGCGCGGAATTTCTTTGGGCCGCGCTCGATTGTCCGTCCTATTGGGCGCTGCCGAATGCCGGCGATCTGATGGCCGTGCTCGGCCGCCTCACCGCAGCGATAGGCCGGCGCCCCAAACCCGGCGAACAGCTGACCGTCGCCGCCTGGCCGCTCAGCGCAGAGGGCAAGAAACATAGCGCCGCCAGCGCAATTTATGACGAGACCGGCGCCGTCATAGCGCGCGCTGAAGCGTTATGGATCGAAGTCGACCCGGAGCGTTTCAGGTGATCCCGACCATATGACGGAAGCAGTCCTCGCCTTTGCCCTGATCGGCGTGCTCGGTATTGGCGCGCAATGGGTCGCGTGGCGCACGCAATTGCCGGCTATCGTTCTTCTGCTCGCCGCCGGCTTCCTCGCCGGTCCTGTTTCCGGACTCATCGATCCGCAGGAAACCTTCGGCGACCTGCTCTCGCCGCTCGTCTCCATTGCCGTCGCCATCATTTTGTTCGAAGGCGGCCTGCAATTGAACCTGCGCGAAATCCGCGAGACCGCGCCCGCCGTGCGCCGCATGATCTTGTACGGTGCGCCGGCCACTTGGGGGCTTGGCTTTCTCGCCGCCTATTATCTTGCCGGTTTGAGCGCGCCGACCGCGGCCGTATTCGCCGGCATCATGGTCGTCACCGGCCCCACCGTGATCATGCCGCTGCTGCGTCAGGTGCGTTTGCCGCAACGGCCCGCTTCATTGCTGCGCTGGGAAGCCATCATCGCCGACCCGATCGGCGCCCTGTTCGCGGTGATCGCCTATGAAGCGGCGGTCGCTCTGGCCGAAGGCCAGGCGCTCACCGAGGTCGTGATCCGCCTCGGCGGCGCCATCCTCATCGGTTCGGTGATTGCGTTCGTGCTCGCGCGCGGCACGGCGCTGCTCTTCATTCGCGGGCTGACGCCGGAATTCCTGAAAGCGCCTCTGCTGATCGTCGCCGTTCTGCTCGGCTTCGTCCTTACCAACCTCATTCTCGAAGAAGCGGGGTTGTTCACGGTCACGGCGATGGGCGTGATCCTCGCCAATACACGCCTCGCCAGCCTCGAAGAACTGCGCCGCTTCAAGGAAGTCATCACAGTGATGCTGGTGTCCGGCCTGTTCATCGTGCTCACCGCGTCCACCAGCCTCGCCGACATCACCCGCATCGGCCTGCGCGACGTGCTCTTCCTCGGCGCGCTGCTCTTCGTCATCCGGCCAATCGTCGTGTTCGCCTCGACCTGGGGCACGCAGCTCACATGGCGCGAACGCCTCATCACCGCCTGGATCGCGCCGCGCGGCGTCGTCGCCGTTGCTGTCTCGGGGCTGTTCGCGCAAGCGCTTTCCGATCACGGCTTCACCGACGCCGACCGCATCGTCCCGCTCGCCTTTCTCGTCGTCGTCGCAACCGTGATGCTGCACGGCTTTTCGATCCGGCCGCTATCCGTTGCGCTCGGGCTCACGTCACGCGATCCGCCGGGGCTCCTGCTGATCGGCGGCTCGCCCTGGACCGCCGCCCTTGCCGCGACCGTGAAAGAGCTCGGCATGCCCGTGCTGATCGCCGACACAAATTGGAATCGCATCGCCCGCGCACGCCGCGAAGGCGCGCCGGTTTTCTATGGCGAGATTCTTTCGGAATCCGCCGAACACCATTTCAATCTTTCCCAGTTCGGCGCGCTGATCGCCGCCACCGACAATGACGCCTATAACGCGCTTGTCTGCACCGATCTTGGCCCGAAGATCGGCCGCTCCAGCACATTCCAGCTTGGCCGCATGCGCACGCAATATGGCGAGGAAAGCCCCGAGCGCGCCGAGCGTCACCAGCTCAACTTCACCGTCGGCGGGCGCACGCTGTTTCGCGAAGGCACCGGCTATTACGAATTGATGCGTCTGCAACGCGAAGGCTGGACGTTTTCAAAAACGCGCCTCTCCGAGGAATTCGATTACGAAGCCTATCTCGCCTCGCGCGATCCGGCCACCAAAGTGCTCTTTCTGCTCAAAGCCGACAAACGCCTCAACTTCTCGACCACACGCGAGCGCGTCAAAGCCGGGCCGGGCGATACGGTCGTCAGCTTCGGGCCGCCGGCGAAAAATGGCGCAAAACCCCCTGAAGTCGCGCCCTCAACTACAGCTTCGCCCAAGACGTAGTCGCACCGGCAATCGATTACGCCTGGAGAAATTCTCAGTGTACAGCTATGCTTTCCCGCAAGCTTTATCGTGGGATTGATGCGAACAGAGCGAGTCCAATGTCCTGAGTGCTACGGCACAGGAAAAGTTTTCCCTGACTCCGACCATCCTTGTGGAGGGTGCTGGGGCAAAGGGTATATTGAGCGCACAATCTATTCCTCACCCCCGAAGCAAACAAAGCGGCGCCCGCCCCAAGGTCGGAACGCGCGGAGGCAAGCCAAGGGCCGCCGCGGAAAGGGCGGCGGCAATCCATTGGGGGCGCTGCTTGGGGTCGGCTTTGTTGGATTTATCTTTATAAGCCTTGTTGCCGGCAGCGGAGACGACGCGCCACGATCTGCATCTGATCGTGACGGCGTTGTGACGCGCCCGCAGCAGCAACAAGCAATATCCGTGGAACATCGCCAAAGGGCTTCCAGAGATCAGAGGCGCTCAGAGCCATCGACACGTCCGCAAACGGCACTCGAGCATACTTCATCAACCGCGTCTAATGGCACGCCTCAACAGGACTCGCCGAGAGGCCTTATTGCGGAGCGCCAAAGAATTCGTGATTTTCAGCGAATGAATAGCATGCGCGAGGTCGCCGTGACTTTTGAACCCCAAGCTCATGGCTGCGCATGGACCGATCCATTCGAGCGAACGATGTTTTTGTGCGAAAGGCCCCTTGTCCCGCCCGTCCGTCCTGCAGGCATAATACCTCGCTGGGAGCTACCTCCACATGCATTTCGTGAAGTCGCGCTGATCCAGGACTCTACAGATCAATCGATCTCCGAGGGACGCGACTTGCTAGCTTTGAGCGTCCCTCTCTCGTGCCGCGGCTACGTGTGGCCGCTGCAAAACAACCAAGCCCGCTTGATTGGCAGGTGCAGCGCCAGCCAGCCGTGAGGTTCTAGTAGGTACACTCCCTCAGGTGGTCAGTGCGATAGGAGCAAAATCGCGCGCCATCTGAACCTTCGGCGCATCGGTGCTCACGGGCAAATAGATAAACATACGCTATTTTACGTTGGTCCAACCCGGAGCCATCACATGACCGAATCCCAAGCCGCCACGACACGCTTCTGCGCCCGCGTGATCGGCCCGCTCATGATCATTGTCGGCGCCATCGTCGTCGTCCGCATGAACGACATCCTGCTGATGATGCCGGCCATCCTGCAGGACGGCGCGCTGTCCTTCATCACCGGCCTGTTCGCGCTGATCGTCGGCCTTATCCTGTTCGCCGCGCACCATCATTGGTCGAGCGCCGTCGCCATCGCCGTCTCACTGATCGGGCTGCTCACCATTTTACGCGGCGTTTTGCTGATGCTGGCCCCGAGTTTCCTGGCCGGGCTCGCCAACACATTGCTCAATCTCGGCCCCGGCGCGCTGATCGCGGGCGTGATCGCGCTACTGCTCGGCGCCTGGCTCACCTGGGCCGGCTGGTTTGCCAAGGACGCGGCTTAGGCCTACATCTCGACGCTTCACCCGGGGGGCCGCACAGCGCGCGCTCAGGGAAAGTGGATGCCGGTTTCCCGTCCGAGCGCGCGCCAACCAAAATTGGTCGCATTCCGGGCGCCGAACCGGTCCCCACTTCGCCTGAATGCGACCAGCGGCTGAGAGGCAGGTAGCCCTGCGACCCGTAGAACCTGATCCGGCTCACACCGGCGTAGGGAGGACACAAGATGAATAAGCCCGAAAACCAAGCCGCATTCACGCCGCAAGTCACCACTGGCCCGCTGATGGGCTCGCGCAAAGTCTATGCGAGCGGCTGCGCGCATTCCGATCTGCGCGTGCCGTTCCGCGAAGTGCTGCCGCATCCGAGCGCCAACGAACCGCCGGTGACGATCTATGATCCGTCCGGGCCCTACACCGATCCCACCGCCAAGATCGACATTGAGAGCGGATTGCTCCGCACCAGAGAAAAATGGGTCAAGGCGCGCGGCGACGTCGAGGAGATCGACGGCCGCGCGGTGAAGGACGAAGACAACGGCAACGTCTCGGCCGAAAAGCTGACCCCGCCATTTCCCAAACAACCGCGCGTGCTGCGCGCCAAGGGCACTGCGTGCGTCACGCAGCTCGAATACGCCCGGCGCGGCATCATCACGCCGGAAATGGAATACGTCGCCATCCGCGAGAACATGCGCCGCGAAGCCGGCAGCGCCTTCATCAGAGATGGAGAAGACTTCGGCGCCGCCATCCCCGACTTCGTCACGCCCGAATTCGTGCGCGAGGAAATCGCGCGCGGCCGCGCCATCATCCCGGCCAACATCAACCATGCCGAACTCGAGCCGATGATCATCGGCCGCAACTTCCTCGTGAAGATCAACGCCAATATCGGCAACAGCGCCGTCACCTCCTCCATGGCCGAAGAGGTCGACAAGATGGTCTGGGCCATCCGCCACGGCGCCGACACGGTGATGGACCTCTCCACCGGCCGCAACATCCACAACATCCGCGACTGGATCATCCGCAACGCGCCGATCCCGATCGGCACCGTTCCGATCTATCAGGCGCTCGAAAAAGTCGGCGGCGTGGCCGAAGATCTGACCTGGGAAGTGTACAGAGACACGCTGATCGAGCAGGCCGAACAGGGCGTCGACTATTTCACCGTGCATGCCGGCGTCCGCTTGCCCTTCATTCCGCTCACCGCATCGCGCGTCACCGGCATCGTCTCGCGCGGCGGCTCGATCATGGCCAAATGGTGCCTCGCGCATCACAAAGAGAGCTTCCTCTACGAACACTTCGAGGAAATTTGCGAGATCATGCGCGCCTATGATGTGAGCTTCTCGCTCGGCGACGGCCTGCGCCCCGGCTCCATTGCAGACGCAAACGACGCGGCCCAATTCGCCGAACTCGAAACGCTGGGCGAGCTCACGCAGATCGCGTGGAAGCATGGCGTGCAGGTGATGATCGAAGGCCCCGGCCACGTGGCCATGCACAAGATCAAAGCCAATATGGACAAGCAGCTCAAAGCCTGCGGCGAGGCGCCCTTCTACACGCTCGGCCCGCTGACCACCGACATCGCGCCCGGCTATGACCACATCACCTCGGCCATTGGCGCGGCCATGATCGGCTGGTTCGGCACGGCCATGCTCTGCTACGTCACGCCGAAGGAGCATTTGGGCCTGCCCGACCGCGACGACGTGAAGACCGGCGTCATTACCTACAAACTCGCCGCGCACGCCGCCGACCTCGCCAAGGGCCATCCGTATGCGCGCCTGCGCGACGACGCGCTCTCACGCGCGCGCTTCGAATTCCGCTGGGAGGATCAGTTCAATCTCGGCCTCGATCCCGATACGGCGCGCGCCTATCACGACGAGACCATGCCGAAGGAAGCGCACAAGACGGCGCACTTCTGCTCCATGTGCGGACCGAAATTTTGCTCGATGAAAATCACGCAGGACATTCGCGACGCCGTGCGCGCCCAAAATGATATCGAGACCGGCATGCAGGACATGGCACAAAAATTCCGCGACGGCGGCGGCGAGATTGATGTCGCGGTGAAAGACTAAGACCACTCAGTCACGGCTCTGGCAGGGGCGCATTCGATCTCAAAGCGCTTCGTCGGCCTCGCCTCGCGCTTTGGCCAGATCTTCTGGCGTAGGCGTCCAAGTTTGGAGGAGCTTTGTTTGACCCGCTGCTGCCTCAAGGCTCTTTTGAGCGGAGCCAATTCTCTCCTGCAATAAGTCAACAGTCGACTCTTCGCCTGCAATGCGCAAATTCATTTTGGTCAACATCAAAGTGTCATCTTGGAGCATTTGCGCGAAGGACTCGGCTAAAAAAGCAATGTCGAGCAAACTCAAAGATGCGTTCATGATGACACCTTTGGTGCCTTCAATTGAAATGTGCCGATAAACTAAACTAGGCACAAAGTCTTCCGCGCGCCCCGAGAGCGGCGCCAGCACTGAACCGCTTCTAACGTTTTGTATGTCGGCCGCTATATCAAGCGCGTTGGGCGATACAAAGATGCGGACGCCTTCAGAGGTGAGCTTTTCTTCTGACATTTAGTGCAGCGCCTCGCCCCGCCGCTTCGAGGAGACCTGAATTGGCGGCAGTACTTTTTCTTCTCCATGTTTGCTCTCGGACAATGTTTTTTGCAACTTGACTACATAGCTCTCGATCGACTCAAGCGCGGCATTATCCCTGAAGGTACGCTGGTACTCTTCGACAAGCCGCGAGGTGACGAGATAGTGCGAAACACCAATCATGGGCGATTGCGACTTTTTTATCAGTGCAAGGTTTGAAGATTCGCGTTTCCAATCGAGCGCTACAGAAACACTCGTTGGAACATCTTTCTTGTCACGGCGTACTCTACCATCTTTGCGGCGCAACGCGACGGTGAGAGCCGCAAGGCTAACAAAGAAAATGACGATGAAAAGGTCAAGCATTGCTCGTAAACCTATCAAATAATTCCAGCGCCTCGTCGAACACGTGCATCGCCACCCAAATCCAAGGCAGAGCCAACACTGGGGCTGCATACATTTCTGGATCACCCGACAAGCTAGATGTTTCTAGTAGGAGATATCCAATCCGAAACCAGCAGACCAAAAACAAAGATATCCAGGCAACACCCAAAATCCAGCGAAGTGATATGTCTCGAAATCTTCGCTCTGTTCGAAAGCCGGAGAAAGCAAGCGGCGGAGCAATGAACACGCCCAAATATATCGTGAGCGTCAAAGCAACTCGAAAACCGTCCATGACGTTGCTTGCTTGAAAAAGCGCTGACTGCGAGACAAAAAAGCCAGCCATGGCGCTAATCAGCGCTCCAACCCCCGCGTCTTCGGTTAATCTCAAGCCGCGAATATCAACGCCTCCGCTTACCCAATTCTATTTACATTCTTGGGTTGAGAGCACAAGGGGTGTAAAATGGTGCACGTATGCTGAGAAAGAGATTCGTCGTCTCCCTGCGCTCACTCCCTCCCCTCCTCCTCCTCGCCGCCTGCACGCCGCCGGCGCCGGAAAGCGCGCCCGCGCCTGAAACGCCATCCGCGCAAGCCTCACCCGCGACGCGCGACGCGAGCGGGCCTCTTAGCTGGTCCGATGTCGCCGCCGATCCGCATCTGAGCGGCCAGTGGAGCGGCAGCGCCTACAACACAAATGGCGAGCCGACGCACGCCGCGTTCGGCGGCGAGGCCGGGCCGGCCGCTTTTTCCATCACCTGCAACGGCGCGCGCATCGTGCTCGCGCGCCATTTCGCCGATGTGAACGAGATGGCGTCCGATCAAACGCAGGCGATTACGCTGCTTGCGCCCGGCGGCGATCACAGTTTCGAGGCGCGCCCCGGCGGCTATGACATGCCGCGCGTGGTGGCGCAGGCGCCCGCCAACGATCCGCGCCTCGATACGCTGAAAACCAGCACGCAAGGCTTTGCTGTACAAACCGCCGGTAATGTCGCGCGCCTGCCGCACGATGACGTGCTCGCGCGCGTGCTGAATGCGTGCGGGGCGTAACCCCTCCCCCTAGAGGGGGGAGGGGCAGGGGTGGGGGTGTGATGTCAGGGGTGGGGGTAATGTAGAGCGGCAGGGCGAACTTGCGCTCGCGCGTACAACACCTCACCCCTCCCCCTAACCCCCTCCCCCTCCAGGGGAGGGGGAATAGATTCAAACTTATCCGCGCCCCTCGCCCACGCGCGTAAACTCACGCGCACACATGGCTCCCGAAACCGCTCCCCGCTCCGCACCGCTCGCGCTATGGCGCGCGGCGCGTGCGTTCGTGGTGCTGCTGCTGCAAACCCTCGACGCGCCTGAACACATCGCCCAGCGCCACGTCTTCACACAAAACATGCACGCCTTGTTTTGCGAATGGCTGCGCGCGGGCGAAGCCATCGTGCGCCAGCTCTTGCTGATCGAGGCCGCCGCTCTGCCACGGCCTGGCGAAGCGCCGCGCGCACGCGAAAGCCGCCGCGCGCCAGTGGGCGAAGCCGCGCCCGTGCAAATCGAAAACGCGGCGGAATGGCGTGTGTCGTTCCGCTGCTTTGCCGGGAGCGGCGCTGGCGCGCGGATGGCGCACATGAAAACCGCGCGGCGTTTTTATTCGAGCTTTCCGTTGGCGGCGCGTCTGGAAGCCTTGGTGCGCGCCTATAACGATCCGATCCCGTTTGCGCGGCGTTTGTTGCGGCGCCTGTTGCGCCAGCCCGCGCGGGCCAAGGATTTGCTGCGCGAGCCCGAACCGAAGCAGCGCCATGCGCCGCGCTCATGCGCGTACATCCCCGACTTGCTGCCCGCCGCTTACACGGCTTGGGCTAAGCTCGACACCAGTTAGCGCGCCTGGGCGACACACGCACGCACCACGCTGCGAGCGCCATGCTTGCGGCGCCCTTAGCCATGCGCGTGCGTCACCTGCTAATTCTTGCCGCGCTTCTTATCGCGCTCGGCAAGAATCCGAAGCCGCAGCGCATTGAGCTTGATGAAGCCTTCGGCGTCGGCCTGATTGTAGCCGCCCGCTTCGTCGAAACCGACCAGCGCCTTCGAATAAAGCGAATACGGCGACGATCTTCCGACCGTGCGCACGCCGCCTTTGTACAATTTCAGCTTCACCTCGCCGGAAACGCTTTCCTGGCTCGCATCAATCGCCGCTTGCAGCATGATGCGCTCGGGCGTCCACCAGAAGCCGTTATAAATCAGCGAGGCGTATTTCGGCATCAGCTCGTCTTTGAGATGCATCGCCCCGCGATCAAGTGTGATCGATTCAATCGCGCGATGGCCGTGCCACAAAATCGTGCCGCCCGGCGTTTCGTAATAGCCGCGGCTCTTCATGCCGACATAGCGGTTCTCGACGAGGTCCAGCCCGCCAATGCCGTGCTTCTTGCCCACATCATTGAGCGCTTTCAGCAGCTCATGCGCCTTCATCGCTTTGCCATTGAACGCGACCAGATCGCCGCGCTCAAACGTAAGCGAAATCACCTCCGCCTGATCGGGCGCCTCTTCCGGCGTGATCGTTCTACGATCGGCGCGCTTGGTCACGATGTCCGGCGTTTCAACGTCCGGATCTTCGAGCACCAAACCTTCCGATGACGTGTGCAGCAGGTTCGCATCAATCGAGAACGGCGCTTCGTTCTCTTTGTTTTTCGCAATTGGGATGTTGTGCTTGCGGGCATAATCCAGCAGCGCCGGCCGGCCTTCGAAATCCCATTCGCGCCACGGCGCGATCACTTTCACATCCGGCTTCAGCGCATAATACGCCACTTCAAACCGGACCTGATCGTTCCCCTTGCCGGTCGCGCCATGGCACACCGCGTCGGCGCCAACGAGGTTGGCGATCTCGATCTGCCGCTTGGCGATCAAAGGCCGCGCAATCGAGGTGCCGAGCAGATACTGGCCTTCATAGACCGTGTTGGCGCGGAACATCGGCCACACGAAATCGCGGGTAAATTCCTCGCGCAAATCGTCGATGAAAATATTCTCGGGCTTTACGCCCATGGCGATGGCTTTTTCGCGCGCGGGCGCAAGCTCTTCGCCCTGGCCGAGATCGGCGGTGAAGGTCACCACCTCGCAGCCATAGGTCTCTTCCAGCCACTTCAGAATGATCGATGTATCGAGCCCGCCCGAATAGGCCAGCACTACTTTTTTGACTTGATCCTTGGCCATGTCGCCCTTC
>JAUIJZ010000094.1 GCA_030430715.1 Alphaproteobacteria bacterium
CATCCTGTTGAGCACGGATCGCTTCAACTGGCTGGAAGGCTCGGCGTCAGCGGATGCATCCGCAGTCGAAATGACCGTATCCGACACGTCCTACGTCTGACGGACTGGTCGAACACCGCCTCGGCGCGCTGAGGCATCGGCAAGTCGAGGCGGTGCGGTTACTGAACAGTTCTCGCCGACAGGCGAAACGCGGCCGTCATGCGGGCGGCGCACGGAAGGGTGATGGCAATGGCCCTGCTCAGTTTTGAACGAAAATATCGGGTCCGCGGCGGAACTTTGATCGGCGGCGACTTGTTCGACTTCTGGGTCGGGCCGTTCTTTGTCGGCTTTTTCGGGGTCACGACGATATTCTTCGCGGCGCTGGGCACGGCGTTGATCGTGTACGGCGCAGCCATCGGCGGCACCTGGAACCTCTGGCAGATTTCAATCGCACCGCCGGACCTGTCCTACGGTCTGGCCTTCGCGCCTCTGCGTGAGGGCGGATTATGGCAGATCATTACGATCTGCGCCGTCGGCGCGTTCGTTTCGTGGGCGCTCAGGGAAGTTGAAATCTGCCGTAAGCTCGGCATGGGCTATCACGTGCCGTTCGCATTCGGCGTGGCCATTTTCGCTTATGTCAGCCTGGTCGTGATCCGCCCGCTCTTGATGGGCGCGTGGGGTCACGGTTTTCCGTATGGGATCATCAGCCACCTCGATTGGGTCTCGAACACCGGATACCAGTATCTGCATTTCCATTATAACCCGGCGCACATGCTGGCGGTGTCGTTCTTCTTCACCACCTGTTTCGCGCTCGCCCTGCACGGATCGCTCGTTCTGTCTGCGGTCAATCCCGGGCGCGGCGGCGTCGTGAAAACGCCCGAGCACGAGGACACGTTCTTCCGTGACGTGCTGGGCTATTCCATCGGCACGCTCGGCATCCACCGGCTCGGCCTGTTCCTAGCTCTGTCAGCCGGTTTCTGGAGCGCTGTGTGCATCATCATCAGCGGACCATTCTGGACGCGCGGCTGGCCCGAGTGGTGGAACTGGTGGCTTGACCTTCCGATCTGGAGCTAGCGGGGAGACCTCCTGATGGCGGCCTATCAGAACATATTCACTCAGGTGCAGGTCCGCGGGCCCGTAGAAGAAGGGGTGGCTCTGCCGCACGGCGACAGTCCGCGCGAAGGCAAACCATTCTTCTCCTATCTCGCCGGCGTCATCGGCAATGCCCAGATCGGCCCGATCTATCTCGGCTGGACGGGCGTGGCCTCGCTGCTTTGCGGCTTCATCGCGATTGAGATCATTGGCCTGAATATGTGGGCCTCGGTCGACTGGGACCCGATCCAGTTCGTGCGCCAATTGCCCTGGCTCGCGCTCGAGCCGCCGCGGCCTGAGCATGGCTTGACGATCATGCCGCCGCTGGATGAAGGCGGATGGTGGCTGATGGCGGGGTTCTTCCTGACCACGGCGATCCTTCTCTGGTGGGTGCGGACTTATCGCCGCGCGATCGCGCTGGGTCTGGGAACGCATGTCGCATGGGCGTTTGCGTCCGGCATTTGGCTCTATCTGGTTCTGGGCTTCATTCGTCCCCTGATGATGGGAAGCTGGAGCGAGGCCGTGCCGTTCGGCATTTTCCCGCATCTGGATTGGACGGCGGCGTTCTCGATCCGCTACGGCAATCTCTTCTACAATCCGTTCCACATGCTTTCTATCGCGTTCCTGTACGGATCAGCGCTTCTCTTTGCGATGCATGGCGCGACAATTCTGGCGGTGAGCCGGTTCGGCGGCGAGCGTGAAATCGAACAGATCACGGATCGCGGCACCGCTTCGGAGCGCGCAGCCCTGTTCTGGCGCTGGACCATGGGTTTCAACGCAACGATGGAGTCCATCCATCGCTGGGCCTGGTGGTTCGCCGTGCTCACGACGCTGACCGGCGGCATTGGAATTCTTCTTACCGGCACGGTCGTCGACAACTGGTATTTGTGGGGCGTTGAGCATGGCTTTGCGCCGGCTTATCCCGAAACCGGCGTGTCGGATCCTGCGCTTGCAAACGGGGGCGGGTCATGAAATCGGCAGGTATTTTAGCGGGCGTCGTCGCATTCTTTCTCGCCTTTGCGATGATCTTCACGGCAGGTTGGGACGCCCCGCCCGTCGAAGCGACGCAGACCGGCTATCGCGGCTCCGGCATGGCGCAAATCGAGCGCGCCTCCGTGATCGACTATTTGCGTGAAGTCAACGAGAACGTCCCCGAGGCGCCTTATCCGTACGAAGAAGATACGGAGGGCCCAACCGCTGGCGAGGTCTATGAGAACGTGCAGGTGCTGGCGAATGTGCCGGCGTCCGAATTCAACCGGATGATGCTTGCGATTACGGAATGGGTCGTACCCGAAGACGTGCGCAACGATCCGGAAATGGCCGGCGGCTGCAATTATTGCCACAACCCCACAAATCTAGCGTCCGACGAGCTTTATACCAAAGTCGTCGCCCGTCGCATGATTCAGATGACCCAGCACATCAATGCGAACTGGTCCGATCATGTCGCTGAAACGGGCGTGACTTGTTACACCTGCCACCGCGGAAACGCGGTTCCCGCCAATGTGTCTTTCGCAGGACTCGGCGAGTCCACTTATTCGAATGGGGGCGGGCGGCCGTATCAGAACACGCCCACGGCGAGCAATGCGTATACGTCGTTGCCGACCGATCCGTTCGGTCCATATCTGCAGGCGAACGCCTCAAATATCCGCCTTCAGAATATGGATGGCTGGGCGGCCGAGCCGGCGAATTTCGAGGCGACTGAAGCGACCTATGCGCTTATGATGCACATCTCGGATGCGCTCGGCGTCAATTGCACTTTCTGCCACAACACGCGCGCATTTTCTCCCTGGGAGCAGAGCACGGCGGCGCGCACGACGGCCTGGCACGGCATTCAAATGGCGGGCGGTCTGAATGACGAATATCTGTATCCGCTGGAATCGCTGTGGCCGGAAAACCGCTTGGGACCGGACGGCCAGGCGCCGGGGCTGAGCTGTGCGACCTGTCATAACGGGCTCAACCGTCCGCTCAACGGCGCAGCCATGTCGGCCGACTGGCCCTATCTGCGACCGGCGAGCTATTCCGATTTCACGACCACGGCGCAAGTTCCCGCAACGGAGGAAGCCGCGTCCGAGCCGGAAAGTGGAGCGACTGACGCTGAGTCTGACGCAGAGTCAGACGCTGACGCTGACGACGCTGCAGGCGAGGACGAGGAATAAGCGCTCAGCCCCGGACGAGCGCTGCGAGGCGCTTGTCCGCGGCCAGGCGCTTCAGGCGC
Source organism: Alphaproteobacteria bacterium (assembly GCA_030430715.1). Classification (GTDB taxonomy): domain Bacteria; phylum Pseudomonadota; class Alphaproteobacteria; order Caulobacterales; family Aquidulcibacteraceae; genus Vitreimonas. The sequence continues at coordinate 3,287 of JAUIJZ010000094.1, forward strand.
CGCGCAATCGCGCTGACGCGCGCAAAATCATGAAGATCAGTGAGGGGATGACGTCGCCGGTCGCGCGCCGCCTAAGCAGCTGCGCAATCGAGGTCGAGCCCCAGTTCGCTCCATCGCGCGAGATAGATGCGAAACCATGGAGCGAAGTCATCCGGGCTCGCGGCGACCTCTTGCAGCAATGCGTCCCATGCGATCCAGCGGGTCTCGCAGACTTCCTGGGGATTGGCGTTGATCGCGCCTGACGCTGAACGCCACGCCGCGCGATAAAGCTGGACGCGTTCGATTTCCTGTAGATCCGCTCCCACATCGGCGTCGTAGTCGATGCAGGCGCCTGGCGTCAGCTGCGCCGTCAAACCAAGCTCCTCGCGCAGTCGTCTGTGCGCGGCGGCTTCGAAACTCTCGCCCCAATTCGGATGCGAACAACACGCATTGGCCCACAGGCCGGGCGAGTGATATTTGCCGGCGGCGCGCTTCTGGATGAGCATTTCGTCGTTTCGAAACACGAAAACCGAAATGGCCAGATGACGCACGCCGCGGCGATGAGCTTCCAGCTTGTCAATCGGGAACAGCCGTCCGTGTGCGTCCACGCCGGATATCAGCGCGTCGTCGCCATGTCTCGCCACCGATTTTCGCTGAGCCGACGTCATGGCGTCAGGCGACGGCGCGAGCGAGCGCGCATTGCGACCAGATTTCGGACAGGGCGGCGATCATGCGGTCGATATCGGCGTCGGAGTGCACGGGCGAGGGCGTGATGCGCAGACGCTCGGTTCCGCGCGGCACGGTAGGGTAATTGATCGGCTGCACATATATGCCGTGCACCGACATCAGCCAGTCGCTGATCGCCTTGCATTTCACTGGATCGCGCACCATCACCGGCACGATATGGCTCGGATTTTTGAGATAGGGGATGCCGATGGCGTCCAGCTTGGCGCGGACTTTTCCCACCTGCGCATGCTTGGCGCGGCGCTCAAAGTCGCTGCTCTTCAGATGCCGGATGGACGCAATGGCGCCGGCCGCTAGCGCTGGCGGCAAGGCGGTCGTGAAAATGAAGCCGGATGAGAAGCTGCGAATGAAGTCGCAAACGGCGGCGGACGCCGCGATATAGCCGCCCATCACGCCATACGCCTTGCCCAGCGTGCCCTCGATGACGGTCAGGCGGTCCATGAGGCCTTCGCGCTCTGCGATGCCGCCGCCGCGCGGTCCGTAAAGGCCGACGGCATGGACTTCGTCGAGATAGGTCATGGCGCCATGCTTGTCGGCGACGTCGCATATCTCCTTGATCGGGGCGATATCGCCATCCATGGAGTAGACGGATTCAAACGCGACCAGCTTGGGCGCGTCGGTCGGCAGCGCTGCGAGTTTGCGGTCGAGGTCCTCAGGATCGTTGTGTTCGAATATGACTTTGCGCGCTTTGCTGTGCCTGATGCCTTCAATCATCGAAGCATGATTGAGCGCGTCGGAAAGTACGACGCAGCCGGGCAGGCGCGACGCGATGGTGGACAAGCTCGCCCAGTTGGAAACATAGCCCGACGTAAACAGCAGCGCGGATTCTTTTTGGTGGAGATCAGCCAGCTCGCGCTCGAGAACGACGTGATAATGGGTCGTTCCTGAGATGTTCCGTGTACCGCCGGCCCCCGCGCCACAGCGATCAATCGCTTCATGCATGGCGGCGATCACGGCGGGATGCTGGCCCATTCCGAGATAATCGTTGGAACACCAAACGGTGACGTCGCTGATGCGTCCGTCATGATGTCGCGCTGCGAGCGGAAACTGCCCGCGCTTGCGTTCCAGCTCGGCGAAGATGCGATAGCGGCCTTCGGCCTTCAGAGCGTCCACCTGCTCGTTGAAGATACTATCGAAGCTCATCCCTGCCTCCGTGGGTTCGGCGCGCCTTGAAATGCGCGTTCGTTCGCCTGTTCGCCTGCGCTGGTCGCGCATCCGAACTCTCGGTTTGAAAAATCCGCCGCCGCGGGCTCCAGCGGCGCAGCCGGCGCGCGCGCGCCGAGCATCCATCGCCACAAGACATCGTCTCGCCACGGAATGACGAGAAAAGCGTGTTCAACGGCCGCCAAGGCGGCGATTGCGCCCAGCAGGGCGAACGCAGTTTCCTGAAACGTGCTCGCCTGTGGGTGAGCTGCGGTCAAAAACGCCGCTAGAGCGATCACGCTCGCGCCGATGAGCGAGATGGGGAACGCCGCATTGATGGTCGGCGCCCCGAAATAGCTCTTCAAATGGCGCAGACGCTCCGGGAACAACGCATCGGAAAAATTTGGAACGCCCAGGAACAGGTTGAGCTTGGCGCTGACGCGCATGAGCCAGAGAAGCGCAAATGTCGCAGGCGCCACCTGATTGGGCGCGCCCCATGTCAGCACAAGCAGCAAGGCGCCGGTCGCAACGATGAGAAGCTCATGATGGATCATGGTCTCGAGCGCGAGCGTGAAGCGCCGCCAGCCGCGCGCGCCCGGCGGGCAGGGCGCGCGGCGCGGTCCAAGCGCGAGCCCCATGACGAAGGCCGCCTCGTTCCATGCCCAGGCGCCCAACCCGCAGCAAAATGCAAGATACGCATTCGGAACACTCGCGGCGCCGGCCGTGACGACGGCGCCGTAAACCGATGCGCAAAGTCCGAGCGTCGCCGCGATGAAGCTCAGCTTGCGGCCTGCAGCGTTCAGCGCGCCGGCGGCGAACAGCACGCCGGTGCCAATCCACCAGGCGAAGGCTGCAAATATTGCTGCAAGCGCGATCGGCGTCATGGCGTCGTTCGGCTCCTACCAGGCCGGAGCGAGGCGAACCTCGCGCGGAGGTTCATTCACGACAGTCGGCGTCAGGAATAAGCGCATGAGCGTCACAGCCACGCCTGCCGTCAATCCGACGCGCTTCAGCATGGCTAAGGCGCCGCGGCGCGTCTTGGTCTCGTCAATGGCGCGGCTCAGGCGAAGCAGCTGCGCCATGAGCGCCTGAAATTTCGGGCTTTCGATATCGAGTTCGATCGGGAAGACCTGCCGCGAAATCTGATTGGTGATGCGGAAAACCTGATAGTCATATTCGGTCGGATCGAGCCCGAGCGCTTCGTGGAATACCGGTCGCGCATGGTCGCGCACATGCATCGTTGCGTAGACGGATAAGATGAAGAAACGGATCCAGAGCTTGTTCAGGCCAGAGAGCATTTTCGGGTCCGCGCGCATAAGCAGCGCGAACGCCTCGCCGTGGCGGAACTCGTCATTGCACCATTCCTGGAACCACTTGAAAATCGGGTGGAAGCGGTATTCGGGATGGCGCTCCAGCTGGCGGAATATGGTGATGTAGCGCGCATAGCCGATCTTTTCGGAAAGATAGACCGCATAGAAAATAAATTTCGGCTTGAAGAAGGTGTATTTCTTCGCCTTGGTCAAAAAGCTCAGATCGACACCGATATTGAAGTCCTTGAGCGACTTGTTGATGAAGCCGGCATGGCGGGACTCATCGCGCGCCATGGCTTTGAACAGGCGCTTGACGTCGGGATTCTTGGTCCGTTTGACGATCTCTGAATAAAGCACGCAGCCGGAAAATTCCGCGGTCAGCGAACTCACCAGAAAATCAATGAACTCCTTGCGCAGCTCTTCCGGCAGGTCGCGGATTGCGCCTTCAAATGCTTCCGCACGCTTGAAATGGTCCCGGTTCGGATCGCTTTCGAGCTCCGCCATCAGCGCGTCCCACTCGGCTTGAACAGGGGAGACGTCGATGGCGTCGAGCGCGTCGAAATCCGTCGTGTAAAAGCGTGGGCTGAGCAGCGTGTCCGTCTGCGCCATCTGTGTGGTGTCGTTGGGCGATGCGGCGATGGCGTCCGTCATAGCGGTCTCCCGGATGTGAAGCTGATTTCGTAAAGCTCGCTGAACTCGAAGCGCGCAGCGATGCGGGTCCAGATGCGCTCAGCAAGATTGGCCCGGCGCACTGTGGCGGTGCGGCGCAGATTGAGTCTCTCGCCGAAACCGACAGCGATCGGATCGCCATGCACCAAAACCTTGTCGCCCGGCCCGATGTCGACATGGTCGTCAAGCACGACATGGGCGTGCAGGCTGGCGGGGGTGTTCTCGACTTCGACAGTGCAACCAATGTCGAAGCGGCGCGGCTGCGTATCAACACGCATGTTCATGTTTCGCCTCCCAGAGGGTTCAGCAAGACGGCGAAGGATTCGGTGTTGGTCTCACCGAAGGCGTCGAGTTCGATCAGGCGGCCTGTCGCGCGATCGGTGAGCGTCAGCCGGCCGTCATAATGGCGTGCAAGGATGAAAGGCGGCTCCGCGCCGACATCCATGCTGCGGCGCTCGCGCGCCATGCCGCGCATCAGGCCGCGCACAAACCCGCCTTCGCCGGAGGCGAGCACAGCGATTGGTTCGGACAGATCCTCACTGTCGAAAACGATGACGGCGCCGTCTTCGCGGTCAGCAAATACGAGCGAGCGCGATAATTCGGCGGGTGCGGATGGCCGGTCCTGCTCATAAGCGGTCAGGCGCGCGAGCGCGGTCGCCGCCAACGCGCAGCTGATCAACGCAGCCGCACCGATCAAGGCGCCTCGCGGAAACGGCTCTTGGTCAATCTCGCTCATCGGTCTCAGTTCTCCTTATGCGAGCGCGGCGTTTGACGCTGCCGCCGGCCGCTCAGCCGGGGCAGGCGTTCTGGCCGGTTCAGCACTCTCGCTTACGTGCGCGGTGTCGCGTGCGCGTTCGGCTTTCGCCAACGCTTCAGCCAACACGCAGCCGACGGACTGAGCATCAGGCAGCGCGCGCAATGAGGGTTGAGCGGGGTTAAACGTCCACGGACGAACATGTGGCCACATGACCAGATAGGCGATGCGGTCGGGGCCGCTGAGCCGCAGGGCGATATCGCCCGCCCGCGCTCCGGACGCTTTCAGGTCGACGGCGCCGATGATCCGGAAGGGGATGTTGACCGCTTTTTGAATGGCGACGCCGAAACGCAGCACGACGCGCTTATTCGTGATCGTATAGACGGTTGTGCGCGCCATGGCGGCTGCAAGAATTGCGAGCACGCCGATCGCGGCGCCGCCTGCGATGATGACCCAGAACGCCGCAAGCAGTCCTTGCACGATCGAAGCCTCAGCGCTGGTGGATATCATGCGCCAGACGGCGATGATGGCAAAATAGACCATCACCTTGCGCGCATGCAGAACGCGAAGGAGCAGGCCGCGCCAGTCAGGTCCGCCCTGCCAGAGGATATGCTCGTCTTGCGGAAGGTTCTGCGGAAGCCCGCGAACCGGTTCGCCGTCATACTCGCTCATAGGAGGGGCTCCCGGCGCTTCGGCGTGGCGTAGAGCAAGCCGCCGCCGAAATAGGCGCTGATCTTGTCTTCCTCGAGCAGCGTCACCTGATCACGTGATGCGATCACCGGCGCGCCAGCGATTTGCGCTCCGAGAACGGCGCTGACTTCGATCCGGCTACGGCGCTTATTCACCGTAGCGAACGGCATGGGCAGGAGGACGACGCCGCCCATCGGCGCTGCTGGCGCGCCGGGATCGGCAGCGGCCGCGGCGACCGGTCCGGGCAAGCGGATTTCTAGATAGCGGATCAGCGCTTCGCTCTTGTCGATCCAGATATCTTCGACCACGCCGCCGATGACGCCGTCGGCGCCCACCACTTCCATGCCGCGCGGGTCAGCCGATTCCTTGGCGAGGAAGAAGGCGGGCGCTGAACGCAGCGGAGCGATGCGCGGTTCGCCTTCCCAAGTCACATCGGGCACATCGGCGCGGTCGGCCCAGGCGCCCGGCCCAAATCCGGATTGCATCGGGTCGCCGACCGGATCGGAGGGCGCGCCAGACCAGACCGCCAGGCGGGTTGCGTTTGGCGGCCGAACGTCTCGGCGTCCGCTTGCTGACGTTTCTCCGCCATGGCGCGTGCGGAATGTCTTGACGTCAGGCGTGAAGAACGATCCCGACGGCTCGATGCGTCCGCCGACATCAGCTTCGAGCGGATACCCCTCGCGTCGATCTTCGCGGCGAAGATAAAAAATCAGCCCCACGAAAAAGAGCGTGAACGCCCAGAGCATTATCTCGGCGATGTCGATATTTGCGAAGAGATTGCCGTCTTCCATGTCGTGCTCCGCCTGTCTCGGTCAGCCTGGAAAATCCGCGAGGCCGAATTCGCGTTCGCCTTGTTCTTTGTCGCTGCGCGCATGCCGCGCGAGCGGTCCGATCGCGACGATCGTTGCAAAGAGCAAGGCGATTTCGATGTGATAAACGACGCCGTAACCGGTCGCCGGACCGGAAAGCGTTGCGCCAAGAAAGCCATTTTCGGCGAGTATCGCGACGCCGTCGCGCAAAGCGCCGCCGAGTGCGATCGCTAATCCCGCAGCGCTTGCCTGCACCGCGCCCCATGCGCCGAGCGCTATGCCGCTTTGCTTCGGCGGGGCGGCGCCCATGGTGGCCGTCAGCATGCCGACGGAGAAGAGCCCGCCGCCCAGACCGATCAAAACGGCGCCGATGCGAAACAGCAAAGGCGAGCCCAGCGGGTCGGCCAGGATCACCGCCGCGAAAGCAAAAACGCCGACCAGCGCGCCAAACCCGGAGATGCGCAGCGGATCAGCGCCGTGTGAGAGCCGGCGCGCGGCGAAAGCCAGGCCGGCGATCGTGCCGCCGGCCCACATCGCCGTCAGCAAGGTCGTGCCGGATACGCTGAGATGCAGGATTTCACCGCCATAAGGCTCAAGCAGCACGTCCTGCATCGCAAACGCCGCCGTCCCCAGACCCAGCCCGACGAGCAGCCGCGTCGTGCGACTTTGTGCGATGAAGCCGCGCCAGGCCGATGAGAAGCTCGGCGTTGCGCGGTCGTGCCGTGTGGCGTCTTTGTCTTGGGCTTCCTGTTTCCACAGGGCGATAACGTTCAAAATGATGGTGACGACAGCCGCGCCTTGCACGACGCGGACGAGCCGGGTCGGTCCGAAATCGGCGAGCAGAAGCGAAAAGATCAGTGCGCTGCCGAGCATGCCGACCAGGAGCGCGAGATAGAGCAGCGCTACGACGCGCGGGCGGGCGTGCGCGGGCGCGATGTCGGTGGCGAGCGCGAGGCCGGCGGTTTGTGTCGTATGCAGACCGGCGCCGACGAGAAGGAAGGCGAGCGCGCCGCCAATATGACCGATCCAGGCCGGGCCATGGCCTTCGCCTGTCATCACCAGCAGCGCGAACGGCATGATGGCCAGCCCGCCGAACTGCAAGAGCGAGCCGAACCAGATATAGGGCCCGCGCCGCAATCCGAGATGCGACCGGTGCGTGTCCGACTTATGCCCGATAAGCGCGCGCGCCGGCGCCGTCGCCAAAGGCAGAGACACCATCAAGGCGACCAGCCAGGCCGGCGTGCCCAGTTCGACGATCATAACGCGATTAAGCGTGCCGGTCAGCAATACCAGCGCCATGCCGACGGAAATCTGGAACAATGACAAGCGTAGGAGTCGGCCGAGCGGCAATTCGTCCGTAACCGCATCAGCGAACGGCAGGAAGCGCGCGAGCACCGCACGCTTCTGCGTATTCGCCTGATATGGCCGCTCCGCCGTCATGCGCGTGTCAGCTCCAAGGCATGCGAGGTGTAAAAGCCGCGGGAAACGCGGGCTTCGCGACCGGGGCGCCAATGGCTGAGCCCCTCATACTCAGCCATCGAACGTTTCAGCGAGCTTGGCGCGACCGGCACGATGGCGGGCGCCCTGTCGGCGCGCGGAAACAGTCGGCCGACGGCGTGCATCGCGCTCAGCGCGGGCGTTTTCGGCGCCACTGTAAAGATGATCGCCGTGCCGGCGCGCGCGCTCAGCTGTTCGATCGCGGAGAGTATGTCGTGCTGATTATAGTGGATGAGGGAGTCCATCCCCACAATGAAATCAAAGGCGCCGAACGATGCGTCGAGCATGTCGCCCTCGGCGTATTCAACCGCGCCGGGCCCAAGGATGTCGGGTGTGCGCTCGCGCGCGATGGCCAGCAGATTGGGCGCAATGTCGATGCCTGTGACGTCAGCTCCGCGCCGCGCGGCCGCGACCGAGAGCGCGCCGGTGCCGCAACCTGCGTCCAGGACGCGCGCGCCCTTCAGATCCTCAGGGAGCCAGCTCAGAATATTGCCGCGCATCTCGTCGCGTCCTGCACGGACGGTCGCGCGGATCTTGGACACGGGCGCGTCAGAGGTGAGCTGGGCCCAGGCATCGGCGGCGGTTGCGTCGAAATAGTCGCGCAAGGCGCCGCGGCGTGTGTCAAAAGTCGTGGTCGGCATCAATCAAATCCCAGGAAATCGAAAATGTCTCGGTCCTTCATCGGCGTGGCCTTGCAGGG
>JAUIJZ010000095.1 GCA_030430715.1 Alphaproteobacteria bacterium
CTACAGATCGTCGCCTTGGTAGGCCATTACCCCACCAACAAGCTAATCTGACGCGGGCCGATCCGAAGGCGATAAATCTTTCTCCTTGCGGACACATACGGTATTAGCTCCAGTTTCCCGGAGTTGTTCCGTACCTTCGGGTACGTTCCCACGTGTTACTCACCCGTCTGCCACTCTCTCCGAAGAGAGCGTTCGACTTGCATGTGTTAAGCCTGCCGCCAGCGTTCGTTCTGAGCCAGAATCAAACTCTCAGGTTGAGTTGACCTCTGACTGTCTCGACCAATCCGAAGATTATCGAGCGCCGGTTAAAGCGTATGCGTTTAAAGTAACGGGAACCGACGCACATTTCGAAATCAGGCCGAAACCCAATCTCAATCTGTAAGTCAGTTATAGTTCCAGAAAACACATAACGTCAGCGTCGCTTGGCTCAGCCATTGCTGGCTGTTGCCCGCAGCACGCCGCCGCCTGCGTTTCCCTTCTCCAAAATCACAATGTCAAAGAGCGCCCACTCAAAAGCCTGCCTTTAGGGGGCAGTCCGTTGAGCCCACAAGCGACGTGCCGAAACCCGGCGCCCTGTGGGCCGAAACCGTTTCAGGTCTCGGCGGAAGGCGCGGTTTCTATGCGCGCGCCTTGAACCTGTCAACGACCTTTTCGTGCAAAAAAAGCATTTCTCAGTCGCTCAAAAAAAATCTGAAAAAACAGCTAGTTCTGCCCGCTCTCAAGCGCCGCGCCTTAGCGCAGGACCATTTGAGGGCCGCAACAAAGTGAATTTAACGATTCCCCTGCCAGGCATCAAGTCAAATGCGACAAGCCTCAAAGCGCTCAATGCGTCGCGATATAGGCCTGCATGGCCGCAGCCTCCGCTTCTACTGCAGCGATCCGGTGCTTGACCAAATCCCCAATAGAAACAAGGCCCAACAAGCGACTTCCATTGAGCACGGGCAAATGCCGGATACGTCTGTCCGTCATTCGGGCGAGCCCCTCATCTATAGTTTCGTCCGGATTCGCCGTGATCACGTCGCGTGTCATGGCGGACTGGACTTTCTCCGAGAGGCAAGCGGCGCCCCTTTGCGCGACTTGGCGCACCAGATCGCGCTCAGACAAAACGCCGACAATACCGCCGCTGTCATCGACGACGACGAGCGATCCCACCTTACGCACGTGCAGCTCTTTGGCCGCGTGCTCGAGCGTAGCATCCGCAGGTAGCGTATAGACGTCACCACCTTTGTCCTTGAGGACGTGCGCAATCAGCATGGCCGTTCCTCCCTGGCCTTATCTGAAGCGGGAGCATGCGCCGCACAGGCGCATCCTTCAAGCGCCAACACGCCGTTCCCGCGCACACCATCAGAGCACATTGTATAAATCGCTACGCGATGCATCGTTTTGAGCACAATTTCAGGGCGCCTCTTGAGGCAGCGCCCTGATTTTAACCATAGAGCCGCTCAGGAACGGCGGGCGCTCGGCTGGACCTTGATCACGCCACGCAAACCGATGTTGTACGAACTTAATTACACCCAAGGGCCACGCGGCTTCGGTGCGAATAGGATCCACGCCAGCGCGCCGGCGACGAAGCCACCCAGATGCGCTTCCCATGCGATAGGCAGCCAGCCCATTTCGGCCACGACGCCCATCAGCACGACATTCAACATGAAGAGCATGAAGTATGGCCCACGCACGCGCGGATCGGCCAACGAGTCCCGCCATGTCCTGCGAGATGAAAGAAAGTATGCGCTAAACACGCCGCACGCGCCGCCCGATGCGCCAATCGCGACGGACTGCTCATTCCAGTTAATCGCGAGAAATGCGATCGCGCTGCCAGCCGTGCTCAAAAGAAAGAGCATGAGAAACCGCCACGATCCGAGCACCATGGCCGGATGCCGCGCGGTCAAAAATATGAAGAACGCGTTCATCGCCGCGTGCCACCAGGCAACGTGCAACAACGCGTGACCGAAAATCGGCCCAAACGCCTCGTACCAATGCGTGAAGCGGTAGGAGCTATCGGCGTGAAACCGCTGGGGAATAATCGCAAGAGCCATATCGATGCCATTACGCGCCGATGGAGCTAGGAAAATGTAGCCGACATAAGCCAAGCCGATCGCGCCAACGATTAACCAGACGATCCACGGCGTTGGCGGACGATACTCGGCTGCTTCCTCGCTCACACATTTCTCCTATTGCGCGTCATTTCGGAACGCCTGCCCGCATATGGTGTGCGCAATGTGACGTTCCAGTCCACCTTGCTGCGCGTCCAGCGTGTGAATCTCCCCGCCAAGGCTGGCACGCACATTGCTTACACACCAATCAAACGAATTCAGGAGCACGCAGGTGCGGACGTTTACCCTTCTCACACTCGCCGCGGTCGCGGCAGCCGGCGCGGCCTCTGCCGACCCCGTGTCGAGTAGTGCGGACGACTTCAGCCGCGGCTTCGGCATGGGCTGGGACAGCTTCGACCGTCCGATCGAGGCCGGCACGCGCGACGCCAACAACAACCGCGTCATCGTCAATGGCCGCATTGAAGGCGCGCTAAGCGGTGGTCTTGGCGACGGTTTCGCCGGCGGCGTCGGTTCGGCCCAGGCCATAGGCAACCAACTCAACGTGGTGACCCAAGGCAATTGGAACACCGTCATCATTGAATCCAACCAGATCAACAACGGCGACATCAGCGCCGAAGTCGGAGGCCAATAATGCGTGCGCTGACAAAAATCGCCGTTCTCGCAGCTGCGACGACCCTCACTGCTTGTGTCACGCCTAATGCCGGCAATGACGGCATGTATGCGCTGCCGATCGGCGATGCACCCGTGACCTCGAACCCAACCGCCTACTCGCCGGCGCTGGATTGCCTTTCCTACCATGCGCGCAACAGCGGCATCGCCGCCCCGCGCATCGCTGTCGGCCGCATCATCGATTATACGGGCAGCGTATCGGAAGAAGGCGGGCGCCGCATCACGCAGGGCGCTTCGCTGATGGCGATGTCAGCTTTTTCCAAAGCCGGCGCGCGCCTCGTCGAACGCTTCGACACGTCCGTCACTGAGATGGAATTGCGCTACGCCAACAACCGCCTGATCGGCCAAGAAGGCGACGAAAACGTGCGCCGCATCTATGCCGGTCAAATGCCGGGCTCCGACTATTACTTCGTCGGCGGCATCACCGAGCTGAACTACAACATCCGTTCTTCGGGCATCGACATCCAAGCGGGGCACGTTGATGCGCGCGACGGCGTTGGCTCCTTGGGCGGGCGCCTTTATGTGATGAACATAGCACTCGACTTCCGCCTGATCGATACGCGCACGCTCGAAGTGGTCGATGTGATCTCATATCAAAAGCAGATCATCGGTCGCGAAATCCGCGCTGGCGTGTTCTCCTTCTTCGACAGCACTATGGTGGACATTTCCGGCGGTGAGCGGGCGCTTGAGCCGGTTCAACTCGCGGTACGCGCCGGCGTCGAGCGCGCGGTGGTCGAAGTGATGAGCCGCTTCTACAATGTCAGCAACACCAATGCCTGTGAGGCCGCCATTGCCGCCCAAGGCGATCCAATGGGGCCACAAACGGCGGAGGGCGTGCCCCAAAGCGCCGCCACCGCAGCCGCAACAGCGGCCGCCGCCACCGCCGCACAACGTGACGATATCGACGCGTGGAACATCCGCCGCGACGACAACATGGCCGGCATCCGCGGTCGCTCGTAAACTTTTGGACTGGATCCGCACCATGCGCGTCGCCCTCTTCCTAAGCGCTGCTCTTATCGCCGCGCCCGCCTATGCGCAGAACAACCAATATGAGCTGCGCGGCGTGACCGCTGAAACCGAGGTTGAGGTTGGCCAAGCCTACGATGTCGGCGCGACCTCCGTCGCCAGCGGCAACGCCGCGACCTGGGTTAATACCGGCGCCGACGCGAGCGTGACTTCGAGACAGCACATGGACGGCGATGCCCGCGCCGAAACCGAGGCCACTGTTTGGCATTCAGAAAACTTTCTGGCCGTCGCCGCTACCGCCATGGCCAATGGCATGACCGCAATGACAGAAGGCGGCGATCTTGATCTCACGTCCGAGCAACTTGCACACGGCGATACGGAAGCTGTCGTGCGCTTCCGCGGCGGCGATGCGGGACATGCCTCGACGAGCGCTTCAGCGGCCGGCAACGTGCTCGCCGCTTCAGCGGAAAATGGTGATTTTCGCGGCGTTTCGCAGCAGGAGAGCACTGGCGTCGTCAACGCTGACATCCAAGCCGACCATGACGTGATCAACGGTTACGGCGCTTCCGGAGCAATCGCCAGCGCCAACAATATCTCTATTGCCGGCAGCACATCGACCACGCTTACGGACACACAGCAATACGCCGGCGGCGCCGTGCGTGCGCAAACAGATTTCTATGTCGGCCTCGGCAATGATGTCTCCGGCAATGCCACAGCGAACGCCAACGCGCTCACCATTGACAACGAATGGGGCTATGTGAATTCGCGCGCGGCCCAGAGCTCCGATGCAAACGTCGAAGCCAATGCCTACGTCACTTTGGGCGGCGACTTTCTCGGTTTAGCTTCCGCCGGCGCCTATGGCGTCGGCAATAGCGTGACCGCTTCCAATGTTGGCTCCGACATGGAGCTCGATGTGATGCAAAGCAATGGCGGCGGCGTCAGTGCGAACGCCGCTATGATTGGTGAGGGCGGCGAGATGGCGCTCGCCTCGTCGGCGGCCTACGGCAACAGCATCAGCGCGGGACTCTGCAATTATTGCGACACAAACACGCCATCCCTCGGCGCGCGGAGCGACCAGATCAACGACGGCGCAATAACTTCGCGCGCCAGCGTGAACACACCGACCGCGCGCACGGTCGGCGCTAGCGCCACCGCGATCGGCAACGCCGCGACCTACCAATCGGGCGGCCCCGCCGGCTAAGATTGCCTGCCCCGGTGGCGTTGCTTAAAACGCGGCATGCAGCAGACCGTAAAACCAATTCGCATCGGCATTCTTGGCGCGGCGCGCATTGCCCCCATCGCGGTGATCGAACCGGCGCGGCCGCATGAAAATGTCGAAGTGACGGCACTCGCCGCGCGCGATGCCAATCGAGCCAAAGCGTTTGCAGCCAAACACGGCATCGGGCGCGTCCATGAGAACTACGCGGATCTGGTGCACGATCCGGACATTGACGCCATCTACAATCCTTTGCCCAACGGCCTACACGGCTGCTGGACCAGCGCCGCGCTCGAAGCAGGCAAGCATGTGCTGTGTGAAAAGCCTTTCACTGCAAACGCCGAAGAAGCCGAGGCGGTCGCGGCCGTCGCGCGACGCACCGGTCTTGTGACGATGGAGGCCTTTCACTATCGCTATCACGCGCTGACGCAGCGTATGCTGGACATCATTACCTCGGGAGAGATCGGCGCCGTTGAGCGCATTGAGGCCGCGCTTTGTTTTCCATTACTCGCGAAAGACATTCGCTGGGATTGGAATCTGGCTGGCGGCGCGCTGATGGATGCGGGCTGCTACGCAATCCACATCGTGCGCACGCTCGCCGGCGCCGAGCCGAACGTGCGTTCGGCGCGCGCAAAACTGGGCTCGCCAAAGGTTGATCGACTGATGCAGGCCGAGTTGGAGTTCGCGGATGGCCGCACGGCTGGCATAACCGCTTCAATGCTCTCGACGCGCTTGTTGGCGATGAGCGCGCGTGTCGTGGGCTCAAAGGGCGTAATGGACGTTCTCAACCCGATCGCGCCACAATATCTGAACAACATCACGATCCGCAGCGAACGCGGCAAACGCACGGAAAGCGTCGAAAAGCAGCCCTCGAGCTACGGAGCGCAATTGCGCGCCTTTGTAGCGGCCATTCGGGACGGCGCGCCTTTTCCAACCAACGTTGACGATGCGATAGCCAATATGCGCGTCATCGACGCGTGCTATGCTGCTGCAGGATTGCCGCGGCGTGAGCCCACGAAACCTAAGTAGTCGCGGCTATTTGCCTTCAATCTTCTGATCCATGGTCTCGGCTGGCGCAGCCTTACCCTTCGCGCACGGGCCCCCAATCGCTTTAGCCGGCACACCGGCGACAACGCAGCGCGGCGGCACATTATCGAGCACAACAGAGCCCGCTGCGATCTTCGCCTCTTCGCCGACCGTGATATTGCCGAGCACTTTCGCGCCAGCGCCGATCATCACGCCACGCATAATTTTTGGGTGACGGTCGCCGCCCTCCTTGCCAGTGCCGCCAAGCGTCACCGAGTGGAGCATGGATACATCATCGTCCACCACCGCCGTCTCGCCAATGACGATGCCGTGCGCGTGATCAATGAAAATCCCAGCGCCGATTTTCGCGGCAGGATGAATGTCGACGGCGAAAAGCTCGGAAACGCGGCTCTGCATGAAATAGGCAAGCGTGTGTCTGCCCTGCTGCCAGAGCCAATGCGCTATGCGGTAAGCCTGCAAGCCTCCGTAGCCTTTAAAATAAAGGAAAGGTTGGAGATACGTTCTGCACGCAGGATCGCGCTCACGCACTGCGCGCATGTCGCGCGCCGCCCGCACAGCTAGCTGCGGATCAGCTGAATACGCTTCGCGCGCCACTTCGCGCAATTGCAGCGGGCTCATATCCGGGCCGCCGAGCTTTTGCGCCAGATGGTAGGCGAGCGCCTCTTCCAAGCGCTCATGATGAAGAATGGAGGCGTGCAGATAAGAAGCGAGTGCAGGCTCTTCCGCGGCCGCCCTTTGCGCCTCTACGCGCAATTGCGCCCAGACGCCGCCCGAAGTCTCGAGCGCATGTGGCGACGTTTCAGCCATTCCGATCTCCCTGCCCTAGCATCGCGCGGGCGAGCGCTGGGGGCAATTGTCCTGTCACCGCCATGTGGTGCGCCCGCAGCACGGCGACAACCGTAAGGCTATCGCGTATCCGCCCATCGACCACGCGCGCCAAGACCTCCTGAAACGGCGCCCGCCGCCGTTTCAGCACTTCCGTATCATCCGGCGCAGAAGCGCCCTGGGTCAAATCCTGGGCCAAAAATATGATAGCCGCCTCGTCGGTCAGCGAATTGGAGAGATCCATCTCGATAATGGGCAGCAGAGCGCCCGCTCGCAGCCCCGTTTCCTCTGCCAGTTCACGCTCAGCGCAGGCCCGGGCCTCCTCCCCAGCATCGGCGCCGCCCTCGGGCATTTCCCAGGAATAGCGTCCAAGGGGAAATCGCCACTGCCCAACCAGATGCACCTCGCCATCGGGATCGATCGGAAGCACGCCGACAGCCAGGCGATGCGGACGCACTACAGTATAGACGCCCTCGGCCCCGTTGGGATCGATAACCTCGTGCGCATCCAGCGCCAGCCAGGCATTCTCAAACGAGCGCGTAACTGCCTTCACAGTCCACGGATTGCCGTCCTGTTCCCAATCATCGGTCATGAGCTTTGGTCTAGCCTTGAGCGTGCGAATACGCCAAGGACAAGCCATGCCGCTTAAAGCTGACCAAATTCCTTCCCCCCCGCGCGAAAATGAGCCCCTACAGGCAGCCACAGAAAGCGCGCAAACTTTGGCGCTGATGGCGCAACGCCGTTCGACCAAAATCGCGCACTTCGTCGAACCAGGCCCTGCAGGAGAAGACCTCGACGCACTGCTCACGCTGGCCGCCCGCGTGCCCGACCACGGCAAGCTCGGGCCATGGCGCTTCGTGGTTATAGAAGGCGACGCGCGTGCGCGTGCCGGTATCGCGATCGCCAGAGCTATCGAAAATGATGATGGCGTCACCGATGAGCTTTTGCACTCTGCGCGTTCACTTTTTTTGCGCGCGCCGCTTTGCGTCATGGTGGTGTCCAGCGCTGCGCCGCATCCAAAAATTCCAGAATGGGAGCAGACGCTTTCATCAGGCGCTGCATGTTTCGCCTTGCTCATGGCCGCGAACGCGATGGGCTATGCTGGCGCCTGGATCACTGAATGGCCAACCTATGACGCACGCGCGCGCAAAGCACTTGGGCTTGCCGACCATGAACGCATCGCCGGTTTTATATATATCGGGAGTGCACGCGAGCCGCTGACTGAACGCGTACGCCCAGACGCCAAAACGCGAATCTCGCGTTTTTAGCGGCCGCGATAGAGCGGCACGTCATGACCCGTCAGCCATAGGCCATCGGGCGGCGCACCGGTCTGCCAGAACACATCGATCGGCATGCCGCCGCGCGGATTCCAATAACCAGCGATCCGCAGCCAAGCCGGCGCTATGGCGTCAACAATACGTTTCGCTACCAGAATCGTGCAGTCCTCGTGAAAAGCGCCGTGATTGCGAAAGCTCTGTAGAAAGAGCTTCAGGCTTTTCGACTCCACCAGCCAGTCCCTTGGCGCGTAATCAATCACCAGCATTCCGAAATCGGGCTGGCCGGTGACTGGACAAATAGAGGTGAACTCGGGCGCGGCAAAACGCGCACAATAAAGTGTATCCGGATGAGGATTTTCGACGCGCTCAAGCTGAGCTTGCTCAGGCGAGGCTGGCGCAGGCGTGGCGCGCCCCAGCTGCTTCAATTCTTCCTTCGGCATATTTCGCCCCTAATCGCCCCTGACGCGAACTTATTGGCTTCACTCAACTTTTTCTCCACCCAAGAAGCGAATCCGTGGCGCCGACCACAGCGTCAAATCGTCTGAGGCGATCCCGCAACACAAAATTGAGCAGCACATAATTACGTCAAACAGCAATATCCGCGCCCGCCAAATAGGCTTATCCGCCCGCCGTGGCTCTACTGCAACGCCTGTGTCTTTCCCAACAAAGACAGAGCGTGAAAGTAAGCCCGGTTAACCACTCGTTCACGCGGAGGCGTGAGCCTCGCTGCGACGCGGCGAGAACCCGCGGGGGAATTAAGGGATGAAGTCTATGAAGAAGATGATTGGTCTCGCCATGTTGGCGACCACGGCGATCGCCGGCACGGCGAGCGCGGAAGTTTCGGGTAACGTTGCGCTGACCACGGACTATGTGTTCCGCGGCATCTCGCAGTCGGACAATGACGCGGCCGTTTCCGGCGGCTTCGATTGGGCCAATGACAGCTTCTATGCTGGCACGTGGGGTTCGAGCGTTGGCTTCGCCAATGGCATGGAACTCGACGCGTATGCCGGCTGGACGCCCACCCTGGGCCCGGTCGCTCTCGACCTCGGCGTGATCGGCTACTTCTATCCGGGCGCGAGCGACAGCGGCGCTGAACTCGATTTCTACGAAATCTACGCTGGCGGCAGCTTCGCGGCCACTGACGCGCTTTCGATTGGCGGCCTCGTTGCGTTCTCGCCCGATTTCACGGGTGAAACCGGCGACGCGCTGTATCTGGAGCTGAACGGCGCTTACGCGTTCTCTGACGTGATGAGCGTTTCGGCCGCCTACGGCAACCAGGACGTTGATGAACTCGGCGGCCCGGGCGTCGGCGAAGACTACAACACCTGGAACCTCGGCCTGAGCTACGCCATGCATGGCTTCGGTCTGGACTTCCGCTATCACGACACCGACATCGACCCGACCGATCTGTGGGGCGGCGTCGGCACGGAAAGCATCTACGACGAAGCGTTCACCTTCTCGATCAGCCGCGCTCTCTAATCGCGCCTGACTAAGTGAATGAACGGCCGTCGCGGGAAACCGCGGCGGCCGTTTTTTTGTGAACACACCGGCGTTTGGTCTCGATGGGCAACTGATCTAGCGTGATATCCATGCAGTTCGACCGCGCCGAACCCTCACCCCTCAATCACTTCAAGGAAGAGCACGCGGCTTTGATGGCGGACAGCTATCGTCTGTTGACCGGGCGCGAACTCGCGCGCGCTCAGCTGACGCCCGCGCAATGCGCGCATGAACTCTACCATGCACCGTTCGCGCTTCTCGCGCACGACACAGCCGAAGAGCCGATCTTCTTCTACGCCAATCTTACCGCCCAAGACCTCTTCGAGATGCCCTGGAGGCAATTCAGCTCTACGCCCTCGCGCCAATCGGCCGAACTCGGCGATCAGGCGGAGCGTGCGCGATTGTTCGAACGCGTCAGCCGCGACGGCTTCATTGATGATTATTCCGGCGTGCGCATCTCAAGGACCGGCCGCAGATTTCGCATTGCACGCGCCGTTGTATGGAACCTCTGCGCAGCCAACGAAGATCCCGTCGGCCAAGCCGCACTCTTTTCCGAGTGGGAATTTCTATAAGCGCGAGCGCGCTTATAGTTTTTGGCGTCCTAGCCAGGACAACATGACACCACTGAATTCGTCAGAATATTCCACCATCGGGACGTGGCGCGCGCCCGGAAAAATGTGCCTTTGCGCACCGGGAATATGGTCGGCGATGAAGGCATTGCCTTCAGGCGGCGTGCCGGGATCTTCGTCGCCCCAAACCACGAGCGTCGGCATATCAATGGCCGACAATTTATCGCGAACATCAAAATGCAAAATAGCCTGACCGCCACCGACATAACCCTCGACAGAGGTCGCCGCGACGGTTGACCAGACCTGAGCCCATCTTTTCGGCTGCGCCGCCTTGAACGCCGGCGTCAGCCATCGGTCCATCGTCGCATCCGCAAGCGGCTCGACCGAACCCGCACTACGAATCGCCGCGAAACGCTCGTCCCAAACATTCTTGCCGCCTGGGATATTCGCCGGCGCCGTGTCGCACAGCATCAGCGAATGCAGCCTATGCGCATGCTCAAGCCCCAAAGTCTGCCCAATCATGCCGCCAATTGAGAGCCCCGCGAAATGCACGCGCTCAATGCCGGCAAAATCCAGCACAGCGACGACATCCCGCGCGAGTTCGCTCATCGTATAGGCGTCGCCCTCGCCCGGCGTGCTGCCCCCGTGTCCGCGCATATCGAGCCGCAGCACGCGCCAGCCAGACGCGAGCAGCGGACCAACCTGCTCCGCCCAAACGCCCATGTCCGCCGACAATGCATGCGCGAGACACACAACAGGCGCCTCGTCCGGTCCCAGCAGATCGAAGCAAAGGCGGCGCCCCGCCAGATTGAGCAACATGATGCGCTTAGCTTGCCGTTTGCAGCGCCTTCGCAGGCGCGGCCTTGGCAATAGCTTTCGTTTGCGCGAGCGAACTGCCGAAACTGTGCAGACCAAGCGCGTGCAGTCCACCGAGACCGCCGCACACGAACAGGATCATATCCTTCGGTTCAGGCGTGGCATAAATGCGCCCGTCCGAACGTATGCGTCCCTGCGCTTCGACTTGCTCACGGTGGAAGCTCTGCAGCCAATCACCAGGCAGACTGGCAAACTTCCAGACGATTTCCTGCACGTCCTCGATATTGGGAATTTCCTTGGCGATGATCTCTGCACAGATTGGATTGATGCCAATCGCCATCTCCGAATATTCCATCGACGGCGTGAAGCAATTCGCCGACGGATAAGCGACGGACTTACCGATCATCTCCAAGAACGCCATGGCGCCCGTCGAGGTGGTGTCGAGAATGTTCATCGTGCCCATTGTGTTGAGCGCGGTGACGGCATCGCCCTTAACGCCAGCGCGGCGTTCTGCGAGCGGCGCCCAAGGAGATTTTTCCTCCCACTCGCCCATAAGCAGACTGGCGAGACGCCCCGGCGAGCCAAACGTCGTTTGCGACGTCACACCGGCCACCTGACCG
>JAUIJZ010000096.1 GCA_030430715.1 Alphaproteobacteria bacterium
GAAAGAAGCTTGGAGAGGAAGACCTCCGTTGGATGCTACTATTAGAATATACGATGCATCATTTTTTAGGAAAGTCATATCTCGTCATGATACTGGACTTGGAGAATCGTACATGGATGGAGATTATGAGGTTATACCAGGTCTGGGTTGCAGAGGTGGTGATCTTGGTTCCCTTCTGGCAGTTGCCACAGCAAACGCAACTAATATAGAAGATCAACGAGGTCTTTTGGGGATTTTTAATCGCTTGGGAGATCGAGCATTGCATATTGCCCATCTCAGCCGTAGTAATACTGCTAACAATGCTCGACGCAATATTGAGGAGCATTATGATGCTGGAAATGCTATGTACAAGATATTCTTGGACAAAAGCATGACTTATTCTTGCGGAATATGGTCAGATAAAAATGGTAGTAGAATTGCTGACTCGTTGTATGAATCTCAAATGAATAAAATAGATGAATTAATAGAAAAATCAGATATAAGTGAAGGACACAATGTCCTAGAAATTGGCTGCGGATGGGGTGGTTTTGCGGAATACGCAGCACGTGAACGCGATGTGCAAGTAACGGGCATCACAATCAGCGACGAACAACTCGCCTATGCCCAGGCGCGAATGCAAAAGGCCGGCTTGAGCGACAAAACGCGTATTGTCCGCTGTGATTATCGAGATGTGGAAGGCCAGTTTGACAAGGTCGCATCCATCGAAATGTTCGAGGCTGTGGGCGAGAAATACTGGCCTGCCTATTTCGGCAAAATCTCGGACGTTCTCTCACCGGGTGGACGCGCGGGATTGCAGATCATCACCATTCGCGATGAATTGTTTGAGAAATACCGCCGACGCGCGGACTTCATCCAGCGCTACGTTTTTCCGGGAGGCATGCTCGCAAGCGTTGAACGTTTAAAGCAAGAAACGGCAAAGGCAGGCCTTGCATGGCGACGTGTCGAAGCATTCGGCTATTCGTACGCCGACACGCTCGCCGAATGGGCTCGGCGCTTTCACAACAGGTGGGACGACATCAGCGCGTTGGGCTTCGATGAGCGTTTCCGGCGGCTGTGGCTATTCTATTTAGGGTATTGTGAAGCTGGCTTCCGCACTGGGCGAACAGATGTTGTGCAACTGGCGCTCGCCAAGCCTTAAGCGGGCGCGCTCTCGAGCGGAGTTGCTAGCGAATATTCGATACGCTGTCCGCGCGCAGTGATAATGGTCGCCTTCAATGCTCTGAATATGCAACCGGTCCCCGTTGATGCGGTAGACGGACCAGCATAGCGTCCCGTCATGGAAACTGCCCCTGATCCAA
Source organism: Alphaproteobacteria bacterium (assembly GCA_030430715.1). Taxonomy (GTDB): domain Bacteria; phylum Pseudomonadota; class Alphaproteobacteria; order Caulobacterales; family Aquidulcibacteraceae; genus Vitreimonas. The sequence continues at coordinate 1,299 of JAUIJZ010000096.1, forward strand.
TGGTCTCGCCTGCATGGTTGGCGGAGCACCTTGATGCGCCTGACATTCGTGTGGTCGATGCGACCTGGTTTCTGCCAACCGATGCTCGCAATGCTCAGGCGCTCTTTTCCAGAAGAAGAATACCGGGCGCAGTGTTTTTCGATATCGACGAGATCGCTGATACAGCGCTCGATCTACCTCACATGTTGCCGTCGCCTGAGCTGTTCTCGACCAGAATGCGTAAACTCGGCATTGGCAATGATATGCGCATCGTCGTTTACGACAACGACGGAATATTCTCCTCTCCCCGGGTTTGGTGGACCTTTCGCGTCATGGGCCATGACGATGTCGCTGTGCTCGACGGCGGTTTTCCCGCATGGGAGAGTTCGGGGTTTCCAATTGAGACCGACGCGCCACTGTCACCACAAGAGCGCGATCACACGGCTCGGCTGCGGGGGGATCTCGTGTGCGACTACGAAGACATGATGCGCGCCATTGACGGTTCGTGTTCAATTCTTGATGCCCGGCCGGCACTGCGTTTTCGCGGTCAAGCAGAAGAACCGCGCCCTGGACTACGTAGCGGACATATCCCTGGCGCGATAAACATCCCATCATCTACCCTCATCACCGCTGAGGGGGCCCTGCGCCCGGCGGACGAGTTGAAAGCTATCTTCGGCGCTGCGGGCGCCACCCCCGATCGTCCCGCGATTTGCACCTGCGGCTCGGGTGTAACCGCCGCCATCGTCGCACTGGCTCTGGCGCGGCTTGGACGGTGGGACGCCTCAATATATGACGGCGCCTGGGCTGAATGGGGCGCGCGTCTAGATGCGCCCATAGCGACGGGCAGCTAATGGCAAAGAAAACTTCCGACCCTGCATCACTCAAGCTCGAAACGCGGCTCGCGGTTGCGGGCCGCAACCCCGAACGGTTCGACGGCGCTGTTAATCCCCCCGTACATCGCGCTACCACTCTGGTGATCCCCGATGCCGGCGATCTCTATGACACGCCAAAGAAGACCTACGCCCTTGAAGGCATGGCGATCCACGAGGCCCTACGCGAAGCTCTGATCGGTGTCGAAGGCGGCGCTGGAGCAACCCTTGCCCCTTCGGGTTTAGGGGCATGCACGCTTGCGATGCTGACTGTCGCCAAGGCTGGCGGCGAGTTTCTTGTTACCGATAGCGTCTATGGTCCAACGCGCCGTTTTTGCGAAACCATGCTCAAACGCATCGGGGTAAAGACTCGGTATTTCGATCCCCGTATCGGCGCCGATATCGCCGACATGTTAGCGCCCAATACGTGCGGCGTTTTTCTAGAATCGCCGGGTTCGCTGACCTTTGAAATTCAGGATGTGCCTGCAATCGCTGCAGCCGCGCGCGCGCGCAATGTGCCGGTTCTGCTCGATAACACCTGGTCCGCCGGTGTTTACTTCAAGCCGTTCGATCACGGCGTCGATCTTTCGATCCAAGCCCTTACGAAATACCAGATGGGACACGCAGACGCTTTCATGGGCGCTGTAATCTCATCAACTGCCGAATGGGAAGCGCGCGTGCGCACCGCCTACAAGCAGCTTGGATTGGGTGTGGGACCAGACGACGCTTACCTTGTGCTCCGCGGCATGCGCACGATGGCCGTTCGCCTCGAAAGCCAAGCTCGGAGCGCGCTCGCTATCGCCCAATGGCTCGAAGCTCAGCCGCAAGTCATCCGCGCCTTACATCCCGCTTTGCCGTCACATCCCGATCATACGCTTTGGAAGCGTGATTTTAAGGGCGCTTCCGCCTGTTTTGGCTTTGTATTGAAGCCAACGACACCTGCCCGCCTCAAAGCGATGCTTGAAAGTTATAGCTTATTTTCCATGGGTTTCTCATGGGGTGGATTTGAAAGTCTCGTCGTTCCCTGCGACGAGAATGTTCATCGCACCGTCACGCCATGGCAAGCCGAAGGTCCGCTCATTCGGCTTTCTATTGGGCTTGAGCATGTCGATGATTTGACTGCTGATCTTGCTCAAGGGCTTTCACACTTAGGCGAATGAACATTAGGCAGCATGCGCTTTAATGATCGCCCAGACGCGCTGGCCGGGGTTAAGCGCTAAGTCAGCGGCTGCATCTTGGGTCACGCGTGAAAACAGACGACCAAAAGGCGCGTCGATACTCACGAGCAACGAATTTTGCTCTTGCTTAATGTCGATCACCGTCGCCTCCCATATGTTTCGCGCAGAGAGACCGACGGGCTGTTGCGTCGCCAACAGAACGTGATCCGCGCGTATCCAGTGTGATGCGCAGACGCTAGTAGCGCCGCGAAATGCATGCGCCGGCGCTACCGCCCCCACATCGTGCTGATCAAGCAGCGATTGAAATGGTGACAATGTTGCCGTCGAGGCCAAAGCACCGTGCGCGATTACCTTACCTGATCGCAAGCCGACAACATGATCGGCAAGCGCGGCCACATCATCGATCTGATGCGTCACAACGACGAGCGGAAGGCCGAACTTCTCATGGATGTGGCGTAGCTTGACGAGAAATGAGGTACGGCGCGGGCCATCCAACGCTGCGAAGGGTTCGTCCAGAAGTAATAGCTGTGGCGCAGATAAGATTGCGCGCGCCAATGCAACCCGGCCGCGTTCGCCACCCGATAAATTGCGGACTGGCCGCCGCAGCAGTTCCGCAATATCGAAATCCCTTGTCGCTTGATCCAACGTCATGAGGGGCTTGAATTGATCTGCGCGCCGCTGGGCGTAGAGCAAGTTTTTCTCAACGCTCAGGTGCGGAAACAAGCGTGTATGTTGAAATACCAGTCCAATACCGCGCAAATGCGGCGGCACATGCACCCGCGCAGCGACATCGTCGAGAACGCGACCTCCCAAAGCAATGCGTCCGCTCTGCAGCTGCCTTAAGCCAGCAAGCGTGCAGAGCAGTTGCGATTTTCCAGATCCCGACGGCCCGAACACAGCGGTGACACCTGTGAGTGGAGTCTCGAACGCGGCGCGCAGCACAAAATCGCCGTGCCGTTGCTCAATATCCATTTGCAATGAAGTCATTGCTGGAGACGCCTACGTGACCAAGCCTGAAGCGTTTCCGCCACTATCAAGCCAGCAACCGCAAGAGTGAAGGAGAAGCCAGCTAAGCGAAGCGCTTGCGCCTCTCCGCCTGGCAATTGCAAAGCCGCATAAATGGCGAGGGGCAGAGTTTGCGTTTCGCCAGGAACATTGGACGCGAACGTGATGACCGCGCCAAACTCTCCCAGGCCCGCCGCAAAAGCGGTCACCGCGCCGGCCAGAAATCCAGGTCCGGCAAGCGGCATCGCAACAGAAAGAAAGCGATCGAAAGGCCCAGCACGGAGCACGGCCGCTTCTTCAAATAATGCGGGATCGGTAGCCTCAAACGCCAGTCGGATGGCGCGCACCATCAATGGAAATGTCATCACCGCGGTGGCGAGCGATGCGCCCTCCGCGGTGAAAGCGAGGTGCACGCCAAAATTTTGCTCCAGCCAAGCGCCAATAATCCCACGCCGTCCCAATAGTAGAAGCAGCAAAAAACCTATTAGTACGGGCGGCAGAACCAGCGGTAGATGAACTAGGCCGTCCAGCAAGCTTTTCCCTGGGAATGATTGCCGTGATAGCGCGTAGGCCGCCAGCGTGGCGATAGGCAGCGCCCAGATGACCGCCCGGAGAGCAACGCCAAAGCTCGTCGCCAAAACATTCCACTCGTCAGCGCTGAGCATAACCCCAATTCCGCTATCAGCCTTTTGGCTTAAGACATCAAATACGCTCGGCAGAAAGCTCGCCGCTTAACACTTAGCCTTTTGGGCGAGCGCCGTAGCATATGTGAGATCACCGTGCCGTCACCGCCATTTATGCGGCGGCAAGCTGCTGATTGCATTCAAACAGCCTTGATAAGGCTTCCCGCACCGCCGACGGATCTTCAAGCGTACAGATCGACTTGCGCAAGGCGCGCGCATTCGCGCCGAAAACCGCGTCTACCGTCCAGGCAATATGTTTGCGCGCCACGCGCACCCCTAGTCCCCTGCCATAAAAATCCAACGTGTCTTCGTAGAGCGCGAGCAAAGATGTGAGAGAGCGTGAACGCACTGGCTGCATTGCCTCTCCGCCATGCTTAAGCGCGTATTCAATACCCGCTGGCATCCAGGGACGGCCCTGCGCCGCTCGCCCTATCATCACGCCGGCTGCGCCGGAGAGAGACAACGCCTCACGTGCATCAGCGGCGGTCGCAATATCGCCGTTTGCTATAACTGGAATCGTTACAGCATCCACCACCGCCGCGATGGCGCTCCAATCCGCCGCGCCTTTATAGAATTGGTTCCGCGTGCGACCGTGCACCGTGATCATGCGTACACCCGCTTCTTGCGCGCGTTTGGCGATCTCTGGCGCATTCAGGTTTGTATGGTCCCAACCAAGACGCATCTTCAACGTCACGGGCAAGTGCGTGGCGGCGACCGTCGCCTCGATCAATCGCAAAGCCTGATCGGGATCGCGCATCAATGCCGAACCACAGAGCCCGGATGTAACGCTTTTTGACGGACATCCCATATTGATATCAATCGCGTCCGCGCCCGCCGCTTCAGCAAGGCGTGCGCCTTCCGAAATCCACCGCACCTCTCGGCCAGCGAGTTGGATCACCAGCGGTGAAATCACGCCCGCCCCGGCTGCACGCCGCAGCATATCGATGCGCGAGTGCGCTAATTGCTCGGAAGCCACCATCTCCGAAACGCAATAGCTTCCGCCAAACACTTTGACTTGCCGGCGGAAGGGAATGTCGGTGACGCCGGCCATCGGCGCGAGCGCCACAAGCGGTGCCCTTCCGTCCAGCATAAACACCCGTTCATCCCTCCAGCTTTGACTTTGCTCGTATCACCCAAGCGGCTGGTTTTGCGAGGTGATTGCGTAACATGCACTCGCGCAGTTCTCCCGGTCGATAGCTGCGCAGAGATTGGCGACCTCTAACCAATTGATATATTATGGTTTATTATAAATCCCCCGGGGCTTCCGAGGCTGAGCTGCGGGGATTCGAACATTGTTTGCTCGCCAAGGTGACTGAAACAAAGCGCGCCTAATTTTTAGTCAGCCCCTATCTCAGCACGCCGCACACGGCCTCCCCCATTGCGGCAAGCGCCCAGAGAGCGCCGACTGTCACGCTCATGCGAGTCCTGATCGTTGACCCCGACAAGGCGAGGCGCGGGCGTCTGACGGACGCGCTGAGCGCCGTGGCTGAGGCGCGCCTTCTGATTGTGGACAATACGCTGGGCGTGGTCGAACACGTCTCCAAGTTCACGCCCGACATGGTGATTGTCGCCTGCGACGCGCCCGCGCGCGACGCCATAGATGACCTGCGGCGCGTTACTGAAACCAATCCCCGGCCCATCGTCATGTTCGTCGACAAAAAGGATAGCGAGCACGCCGAGGAGGCTTTGCGCGCAGGCGTCGCCGCCTACGTGACGGACGGCCTCGACCCGGACCGCATCCGCGACATTCTCGACATCGCGGCGGCGCAGTTTCGCGTCACCCAAGAGCTCCGCCGCGATTTGGCTGAGGCCAAGGCCACCCTGGCCGCGCGAAAAATCATTGAACAGGCAAAGGGCATTTTGATGAAACGCCGCAGCCTCGACGAAAAAGAAGCCTACGCGCTCTTGCGCAAAACAGCGATGGATCAAGGAAAGCCGCTCTCAAAAGTAGCTGAGGATTTGATCACCGCCGACCGTCTGCTTGGAGGCGGACCGTGACCCAGCTTGAAAAGCACATACTCCGCATCGGCTACACGCCGCTATGCGATTGCGCCCCGCTTGTCGCCGCGCTGGAATTGGGCCTCTTCGCCGAACACGGCCTCGAGGTTCGTCTCGAAAGACAAAGCTCTTGGGCAACCTCGCGCGATCTCTTGCGCATCGGCGCACTCGACGCCGCGCACATGCTGGCGCCCGCGCCGGTAGCCTCATGGATGGGCGAAGGCGAGCGCGCCCTCATCGCGCCCATGGCGCTTAGCCTCAACGGCAACACGATCGCACTCTCGATCGCCCTCTTCTCAGAGATCGCGGCGCTTGATCCTGCGGCTGAGCACGATCCTCTGGCAGCGGCTCGCGCACTGGGCGTCTACGCCAAGCAACGCATCCAAAACGGTGAGCGGCCCCTGCTGTTCGCCGCCGTCTTCCCGGAATCCAACCACCACCTTGATCTGCGGCGCTGGCTAGCGGCTGGCGGTCTCCGCGTTGGCGTCGAAGCGCGCATCGGCATCGTGCCGCCAGTTGAAGTGGAGCACTTCCTTGAGCGCGGTCTCATTGACGGCTTTTGCGTCGGCGAGCCGTGGGGCTCGCTCGCCGTGTCACGGGGCGCCGGGCACATCGTCGCCAGTTCATATGATCTTTGGTCCAACCGCATTGAAAAGGTGCTGGCGGTCGGTTCGCAGTTCGCGGCCGAAAACCCCAATACGTGCGACGCGCTGCTGCAAGCCATGATCCGCGCGGCCCAGTGGGCTGATCCCCCGGAAAATCGCGCGGCGCTTGCAAGCTTGCTCGTTCATGGCGGCTATGTTGAAGCGCCGATAGAAGTCGTGCGGCGCAGTTTGACTGGTCGGGTCGCCTATGCGCCGGACACGCCGCCGCGCGAGAATCCGGATTTCCTTGTCTTCCACCGCTATGCCGCGAATTTCCCTTGGCGGAGCCAAGCCGCTTGGTTCGCGCGCGCACTCGTGGAAGCAGAGCTAGCGCCCGCAGGCGGCGCGCCGCTCTCCGCTTTCCGGCCAGCCCTTTATGCGCGCGCCGCAGAGGCGATCGGTTCTCCTTTCCCGCTCGTCGACATCAAAGAAGAAGCCGCACACGCGGCGCCGTGGACCTTCGACCAGGCGACGGCGCCGATTAAGATGGGACGCGAAGCTACTTTTGATGGCGCCGGCGCCGGAACAGACGGCGCCTAAGGCATGATTTGCCATACGACCGCTAGAGCGTGACAAAAGCTGTTGCATTCCCCGTCAAACTCGTGAATCGCTGACCTCGCTGAACGAGGCAATGGCGCTTCGCAAAGGGCGCGAGCCCCAGCATCCGAACCAAATTCGAGGACAACGACGTCCGTGCGGCTGAACGCCGTGCGGGCGATTTTTTGCGTATGCGGGGCAGTATGAAACGGCACTCCTGGCTTAAGACAGCAACAGTATTGAGCGGCGCGATTGCGAGCGCCGCGCTCTTCTCGAGTCCTGCCAACGCACAATCGACCGAAGGCGCACCGGCGCCGACCGATCTCGTATCAGCGGTACAGCAGGGCGCGCCCATCTTCGAAATGCGTGCGCACTATGAGGAAGCTGAAGTTACGGGCCAAAACGATGCGGATGCGCTCACCCTGCGCACGCGCCTCGGCTGGCAAACAGCACGCTGGAACAATTTGGTCGGCATCGTCGAATTCGACGACATCCGCAATCTAGCCGGCGATTATAATGACGGCGTCCCACCGGCCGAGCCCTTCGCGACCATCGCCGATCCGGAAGTCACCGAACTCAATCGGCTGCAGATCGCCTGGACGCCAACGCAATCCTTCACCGCGACGCTTGGCCGCCAACGCATCGCGTTTGACGATCAGCGTTTCGTCGGGGCCGTTGGCTGGCGTCAGGACGATCAAACGTTCGATGCTGTTCGCCTCGATTATCGCCAAGGCGCGTTCAGCGCGAGCTACGCCTATCTCGATCACATCAATCGCATCTTCGCCGAAGACCTCGATTGGGACAGTGAATCGCACCTCATCAACGCGTCCTACACATTCGCAACGCCGTTCAGACTCTCGGGCTTTGCGTATCTGCTCGATTTCGACGGCGGCGGCGTTTCGCAATCTAACGAGACCTATGGCGCACGGCTTAGCGGTACGGTCGACGCCGCCGGCACGCGCCTTGCCTACGCTGCGACCTACGCCACGCAATCCGATTACGGCGCAAATCCCACCGACTATGACGCTGATTATTATGGCGTCGACCTCACCGCGACGCGCGGCCCTGTCGCGCTGCGCCTTGGTTATGAATCGCTTGAAGGCAATGGCCCAAACCGGCGTTTCATCACACCATTGGCGACCGGGCATGCCTTCCAAGGTTGGGCGGATGTATTCCTGAATACGCCGAACACTGGCGTTGAAGATTCGTATGCGGGCGTCACGTTCCGGCCCGATTGGAGCGCGCCTTTCTTCTCCGCGCCGGCCTTAACGCTCGTTTGGCATGATTACGAAGCAGAAAGCACGGGCGCCGATTTCGGTGACGAACTCGATCTGCAAGCCACAGCTTCGATCACACAACGCCTAAGCGTGCTCGTGAAATACGCAGATTACAACGGGACGGGAGCGCCTGCAGACACCACGCGGACGTGGATCGGAATTGAGTTCAAGCTCTGAAGGATTGAAGCCAATGTCTAAGGCCACTTACATCTCGCGCCGCTTCGCACTTTTAGCTGGCGTCGCCACAATCGCAGCCGCTTGCTCACCTGGCGGCGGAAGCTCCACGAGTACCGGACCGGTTTCTGTCCCGACCATCATTCCTGAAAAGGACGAGCTGACGCTCGGCTTCATCAAACTTACCGACATGGCGCCGCTCGCCATCGCCAAAGAGCGTGGCTTCTTCGAAGACGAGGGCCTCTACGTTACGCTCGAAGCTCAAGCGAACTGGAAGGTTCTGCTCGATCGCGTGATCTCCGGCGAACTGGACGGCGCGCACATGCTCGCGGGCCAACCCCTCGCCGCCACGATCGGCTACGGCACCAGCGCCGAAATCGTGACGCCTTTCTCCATGGACCTCAACGGCAACGGCATCACCGTTTCCAATGAAGTGTGGCGCCAAATGCGTCCGCATGTGCCGGACGGGCCTGACGGCCGGCCGCAACACCCGATCAGCGCCGCTGCATTGCGTCCCGTGGTCGAGGCCTATCGCGGGCGCGGCCAGCCCTTCAATATGGGCATGGTCTTCCCTGTCTCGACGCACAATTACGAGCTGCGCTACTGGCTCGCCGCGGGCGGCATCAATCCCGGCTTCTACGAAGCAGGCGATGTGTCCGGTCAAATCAGCGCCGACGTTCTGCTCTCGGTGACGCCGCCGCCGCAAATGCCCGCCACGCTCGAAGCCGGCACGATCTATGGCTATTGCGTCGGCGAGCCCTGGAACCAGCAGGCCGTCGCGCGCGGCATCGGCGTTCCGGTGATCACCGATTACGAAATCTGGAAAAACAATCCCGAGAAAGTGTTCGGCATCACCAAGGCGTTCGCGGACGCCAATCCCAACACCGTTCTCGCGCTGACCAAGGCGCTCATTCGCGCCGCCATCTGGCTCGACGAAAACAACAATGCCAATCGCCGCGAGGCGGTCGAAATTCTTTCGCGTCCTGAATATGTCGGCGCCGACGCGGAAGTTATTGCCAATTCGATGACCGGCACGTTCGAGTACGAGCGCGGCGACGAGCGGCCGGTGCCGGACTTTAACGTGTTCTTCCGCTACTTCGCGACGTACCCGTATTACTCGGATGCCATCTGGTACCTGACGCAGATGCGGCGCTGGGGCCAGATCGCCGAGGCGATGCCCGACGCGTGGTACGGGGACGTCGCGGAGTCGGTCTACCGTCCCGAGGTGTACCTCGCGGCTGCACGGCTCCTCGTCGACGAAGGGCTCGCCGACGCCGCCGGGTTTCCTTTCGGCACCGACGGATATCGCGAGCCGCAATCCGAGTTCATCGACGGCGTCACGTTCGACGGTCGAGCGCCGAATGCCTACCTCGAGCAATTCGCGATCGGGCTCAAAGGCGATGACCGGGTCGAAGGCAGCGCCGTGCTGTCGGCCCGTTGAGGCAGGCAGTGGTGCGAACAACAGGATTCCTTGCCATGGAAGCAGTACTGAATCGCGCAAGCACGTATCTCGGGCTCGTCGGCCTCGGCTGGTTCGTTCCGATCATCCGGCTCGGCGCCGGGCGAAGCCCGGCCGAGCAGGTCCGCGAGCTCTGGCGACAGCTCGGCATCCCGTTGCTCGCCATTAGTCTCTTCGTGCTCGCCTGGTCAGGCGTTGCGCCGAAGATCGAGACGAGCCTCGGCGCCGTGCCGGGGCCGGCCGCGGTCTGGGACGAGGCGGTCCTGCTCGTCGAGGATCACAAGGCGCAGCGCGAGCGGCAGGAAGCATTCTACGAACGGCAGGAAGAGCGCAATGCCGCCACGCTG
>JAUIJZ010000006.1 GCA_030430715.1 Alphaproteobacteria bacterium
CACCGGTTTGACGCCGATCGTGCCGATGCCTTGCACGTTGGAATGCCCGCGCAGCGGCAAGAGACCCGCGCCGGGACGTCCAATCATGCCGCGCAAAAGCGCAAGATTGGCGATGTATTCGACATTGTCCGAGCCGTTGACGTGGTGCGTGACGCCCATGCCCCACGCGAACACGGCATCTTTCGCTTCGGCATAGAGCGTTGCGATGCGCTCGATGGCCTCGCGCGAGAGGTCGGTGCGGGCTGTGATGTCGTCCCAGGATGTTGCGTCAATGTCGGCGCGGAAGGCGTCGAACCCGTCGCAATGGGCGGCGATGAAGTCGGCATTTTCGGCGCCGAGCGCGAGCACGGCTTTAGCGATGCCTTTGATCAGGGCGACGTCCGAGCCGATGCGCGGCTGGATATAATCGCTGGCGACGAAATCGCCGCCCTTAAGCATGGATGCGGCGCTCTTGGGAAAAGCGAACTTCACCAGCCCGCTTTCGCGTGCGGGATTGACGATCACCACTTGGCCGCCGCGATCGCGGCACGCTTTCAGCTTGTGCATGAAGCGCGGGTGGTTGGAGGCGGGGTTGGCGCCAATGACGAAGATGAAGTCGCAGCGATCAAGGTCTTCGAGTTCGACCGTCGATGTGCCTGTGCCGATGGTCGTGCCGAGGCCGACGCCGGTCGCCTGGTGACAATAATAGGAGCAATTATTGACGTTGTTGGCGCCGTACACGCGCGCCAGCAGCTGTAGGACGAAGCCAGCTTCATTCGAGGCGCGGCCGGAGGAATAGAAGAAGGTGCGCTTGGCGTCTGTTTCAGCGAAGCGCTTGGCGGCGTGCGCGTATGCCCAATCCCAACTCACTTGCTCGAAGCGGTCTGAATCCTTTGCTTTGAAGATCGGGAAGGCGAGGCGTCCGAGATGTTCGAGTTCGTGGCCGTCGAGTTCGCGCAAATCTTCCAGCTTGTGCTCGATGACTTCGAGTGGAATGCCGGGCTGAATATCCGTCGATTGCGCCTGGACTGATTTGTTGCAGACGGTCCTGTTCGTTGGTCATGCCGCCACGCTGGCCGCCCATGCTCAAACCGCACGCCTTGCAGGCATTTTTGGAAGTCAGCGCCTTGGCGGTATTCGCCAACCCGATGCGTTGCGCTGTGGCCAGCGCGTAAAGCACCTTTTTAGGGCCGCCGCCCACGATGGGTTTTGTCATGTGACTTTATAGCATCGGCCAGTGCGTGTTGGCCAAGGAGCGCTAGAGCGCTTCCGACGTCGCCACGATTGGACGGCTTTCACGCGTGCCTTTCATGCGCTTGTCAGGCGTCGTCGGATCGTTTGGCGAGATCTCGATATAGTCGGCATGCACGGCCAGGATTGTTCCCACGAATGGAAAATCGCCAAATCCGTCCGGCACCCGATAGCTCACCGTATCGCCGACCTTGAACGTCGCCGGATCGAAATTGAACTCGAACGGGCAATCTTCGCCCGCGCCGCCAAGGCCTTGCATGGCTTTATCTCCTGATAGGAGCACTATAATAGACGGGCGGACCACCGGCTAGCGCCGTGACAAAAGACAGACACACGCGTGTCCCAACTGATCCGGAAACAAGGGGGGATTTCATGAAGCTCAAGCATTGGGCGGTAGGCATTGGATGCGCGGCTTTGTTGGCCGGATGCAGCCAACCGGTCGAAGGGCCGACCATTGAGGTGGATGCAGGCGCGTTGCCGTTGGTGCGGACCGTCGACGAGCATTTCCAGTCCTACAATGTGGAAATGGTTGAGCTGATCGGGGGCCGTTTTTGGCGCCCCTATAGCAGCCTTGAGGCGGCTGGCGATGCGCCGATGTCGGACGTGACCGACGGGGCCGTCGGTTTGAGCGAAGATCTGTTCGAGCAGCGTGAGCCGATCGATCTCAACAATCGACGCCTCCGCACGCTCGCGGCGGCGCTTGGCCCGGCCTACATCCGCGTCAGCGGCAGCTGGGCCAATACGGTCTATTTCCAGAATAACAACGATGCGCCGCTGACGGCGCCGCCTGAAGGCTATGCTGGCGTGCTTACGCGGCAGCAATGGCGCGACCTTTTCGATTTCGCGCGCGCCGTGGATGGCGAGGTGTTCACATCGTTTGCGATCAACCAAGCCGTGCGTGACCGGCGCGGTGTGTGGACCCCGGTTCAAGCGCAACAATTGATGGATTACACCAACGAGATTGGCGGCGAGATTTTCGCCGCTCAGCTGTTCAACGAGCCGAACCTCTCGCAGCATGGCGGCGGGCCGCGCGAATATAGCGGCGCGGATTTCGCGCGCGACATTGCGGCGTTCCGCGCGTTCACGGCGACGGCCGCGCCGGACATGCTCATCGTCGGCCCCGGCGACAGCCCCGGCGTTCCGGCGGCGGCTGATTTCGTGAGTTCGGAGCCGCGCCCGGACTTCGATGTGTTCAATTATCATTTCTATCCTGGCGTCTCGCAGCGTTGCGCGCCGCCGACCAATGAGCAGGTCGGCACGCGGCGTGAGGAAGCGTTGGAGGAAAGCTATCTTGGACGCACGGATGCGGCTTTTGCCGCGCACGAGCCGCTGCGTGATGAATATGCGCCAGATGCGCAAATCTGGATCACCGAAACAGGCGGCGCCGCATGCGGCGGGGCGCCTTGGCACGCAACCTTTGTCGATACCTTCCGCTATGTCGATCAGATGGGCCGGCTGGCCAAGCAGGGCGTGGATGTGATCTTCCACAACACCCTGGCGGCCAGCGATTATGCGCTGCTCGACGACCACACGTTCGCGCCGCGTCCGAGCTATTGGGCGGCGTTGTTGTGGCGCCGTCTGATGGACGAGCGCGTGCTCGACGCGGGCGAGGTGAACCCGGATCTGCGCGTTTATGCGCATTGCCTGCGCGATCAGCCGGGCGGCGTTTCGCTGGTGGCGATCAATACCAGTGATGAAGCCAGCGCTGTCAGCATTCCGACGGGTGGTGAGCTGTTTCTGCTCGATGCCCCTGAGCTGGAAAGCAAGGAGGCGCGCTTGAACGGATCGGCGCTTACGCTTGGCGCGGACGATAGTTTGCCTGAATTGAGCGGACGCCGCGTCGGCGCCGGCAATGTGACCATCGCACCGCATAGCATTGGCTTTATCGCCATCGCTGGCGCCAACAACCCAGCCTGCAGCTAACCGAAACTGCTTCAGGCAAAAAATTGCGCGGGCCGGGGAAACCGGTCCGCGCTTTTTTGTGCAGATAGAAGATGGGAAGCGCTAACGCGTTCCCGCCGTTCTTAGATCAATTCACGCCCAGCCTTGTCCGGATCATTTTGCACCTCACACTCATCGTTGAGGATCATGGTGGGGCGATTTTGCACGTCGTAACGCGGCCATTGCGGCAGGCTTGCCGTGTTCGGATCGCCCGTTCGCATGAACGCGAGCAATGCGTCGGACATGCGGTTCGACAGCGCGCGTGGCCGCGGTCCGCCGCCGGAATGCGTGTACATCAGGTCGGTATTGTTGAACCAGAAACAGATGTCGGCGCAGTGCGTCGCGCGGATGCGTCCATCATAATGCGACGGGCAATAGCCGTACCAAGCGAGATAGATCGGCGCCGCTTGATTGGCCTTGGCGTCGGCGGTGCGGATGACGCCCTGACGGTTGCTTGACACCATGACGCAAATTTCGCCGGGCGACGCCTCGGGGAAAGCTTCGGCGAACGCGTTATAGACGGCGGGCGCGCGGTCTCCCAATCCCTCGCCACGCCCCATGCGGCCGCCTTGTGTGCGCAGTGACTCGATCGCTTCTTCAGGCGTGTAAGTCTCCATTGTCGGCACATAGAGCATCATGTTCCACTCGTGGAAGGTGGTGGAGAGCAGCATCGGAATGTCGTGCGCCGCTCCGTTCGGATCGGTGAAATAACCACCGGTCGGAATGTTCACACCGTCCGCTACGGGAGAGAACCCGCCTTCCATGCCCTGTGCGGCCGCATTGGCGAGCGCGAGATATTCCTGCCAGGGCATTTCCTGCAGACGGTCGATTTGCGTGCGGCGCAAACCGGCGCGCTGCAGGATGGCGGCGCCGATCGCCTGCGTACGTGATTGCTGTTGCGCATCCACTGATGAACCGCTCAGCGGAACCACTTTGTGCAACATGCCGCGCGCTGCTGGCATGGCTGCGAGCGTGCAGACTTTCGCGCCGCCGCCCGATTGTCCCATGATGGTGACATTGCCCGGATCGCCGCCGAAATTGGCAATGTTGCGGTTCACCCAACGCAGCGCTTCGACCATGTCGAGCGCGCCGGCATTGCCGGAATGGCGATACTTCTCGCCGCCGACGCTGGAGAAATCGGAGAAGCCGAACGGGCCCAAACGGTGATTGACGGATACAAAGACGACATCGCCTTTGCGCGCGAAATTCTCGCCTTTATAGCCGTCTTGCTCGATGCCGTTGCCTGCAGACCAGCCGCCGCCATGAAACCAAACCAGTACAGGACGCTGACGCCCGTCGAGTGCTGGCGTCCACACGTTCACGCGTAGGCAGTCTTCGCTGACGTCATCGTAATTCCAATGATCGAGCCATGCATTGAAGGGGCGCGCATACTTCGCTTCCATTGGTTGCGGCGCTGAGTTTCCCCACCACAAGGCATCGTAAACGCCCTCCCAGCGCGCGGGCGGTTGCGGGGGCATGAAGCGGTTTGCGCCTGCCGTGGATGCGCCGTAGGGAATGCCGCGAAACTCGTGGATGCCGCGAAGGATCATGCCGCGGACTTGACCGTATTCGGTATTGGCGATTGCGATATTGGCGCCGATCTGGATGGTCTCGCTATCGTCATTCAGCGCCGTTTGCGCCGTTGCTTGGCTGCCGGTCGCGCATGCGCCTAACGCCGGTGCAGAGAATCCTAGAGCTGCGATGCCGGCGCCTTTGAAGACGCCGCGGCGGTTCATGACCATGATTTCCCTCCCTGTAGTTTTATAAAATGCATTCTGAGCACTTGCTCGAATTCCTGCCTGGATGGATCGGTCCACGCAAGTTGAAACTGAGCGCGTGTTGTCTTGCATATCTTGCGTTGCACTGATTTGACGGCGCGCTGCGGATTGCTAAACGTCGCGTCGCGTTTCTCTTGCGAGCGCAGTCTTAGAAAGTGGTGTGGGGATGAAGAGAGTTCTTTTGGCGCTGGCCAGCGCGGTTGCGCTTATGGGATGTGCGGCGCAGGCGCAGGAAGCGCCGCAAGCGGCGGCGCCGGCGCAAGCGGCAGTCGCGCCTGCTGCTGGCGCGCGTGTGATGATGCTGCGTGTTTATGTTTCGGACGCGGCGCGCGCGGCTGAATTTTACGGTGAAGTGTTCGGCGCGGTCGGCAGCAACGCCATGGGCGGCAATGGCGGCGGCAATGTCCGCATCATGACTCTTCCCGGCGGACTGCCGGGCCTCATCCTGATTCAAAGCGAGCAGGAAGAGACGATGAACGGCAGCTGGGTGATGCAGGTGCCGGATTTGCAGGGCACGCTTGAGCGCGCCGCCGCGCATGGCGCGACCCTGATGAATACGAACTTCGATGCGGAAGCGGGCGGCATGCCGTCGCGCTCCAGCCATTTCGTCGATCCGGACGGCAACATCATCGAAGTGCTGCAAATGGGCGGCGCCCGATAAGGCGCTGATGGGCGCTGCTTGAAGCCAGGCTTCGGCAGCGCCTATATTGCCCGGGCCAGTCGGCTGGACGGCCGCGAGCGCAAGTCCCGAAAGGGCGCGTTCGAGGAAAGTCCGGGCTCCATGCGGATACGGCGGCGGGTAACGCCCGCCGAGAGTGATCTTAGGGATAGCGCCACAGAGAATAGTCTGCCGCGCTTCTTCGGAAGCAGGCGATGGTGAAACGGTGGAGTAAGAGCCCACCGCGCCGACCGTAAGGAAGGCGGCACGGCAAGCCCCGCCGGGAGCAAGACCGAATAGGGATGCTTGGAGTCTCGAACTCCAGCCCGCCGCAGGGCCGCATCCGGGTAGGTCGCGAGAACCATGCGGCGACGCATGGTCCAGAGGAATGGTCGTCCTCTCGCAAGAGAGACAGAACCCGGCTTACAGGCCGACTGGCATTTTATTTTATTCTGTCACGGTGGTTTCGCCGGATTGCCGCCGCGGTTTCGGGGCGAGCGTGCGCATGGCGTCGAGTAACGGGCTGAACTGAGCCGAAACCACGTTGCGCGGCGCTTTGTAATCAGGCCCAAGCCCGGTGGCGGGAAACTCATCTTTCGCGGGCGCGTAATAGGTGCCGAACACGATATCCATGACCGGCAGGAAGTCGGCGAAATTTTTGTTGTAATGCTTCGGATCGGTCGAGTGATGGATGCGGTGTACTTGCGGCGTGACGACAAGACGGTTCAGCCAGGCGAGGCGCAGCCGCGCGCCGGAATGGTAGAACATCGACAAGACCGAAGGCAGCAGGCCGGTAACGGCGCCGAGATTGCTGGCGCCTTGAACGTCAAGCTGCAGGACAAGACCAAAGGTGAAAGCCGGGAAGACCGCGCGCCACGCGCTTTGCAGGAAATGATCGCGTGCCCAGGTTGATGTGTTCATGCGCTCGTCACTGTGATGCAGCTTGTGGAATTGCCACAGGAACGGGACTTTGTGTTCGATCCGGTGCGCCCAATAGAACCAAAGATCGTGCAGTAAGAGCGTGCCGATAATGATCGCCGCGATTTCCAGCGCGCCGCCGACATAAGCGATGTCGTGTAGGCTCGCGAACGAAAAGCCGAGCGGCGTGAAACCCAGCTGTTCGCGCAGCGTCGCGCCGCCCGCGCCTGCGAGCGCGCCGAGTGGCGAGGCCAGAAACATCGTCGTCAGCGAGATCAGGATGTTGAGCGCATAATCGCCGAAGCGCGGCCGCTGGCCGGCTGGGAGCACCTGTTCGAGGATGATGAACGGGACGAGTAGAACCTGCATCGCCAAGATGAAGGGCAGAATGTTCATGGTGCCCGCCCATGCGCTCCAAATCAGGTCCATCCGCCGTTTCCTCCCGTTATGCGTGCACCATGAAGGGGCTGAGCGAGCATGGGAAGGGCCGCGCCCTCTGACTGGCGCGGCATGGCGGCCATCGCCGGGCAGGCGGTCGTTAAACTCGACACGCCATGTTCCCGCGCGTATTCAGCGGGTATGCAAGTGGGACAATCGGACGAGGATTTGGCGCGCGAGCCACTCACATATCGTGAGGACTTGTTCGCTGGTAAAACCGCCATTGTGTCCGGCGGCGGAAGCGGCATCGGCAAGGCCATTGCCTACCGCTTGGCGCGGCACGGGGCCAAGGTTGCGCTATGTGGGCGCAGCCCCGAGCGCTTGGAATCCGCCGCAGAGGGCTTGCGCAAGCTCGGCGTGGACGTGCTGACGCATCCCATGTCGATCCGCGACCCGGATGCAGTGGCCGCGTTCATGGATGAGGTTTTCGACCGCTTTGGCCGCGTGGACCTCTTGGTCAACAATGCTGGCGGGCAATTTCCCCAGGCCGCCATCGATTATAAGCCGAAGGGCTGGCACGCAGTCATCGAAACGAACCTGACCGGGCCGTGGTACATGATGCAGGCGGCGGCCCGGAAATGGCGCGACGCCGACGCGCCGGGCAATATCGTCAATATCGTCGCCGCGTTTCATCGCGGCATGCCCGGCATCGCCCACACCTGCGCGGCCCGCGCGGGCGTGGTTCACCTTTCCAAGACGCTGGCGATCGAATGGGCGCCGCTCAGCATTCGCATCAATTGCGTCGCGCCGGGCTTTATCGCCACCGAAGGGCTCGGCGTTTACGCCGAAGACGTGCGCGGGGCGATGGCGCAGACGAACCTGGTGAAGCGCCTCGGAACGCCGACGGAAGTGGCGGATTCGGTCTGCTATCTCGCTTCGCCGGCGGGCAGTTTCATTACCGGCGAAGTGCTGTCCATCGATGGCGGCCAGCATATCTGGGGCGATGCCTGGGCCATCCCGCGTCCGGACTGGTTCGCT
The DNA here is from genome assembly GCA_030430715.1 of Alphaproteobacteria bacterium. Taxonomy (GTDB): domain Bacteria; phylum Pseudomonadota; class Alphaproteobacteria; order Caulobacterales; family Aquidulcibacteraceae; genus Vitreimonas. The sequence goes on from JAUIJZ010000006.1 coordinate 7,942, forward strand.
CAGGGCTAGCGGTATCCCGTCAGGGCGGCGGGCGTCGCCTAGATCTTCACACCATAAGCAGAGGTGAGGCCGGGCGCCGAAGCGTGAATCGTGGTGCAATGGGCGCATGAGCCATGCCCCAGTCCTCCTCGCAGAAGCGATGGACGCGCTCGCCCTCAAGGCCGGGGGCGTCTATGTCGACGCCACCTTCGGAGGGGGCGGCTACAGCCGGGAAATGCTGGCGCGCGCCGATTGCAACGTCATCGCTTTTGACCGCGATCCCGACGCGATCCCGCGCGGGGCCGAAATGACTGCGCAAGCGAAAGGTAAATTCACGCTTCATCAAGGCCGCTTTGGCGATCTGTCTCCAGACGAGGCCGTTGATGGCGTGGTGTTCGATCTCGGCGTCTCGTCCTTCCAACTCGACGAGGGCGCTCGCGGCTTCTCGTTTCAGGCTGACGCGGATTTGGACATGCGGATGGAGAGAGAAGGCAACAGCGCCGCCGACGCCGTGAATGGGCTCAGCGAAGTCGCGCTGGCCGATCTCATTTACAATTATGGCGAGGACGATGAGAGCCGGCGCATCGCCCGCACCATCGTGCAGGCGCGTGCTGCCGGGCCGATCACGCGCACGCTGCAATTGGCTGACATCGTCGAGCGCGCCGTGGGCGGGCGCAAAGGCGCGCGCACGCATCCGGCGACCAAGACATTCCAAGCGCTGCGCATGCTGGTGAATGACGAATTAGGCGAGTTGGCGCGCGGCCTCTCTGCGGCGGAGGGCGCGTTGAAGCCGGGCGGGCGGCTCGCGGTGGTGTCGTTCCATTCGCTCGAAGATCGCATGGTCAAGCGCTTCATCGCCGAGCGGGCCGATGCACAAGGGCGTGGCTCGCGGCACACGCCAGACCTGCCGCCGGAGCGCGCGCCGAGTTTCGCGCTTGAGCGCAAACGCGCTACTGCGCCGAGTGACGAGGAGGTCGCACGCAATCCACGCGCGCGTTCGGCCAGTTTGCGCTGGGCGGTGCGCACCGATGCGCCGGCCTGGGATGAACTCGAACCGCCGGCTCTTGCCACGCGCGCGGAGGCCGAATGGAAAAAGCTCAGCTAAGGCGCGGGCTGCACATCGCGGCTATCGTTGTGATCATCGTGTTGGCTGTCGGCTTGTACAAAGCCAAGACCGACGCGTCGAAAACGCATGCGCATGTACGCGCGCTGGAAACACAAATCTCCGAGACTGAAGCGTCGATGCGCGCGCTGCGCGCCGAGATCGCCACGTTGGAAAGTCCGGCGCGGATCGAGGCTTTGGCTGAGCGTTATCTCGAGGCCGATACCGGTTCTGAGAGCGCCGCCTTGCCCGAGAGCGCCATCGGCGCAAATTTACCCGCGCCGCGTGAGACGCGGCGTTGAAGCCGTTTCGCGGCAATGTGCTTGGGCGGCCGGCGTCATCGGACGCGCCTTTCGCGGAAGCTGCGCCGGCGCGCAATCGTGTGCGCTTTCTCGCCATCGGTGTGTTCATTGTTTTGCTGTTGCTGGCGGGGCGCGCCGTGCAGCTCGCGTTTTCCGGCGATCCGCTGGCTGCGCCGCAGCGCGCCGTAACAGCTCCGCCTGCGCGCGCCGATATTGTCGATCGTAACGGCGTATTGCTGGTCACGACAGTGCGTGCGTTCGCGCTGACAGCCGAACCCGCGCGTGTTTGGGATGCGGAAGCGGCGGCGACAGCGCTCACGCGTCTGTTTCCCGATATGGACCGTGCGGTGGCGATCCGGCGTTTGACGGACAGTTCGCGGCAGCTTGTGTATTTGCGCCGCGGGCTCACGCCTGGCCAACGCGAACAGGTTGAAGCGCTTGGCCTTCGCGGCATCGGTTTTACGGCTGAAGATCGCCGCACCTATCCCAGCGGGGCGCTGGCCGCGCATGTTCTTGGCTATTCCGGCGTGGATTTGCGCTCGCTGAGCGGCGTGGAATTGGGGCTCGACACCGCGATCCGCGAAGCGGCGTCGGAAGGACGTCCGGTGCGGCTTTCTCTCGACGTGCGGGTTCAGCATGCGTTGGAAACGGAGCTGGCTTCGGCCGCGCGTAATGCGGGCGCTTCGGGCGCCGCCGCCATTCTGCTGGATGGGCGCACGGGCGAAACTTATGCCTTCGCGTCCTGGCCTGCTTACAACGCGAATGCCTTTCCCGACGCGCCCGACGACAGCCGCCGCGACCGTGTCGCCGGCGTGGTGCGCGAACTTGGCTCGACCATGAAGCCGTTTACGGTGGCGATGGCATTGGAAGAAGGCGTCGCCAGAACCGGCGAAGTGTTCGACCTGTCGCGCCCGTTTGACGTCGATGGCAGCATCATCACCGATCACGAGCAGATCGCCGGGCGGGCGACGCTGCGCGAGATTTTGGCGCATTCCTCCAATATTGGCGCGGCAAGGCTGGCGCTGCGCGTGGGCGGGGCGCGTCAGCGTGCGGCGCTGGAGCGGCTGGGCCTCACGGCGCCGGCGCGGCTTGAATTGGCGTTCAACGAAGCGCCGATCGCGCCGCATGCGCGCAGCCGGCGCGATGTCGCGGGGCTGGGCTTCGGTTATGGCTTGGCGGCGACACCGGCGGCTCTAGCCGGCGCTTATACGGTGTTCGTGAATGAAGGCGCACGCGTGTCGCCGACGCTGATCGCGCGCGCGCCGGGGGCGCAAGTCGAGCAAACTCCAGTGTTCTCGCCGCAAACAACTGATCGCGTGTTGCACTATTTGCGCGCCGTGGTCACACAAGGCACGGGGCGCGCCGCCAATGTGCCAGGGCTTGCCATTGCTGGAAAAACAGGCACGGCGGAAATCTGGGATACGGCGCAAGGCTACGACCAAAGCCGCAATTTTTCCTCTTTCGCGGGCGTATTTCCGGCCAATGATCCGCGTTATGTGATCGTTGTGGCGCTCGATGGCGTGTCCGCCGGCAATGTGGGCGGCGCGGTGGCGGCGCCGGTAGTGGCGCGCACGCTGGAACGCGCGGCGCCGATGCTGGGTTTGCGCGTCAGCGCACCCGCGCAATAGGAGCAGGAATGAAGCTCGGCGATCTGTTCGAAGTTGGTGTTTCCGCCGCCGTGCGCGATGTGGAGATCACCGGCCTCACGGCGGATTCGCGTAAGGTTCGGCCCGGCTTCTTGTTTGCGGCGCTGCAGGGCGCAGCCGCGCATGGGCGCGATTTCATTCCCCAAGCGTTGGCCAATGGCGCCGCGGCGGTGCTTTCCGGAGACGGTGTACAAGATCCAGGCGTTGCGCATGTGATCGCCGAAGAACCGCGCCGCGCTTTTGCGTTGGCGGCGTCGCGCTTCTATCCGCAGCGGCCGACAATGCTTGTCGGCGTCACGGGCACGAATGGCAAAAGCTCTACGGTGGATTTCTTGCGCCAGATTTGGGCGAGCGCGGGCAAGCGCGCGGCCAGCCTGGGCACGCTCGGCGCGATCGGTCCGTCAGGCGTGATCGATCTTGGGCACACGACGCCCGATCCCGCCGCGGTGCATGCAACGCTGAGCGCGCTGGCGGCGGATGGCGTCACGCATGCGGCGATGGAGACATCAAGCCATGGCCTTGAGCAACACCGCGTCGATGGTGTGTCGTTCGATGCGGGCGCTTTCACCAACCTCACGCAAGATCATCTCGATTATCACCAGGACATGCAGGCCTATCGCGCGGCAAAGCTGAAGCTCTGGGCGCTGGTGAAGCAAGGCGGCGCCGCCGTGATCAATGCCGATGCGGAAGAAGGGGCGGCGTTTGAGAGTGGCGCGGCTGTGTGCAGGCTGAACGTATTGTTGTGCGGCTGGCGCGCGCCGCCTGACGCGGGGCTGAAAATTTCCGAAGTGCTTCCGCATCCGGCGTCGCAAACGCTCGATCTGATCTGGCGCGGCGAAGAGGTGAAAGTCGAACTGCCTCTGATCGGCGAGTTTCAGGCGATCAATGCTGTGACGGCGGCCGCGCTCGCTTTGACGCTTGGCGAAAAGCCTGAAGCGGTGTGGGCGGGCATGGCGGCGTTGAAGCCGGTGAAAGGGCGCATGGAGCATGTCGGCGCAAGCAAAATCGGCGCGCATGTGTTCGTCGATTATGCGCATACGCCGGACGGATTGGACGTGCTGTTGCGCGCGGCGCGCCCGCACGCGCCAGGGCGCATTATCGCTGTGTTCGGCTGCGGCGGAGACCGTGACACGGATAAACGCGCGAAGATGGGCGCGGTTGCGGCGCGCCAAGCCGATGTGGCGATCGTGACCGATGACAATCCGCGTGGCGAAGACCCTGCTGCGATCCGCAAGCAAATCCTCGCCGGATGCCCGGATGCGATGGAGATTGGCGATCGCGCCGAAGCCATTCAAAAGGCCGTAGCGATGCTGAAAGCTGGCGATGCGTTGATGATTGCAGGTAAGGGCCACGAAACAGGCCAGATCATTAAAGGCGTTGTGCATCCCTTCTCGGATCAGGACGTGGCGAAAAAGGCGTTGGAGGCCTGAATGACAGATGTCCTTTGGACCGCCGCCGAAGCCGCGCGCGCGACAGGCGGCAAATTGATCGGCGCCGATCATTGGCAGGCAGGCGGCGTGTCGATCGATACCCGCACGCTTGAGCCGGGCGATTTGTTCGTGGCGCTAAAGGATGCCCGCGACGGGCATGATTTTCTCGCGCAGGCATTTGTCAGCGGCGCCGGCGCCGCTTTGATTTCGGATGAAAGCAAAGCGGATGGGTTTGGCCCGTGCCTCGTCGTTGGGGACGTGCTGGAGGGATTGCGCAAGCTGGGCGAAGCGGCGCGCGATCGCAGTGCGGCCAAGCGCGTTGCGGTTACAGGGTCGGTCGGCAAAACCTCGACCAAGGAAGCGCTGGCCGTGTGCCTTGCCGCCAGCGGGCAAACGCATCGCTCGGTCAAGAGTTACAACAATCATTGGGGCGTGCCGCTAACGCTTTCGCGCATGCCGCGCGAAAGCCGGTTCGGCGTGTTCGAGATTGGCATGAACCATCGCGGCGAAATCTTGCCGCTGACGCAGCTGGTGCGTCCGCATGCGGCTTTGGTGACGACCATCGCGCCCGCGCATGTGGAAAACCTTGGCTCGCTGGAGGCCGTCGCTGACGAGAAGGGCGACATTTATGCCGGGCTCGAGCCTAGCGGCGCCGCCATCGTGCCGAACGAAGCGCCGCATGCGGAGCGCTTGATTGCGGCGGCGGAGCGCAATGGCGCCACGCTGATCCGTTTCGGCCGCGATCCGGCGTGCGAAGCGCGGCTTATTTCGTTTGAGATGGGCGAGACCGGCTCCGTTGCGGAGGCGGAAATACTTGGCAGGTCCATTCGCTATCGCATCGGCGTCGAGGGCGCGCATTGGGCGCTCAATTCGGTAGCGGCGCTGGCGGCGGCGGATATTGTGGGCGCCGATCTGGAAGCCGCTGCGCATGCGCTGGAGCATTTGCGCGCCTTCGATGGTCGCGGTGTCGCAACGAAAATTGAAGCGCCGTTCGGCGCATTCCTGCTTGTGGATGATTCCTATAACGCCAATCCCGCCTCGATGGCGGCGGCGTTCGCCACGCTTGGCGCGCGAAAGCCGGCAGGCGGCGGGCGGCGCATCGCCGCCCTTGGGGATATGTTGGAACTCGGCCCGGACGAGCGCACCTACCATGCCGGGCTGGCCGAACCCATAGATGGCGCGGGCATTGATCTCGTTTTCGCGGCCGGTCCCCGTATGGCCGCGCTCATGGAGGCGCTTCCAGAGAGCCGCCGCGGCGGGTATGCCGAAACTGCCGACGCATTGATTCCCGTCATCGTCGGCGCCTTGCGAGCGGGTGATATCGTGCTCGTAAAAGGGTCAAACTCTTCGCGCATGAGCCGCGTGGCGGCTGCGTTGCAGCGTTTGGCCTGAATGCATCGATGAGGCTTTGGCCTTGAGGGAGGATTGATGCTCGAGCTCTTGGGACAGTTCGAAGAGCAATCGCAGTTCTTCAACCTCTTCAATTACATCACGTTCCGCACGGGCGGCGCGATGTTCACGGCGATGATCATCGCTTTTGTGATTGGCGCGCCGTTTATCAGCTGGTTGCGTAAGAAGCAGGGCAAGGGCCAACCGATCCGGACGGACGGTCCGGAAGGTCACCTGCTGACCAAGCGCGGCACGCCGACCATGGGCGGGTTCATCATATTGATCAGCGTCGGCGTTGCCTCGCTGCTCTGGTCCGACCTGCAAAATCCCTATGTGTGGGCGGTGCTGGTGGTCACGGTCGGTTTTGGCGCAATCGGCTTTGTCGATGATTTCTCCAAGGTAACGAAGCAGCATCATAGCGGTCTGTCCGCGAAACTACGCTTGCTGTTTGAGTTCACGATCGCGCTGGTGGCCGCCGTGGCGATGCTTGCGGCGGAGTGGGTCGCGACGACGCCGGGCCAGGCGCACGACATCATGGGCTTCGTCAACGCCATCATGGCGGGCGATCCGCTCACGGCGGTGGCGTTGCCCTTCGTGCAGAATTGGGGCCTGCAATTATTCGCCTTCTACATCGTGTTCGCGATGATCGTGATTGTCGGCTTCGGCAACGCCGTGAACATCACGGACGGGCTCGACGGTCTGGCGATCGTGCCGGTGATGATCGCCGGCGGCACGTTCGGCGTGATCGCCTATCTTGTCGGCCGCAGCGACTATTCCGCTTATCTCGGCATCGCGCATGTTGCCGATGTCGGCGAATTGGCGACGCTGCTGGGCGCGCTGATGGGCGGCTCGCTCGGCTTCCTTTGGTATAATGCGCCGCCCGCGCGCGTGTTCATGGGCGATACCGGTTCATTGGCGCTTGGCGGTTTGCTCGGCGCGGTGGCGGTGGCGACCAAGCATGAGATCGTGCTGGCCATTGTCGGCGGTTTGTTCGTGCTCGAAACGCTCTCGGTGATGCTGCAAGTGGCTGTGTATAAGCGCACCGGCAAGCGCGTCTTCCTGATGGCGCCGATCCATCACCATTTCGAGAAGCTGGGTTGGCAGGAACCGACCATCGTCATCCGTTTCTGGATCATCGCCATGATTTTCGCGCTGGCGGGCCTGGCGACATTGAAGTTGCGTTAACGCCGCGAAGCAGCGCAGGAAGGGCGTCGACTTAAGGGCACGCCAGGAAAATGATTCCGATCTCGGAATTTAAAGGCCGCGACGTCGCAATATTCGGGCTCGCGCGCACCGGACTCGCCGCCGCCAAAGCGTTGGCGGCTGGTGGCGCGCGTGTGTGGGCGTGGGACGATTCCGACGTTTCGCGCGCCAATGCCGAAGCGCAGGGTGTTCCGGTGACGGACATCAACAGCCGCGACTGGCGTTCGTTCGCGGCGCTGGTGTTGTCGCCCGGCGTGCCGCTGACCTTTCCCGAGCCGCATCGCGTCGTCACGCTCGCCGATGCTGTCGGCGTGCCGCTGATGGGCGATATCGAATTGTTTGCGCGCGCGGTGAATGCGCTGGCGCCGGCGCAGCGCCCTAAATTGATTGGCGTCACCGGCACGAACGGCAAGTCCACGACCTCGGCGCTGATCGCGCACATTTTGCGCGAGGCCGGCAAGGATGTGCGTCTCGGCGGCAATATCGGCGAAGCCGTGCTCGACCTGCCGCCGCTGCATGCCGGCGCGTATTACGTGATCGAGCTGAGCTCGTTTCAACTCGATCTTGTCTCGACGCTGCGCCTTGATGTGGCGGTGTGGCTCAACACAACGCCCGATCATCTCGACCGTCACGGCGACATGAACGCCTATGTCGCCGCCAAGAAGCGCATCTTTCTCAATCAGGGCGCGGCCGATTGGGCGGTGATCGGCGTCGATGACGGCTATTGCGCTTCGGCGTGCACGGAGCTGACGCGCGCCGCCATGCAGCACATCGCGCCGATTTCCTCGGGCCAGGCGCTGGGGCGCGGCGTGAGCGCGCTCAACGGCGCCATTGTCGATGCGTTGTCCGGGCGCGCCGAGCGGGTTGCCGATCTTGGCGCCGCGCCTGCGCTTGCCGGGCGTCACAATGCACAGAACGCCGCCGCCGCCTATGCCGCCACGCGTGCGCTTGGCATCGATCCGCGCGTGATCGCGCACGCCATGACGACGTTCCCTGGTTTGCCGCATCGGCTTGAGCGCGTCGCTTCCATCGAAGGCGTGCGCTTCGTCAACGATTCAAAAGCCACCAACGCCAACGCCGCCGCGCAAGCGCTCGCCGTTTATCCGCGCGTCTATTGGATTGGCGGCGGCGTCGCCAAGGAAGGCGGCATTGAAAACCTCTCGGCTTTCTTCCCGCGCATGGCGAAAGCGTATCTGATCGGCCAAGCGGCCGGCGAATTCTCCGATACATTGCGCGGCAAAGTTCCCGTCACCATGGCGGGCAATCTGGAAGCAGCAGTGAAGCTTGCCTTCGCCGATGCCCGCGCTTCGGGCGAACCGCATCCGGTTGTGTTGTTGTCGCCGGCCTGCGCCTCCTACGATCAGTTCCGTTCTTATGAAGAACGCGGCGACAATTTCCGCGCCTATGTTTCGGCCTTGGCGAAAGCGTCTTTGACGCGCAACGGAGATGCTGCGTGAGCGCGGCCCTCCCTCTCGCGGGGAGATGGGCTGAACGGTTCGGCGCAGTGCTGGAGCGAGCGCGCACCTATGACAGACCGCTGATTTTTATCGGCGTGGCGCTGATCGCCGCCGGCATTCTGTTCTCCATGGCCGCGAGCCCTGCCGCTACAGCGCGCATCCGCATTGAAGAGGCGTTTTATTTCGCCGCGCGTCAGGCGGCGTATGCGGGCGTTGGCATTGTCGTGGCGCTTGCGGCGGCGGCGCTCGATCCGCGTCAATTGCGGCGAACGGCGACGATCATCGCCGCCATCGCGTTGCCCTTATGCGTCATTGCCTCCGTATTCGGGCCGGAAGTGAAAGGCGCGCATCGTTGGCTCGATTTCGGGCCGATCTCGCTGCAACCATCGGAGATTTTGAAGCCAGCCATTGTCGTCGTGTGGGCGTGGATGCTCGGCGAAAGCATGCGTGCGCCGCGCTTTCCCGGACGCGCCGTCGCGCTGGTTCTTTATGCGTTGTGCGCGGGCGTGCTGCTCAGTCAGCCCGACATTGGCCAGACGGCGTTGCTTGCGATTGTGCTTGGGCCGATGCTCATTCTTTCCGGTCTTGCGCTGCGATGGGTGTTCGGCGGCGTCGCCTTCGCCGCAGTGGCGGCGGTTGGCCTTTATCAATTGTTCCCACATGCGCGCGAACGCATCGACGCGTTCCTTGGCGACGGAGAGCCTGGGTATCAGGTTGGGCGCGCGCTCGACGCCATCGCGGCTGGCGGCGTGTTTGGGCGCGGGCCGGGCGAGGGTATTATCAAGCGTTCCTTGCCCGATGCGCATGCCGATTTCGTGTTTGCAGTGGCGGCGGAGGAGTTTGGCCTGATCGCCTCTCTTGGTCTCATTGCCCTGTTTGGCGCTTTGGCCTTTCGCGGCCTGTCGCGCGCCAGCCGGTTGAATGAGCCGTTCGAACAGCTTGCGGCGGCGGGGCTCGTAACACTTCTGATTGCGCAGGCCTCAATTCATATCGCGGTGAACTTGAGTTTGCTGCCCGCGAAGGGCATGACGCTTCCCTTTATATCCTTTGGGGGCTCATCGATGATCGGTTCGGCGCTGGCCTTCGGTTTTTGCCTATCTCTTCTCCGCGATCGTCCCGGCGCCTATGTCTATGCTGGACGCAGGCGCGATTAATGCGATGACAAAAAAAATCGTCGTCATTGCTGCGGGCGGAACGGGTGGACATTTGTTCCCGGCTTCTGCCTTCGCGGAGGAAATGTTCCGCCGCGGCTGGCGTGTATTCTTGATGACGGATGCGCGCGGGCGCCGCTATGCGGAGGGCTTTCCCGCCGAGCGCATTGAAGATGTTCCCGCCGCTTCGCTTAGCGCAAATCCGTTCACCGCGGTTCCGGCGTTGCTGAAGATTTCGCGCGGCATCAATGCCGCCAAGCGCCGCTTTAAGGAAATGCGTCCTGCGCTGGTGGCGGGTTTTGGCGGCTATCCCTCATTTCCGGCTTTGATGGCCGCGCGCGATCACAAGATCCCCATTTTAATCCACGAGCAAAATTCCGTGCTCGGGCGCGTCAATCGCGCCATGGCCGGCAATGCGGCGATTGTTGCGTGCGGCTTCGAGCGGCTTGATCGTTTGCCGGCGAAAGCGGCGGCGCATAAGCGTGTCGTCGGCAATCCAGTGCGTTTGCCAATTCTGGCTGCGCGTGAACGGCCGTATCCGGAAGCGCCGCCAGGCGGACGGCTCAATCTTTTGATCATCGGCGGCAGTCAGGGCGCGCGCTTGTTTGGCGAAGTGATCCCGGCTGCCATCGCCGATTTGCCCGATGATTTACGCGCGCGGCTCGATGTCGTGCATCAGGTGCGTGAAGAGCAAGTCGCGTCGGCGAAGCGAACGTATCAGCGCGCGAAAGTCAAAGCGCAGGTCGCGCCATTCTTCACCGATATGGGGCTGCGCCTTGGCACAGCTCATCTGGTGATCTCACGCGCGGGCGCTTCCAGCGTGACAGAATTGCAAGTGGCCGGGCGCCCGGCCATCCTGGTGCCGTTCGCCGCCGCAGCCGACGATCACCAGACGGCTAATGCCGAGGGGCTCACCGGAGTGGGCGCTGCCGATCTGTTCGTCGAACAGGAATTTACTCCCGAGGCGTTGTCGGCTTGTCTCGCACGGCGGCTCGGCGATCCGCACGGGCTTGCTGTGCGCGCCGCTGCAGCACGCGCTGCCGCTAAGCCGGAGGCCGCGAAGATGCTGGCCGATCTGGCCGAGGGCGTGGCCGAATAATCGAGCCCACAATCGGGCTGGGGGCGCCTATCGGCGGCCATCTTGCCTTCTTATAGTGGCCGCTCCACTGGAGACTTCATGATCCGCGCCATTCCGTTTGATACAGGCCCAATCCATTTCGTCGGCGTTGGCGGTATTGGTATGTCGGGCATCGCCGCGGTGATGAAGACTTTCGGCTATGACGTCGCCGGTTCGGACGCGAAAGAGAGCGCCAACACGGAGCGGCTGCGTGCGCAGGGCGTGCACGTGATGATTGGCCACAAGGCCGAGAATGTCGCCAATGCCGGCGTGGTGGTGATTTCCTCGGCGATCAAAAGCGGCAATCCGGAAGTGGATGCGGCGCGCGCGCGCGGCGTGCCGATCGTGCGCCGCGCCGAGATGCTGGCCGAGATCATGCGCCTGAAATGGACCGTCGCGATCGGCGGCACGCACGGCAAGACGACAACCACCTCGATGGTGGCCGCCTTGCTCGATGCAGGTGGCAAAGACCCCACCGTCATCAATGGCGGCATCATCAACGCTTACGGCGCCAATACGCGCATGGGCGAAGGTGAGTGGATGGTGGTTGAGGCGGATGAAAGCGACGGCACGTTTACGCGTCTGCGCGCCAGCGCTGTTGTGGTCACCAACATGGACCCCGAGCATTTGGATCATTACGGCTCGGTTGAGGCGATGAACGACGCCTATCGTCAGTTCGTGGAAAACATTCCATTCTATGGCTTCGCCGTGATGTGCGTGGATCATCCCCAAGTCGCCGCGCTCGCCGCCAATGTGCGAGACCGGCGCGTCATCTCCTATGGTTTCGGCGAAGGCGCCGATGTTCGCGCGGTCAATGTGCGCCCGTCGCGCGAGGGCAATACGTTTGACGTCATCGCCCGCCGCAAGGGCGAAGGGCCGGGCGTGACGCTGCATGATCTGTTTCTGCCCGTCGCAGGACGGCACAATCTTCAGAATGCTGTCGCCGCGATTGCCGTTGCGCGCGAACTTGGCGTCAACGACGCCGGCATCCGCACGGGGCTGAAGAACTTTGCCGGCGTGAAGCGCCGCTTCACCACTGTCGGGCATTGGAACGATGTGCGCATCATTGACGATTACGGCCACCATCCGGTCGAGATTTCCGCTGTGCTCGCCGCAGCACGCGAAATGACGTCGGGCCGGGTTATCGCGGTGGTGCAGCCGCACCGCTATTCGCGGGTGCGTGATCTGATGGGCGAATTTGAAACCTGCTTCAGCAACGCGGACGTGCTGGCGGTCACCGACATATACTCCGCCGGCGAGGCGCCCATCGACGGCGTGAGCGCCGAAACCATCGTGGCGGGCGTGACCAAGAACGGACATGGCCAAGCGCGGCGGCTCGCCAGCCTGGAGGCGCTTGCTGATTTTGTGCGCGCCGAGGCGAAGCCGGGCGATATCGTCGTGTGTCTCGGCGCCGGCGACATCACCCATTTCGCCAATGCTCTGCCTTCCAAGCTCGCTGCGGCGGCGTGAGTGCAATCTAGGCTTCCACTGGTGACCTTCCACGCCAACATGCGTATGGGGACCGCATGAGTCCCGCGCTTCTCAGCACCTTCGTGCTCGCCGCGACCTTGGCGCTGTTTGCGTCCAACCGCGTGCGGCACGATCTCGTGGCGCTGCTCTCGCTGGCGGCATGCTTGCTGCTGGGACTGGTGACCCCGGAAGAAGCTTTCCTGGGTTTTGCCGATCAGTCGGTGGTGGTCATCGTCGCCGTGCTGATCATTGGCCGCGCGGTCGAGCTCACGGGCGCCGCCGAAGCCGCGACCGACAGGCTGGCGTCGCTGAAGGCGCCGTTTCCGATCCAGCTTGGCATTCTGCTGGTGGCGGCGGCGGCGCTTTCGGCCTTCATGAACAATATCGCCGCGCTCGCCATCACCATGCCGGCCGTTATCGCGATTTGCCGGGCGCACGACCTGCCGCCGGGCGCGGGGCTCATGCCGCTGGCGTTCGCGACCATTCTCGGCGGCATGACGACGCTGATCGGCACGCCCGCGAACCTGATCCTGTCTTCGGTGCGCAACGAAGAATTGGGCGCGCCGTTCGCCTTTTTCCAAATGACGCCGGTGGCGATCACGGTCGCTGCGGCGGGCGTGGCGTATATTTGCGTTTTGGGGTGGCGTTTGGCGCCGCGGCGCGATTCCGGCGCCGGCGCCGCCAAGGACGCTTATGCCGTCTTTGAGCTGGGCCCGCTTTCGCAGACGGAATTCGAAGACGACGCAGATGCGGAGCTGATTGAAAAACTGAAATCGGCCAAGCTTGCACCATTGGTTGTCCTGCGCGGCGACCGCGTGCTGGAGCTATCGCGCGCGCGTCCCTTGCAGCACCGCGACCGTTTGCTGGTCGGCGGCGCGGTCGATCCCTGGGAGGCGGCCAAAAAGACCGGCCTGCCGCTGCATGTGCAGCGCTCGTCGGCCAAGGACGCGGCGACCATCGTCACTGTGGTCGGCTATGGCTCGCCGCTGATCGGCCGTCCGGTCGACAGCATCAGGTGGGATACCAATGGCGATGTCAGCGTGCTCGCGGGCGGGCGCCGCGCCGCGAGCGTGCGTCAGCCGCTGTCACGTTTGCGCATCGAGGCAGGGGACCAATTATCGCTGCACGGTTCCGCTGAGCAGATCACGATCTATTCGCGCTATGCACGCTTGCTGGAAGTGGCGCGCCGCGCCAGCGCGCGCATCGAGATCCGCAGCACATTGATTGTGTTGTCGGTGTATGTGGCGGCGGTTGCGGCTTCTGTGTCGTTCGGCGTGCCGACGGCGTTCTCATTCGCCGCGGCGGCCGCGGCGATCGCGGCTTTGCGCTTCTTGCCATCGAAAGAAATTTATTCGTCGGTCGATTGGTCGATAATCGTTCTCATCGGCGCGATGATCCCGGTGGGGCAAAGCTTCCAGACCAGCGGGGCGGCGGAATTTTTCGCGACGGCATTGGCCCAGGCGCTCGCGACCGCGCCGTTATTCTGGGCGGCGGCGGCGATGGTGACAGCCACCATGTTGCTCTCGATCTTTCTCAACAATGTCGCCACCGCGATCATCATGGGGCAGATCGCGATCTCGGTAGCGCAGGCGCTCGGCGTTTCCGTCGACGCGCTTCTGATCGCAGTGCTGATCGGCGCGTCGTCCGACTTCCTCACCCCGATCGGTCACCAGAACAATCTTCTGGTGATGGGGCCGGGCAATTACCGGTTCATCGATTATGGCCGAATGGGCGCGCCGCTCGCGCTGATCGTCATTTTCGTTTCGGCTAAGATGATCGAAATGGGCTTCGCCGGTTAAAGCGTCGTGCGTAAAATGCGACCTGCGTTTGGGTCATGCGGGATGTCGCATTTTACGAACTAAGACGCTTTAGATTCATGAGCTTCTAAAGCAACTTTGGACTTTAAATTCGATCCTCGCCGGCCACAAAAGTGAGCCGAATTTAAAGTCCGTTGCTATAGGCTGGAGTTGACCCTGGGGGCGACTCAGGGCGCCAGGGTAGTATGCCCGACACAGTTCACCGCGCCCCTAAGCCGCTCCGCTCCGCCATCATCTATGATTTCGACGGCACGCTTGCCCGCGGCAATTTGCAGGAACATTCCTTCATTCCCGATCTGGGCATCGATCACGATGTTTTCTGGAAGGATGTGAAGCGGTTGTCGCGGACTTCGGACGCCGACGAGATCCTCGTTTACATGCAGCAAATGATCGAACGCTCGCGCAAGCTGGGCAAGTCGGTCACGCGCGAGCGTTTGCGCGCGCACGGCGCCGAGCCATCATTCTTCGACGGCGTTGAAAGCTGGTTCGCGCGCATCGATGCGTTCGCTTCCGACCAGGGTCTTGAACTCGATCATTACATCGTCTCGTCGTGCATCGAGGAGATGATCGAAGGCTGCTCGATTTATCCGCGCTTTGCGCGCGTGTTCGCTTCGCGCTTCATCTACAATGAAAAGGGTGAGGCGGTGTGGCCCGCGGTGGCGGTCAATTACACCAACAAGACGCAGTTTCTCTTTCGTATCAACAAAGGCATCGAAAATGTCTGGGATACGCAGGCGATCAATCGCTGGATGCGCCCGGAAGAGCGCCCGCTGCCGTTTGAGCGCATGATCTTCATCGGCGACGGAGACACTGACATTCCATCGATGAAGATGGTGTCCGATCAGGGCGGCACTGCGGTCGCCGTGCTCGATCCGGACCGTTGGAACGATCCGCTTAAAGTGGAGCACATCCACTTGCTGATCGCAGAGGATCGCGTGAATTACGTGGCGCCGGCCGACTACCTTCCCGGTAGCCAGCTCGACGTCATCGTGAAAGGCGCGCTACAGCGCATCGCCTTGCGCGCGGGTTTGCCGGTCGCGCGTTGACGGCTTAGCTGCCGACCGCTTCCGGCGCCTCGGGCGCACGCGCGATAGACTGGATTGGATACGTACGCGGCGGTTGTCCGCCGATGATTTCCACACCCAAGGCGTTGCCGGTGCAAATCCAGTTTGTGGTCGAGCGAATGGCGAGCTGCTGGCTCCAATCGAGATCGCGCGCGTTCCAAGTGGTGGTGAAAATGTAGTGACGCGATCCGACGCGGACATCGACGCTGTGGTCGTCAACGATGCCGTAGCCAAAAATGTCGTCGGCGCGGAAGCAATCCCTGTCGGCCGGGGCGGAAGCTGTTTGTTCGCCTTGCGAGGCGCAGGCGCCGAGCAACGCGAACGCGGCGGCGGCAATGAAATGTCTGATCATGAACGTTTCTCCCTGTTCTTCGACCATATGGCGCCCTCTCGGCGTTAGGCGAGATGCCGGATGCGTTGACGCCGCCGAAAAGGCCGGGTTACGCCATCAAGAATGAGTGACATTGCCCTTCCGGACGTCCGTGGCCGCCTGCTACGAGGGGAAGCGCTCGCGCCCTATACATGGTTTCGCGTCGGCGGGCCGGCGGACGCCTTGTTTCTGCCGGCCGATGCCGACGACCTCGCGGACTTTCTCAAGGCATTGCCTGAAAGCGTGCCGATCCTGCCGCTTGGCGTCGGCTCCAATCTGATCGTGCGCGACGGCGGCTTGCCGGGCGTGGCGATCCGCTTGGCTGGGCGGGCCTGGGCGCAAGTCGGCCCGGAAGCGGACGGACGATTGCGCGCCGGCGCTGGCGCGCTTGACGCCATGGTCGCCAAGGCAGCCGCGCAAGTCGGCATCGCCGGGCTTGAATTTTATGTAGGCGTGCCCGGCACCATCGGCGGCGCGCTGACAATGAACGCCGGCTGCTATGGCAGGGAGACGAAAGACGTTTTGGTCGAGGCGGTGGCGTACAATCGGCGCGGCGAACGTGTGACGCTCAGCTTGGCCGATTTTGGCTACACCTATCGGCACAACGCGCTGGCTGAGCCTTACATTTTTACCGAGGCGGTGTTTCAGGGGGCGCCGGACGAGCCCGCTCAGATTCTGGCGCGCATGGAGGCGATCACCACGCAACGTGAGGGCAGTCAGCCGATCCGCGAAAAAACTGGCGGCTCGACATTCAAAAATCCGGTGCTGCCTTCAGGAGAAAAGCTCTCGGCCTGGCAGCTGGTGGACGAGGCGGGCATGCGCGGCGCGCGGCGCGGCGGCGCTCAGGTGAGCGAAAAGCACGCCAACTTTCTGATCAATGCCGGGCAAGCGAGTGCTGCCGACATCGAAGGTTTGGGCGAAGATGTGCGCGCCGCCGTGAAGGCCAAAAGCGGCGTCCAATTAGATTGGGAGATCAAGCGCGTTGGGCGCGCGTGATCAGCCGATCATGCCGTCGATCCACGCCGTGAATGGCGTGCCGGCGACATAGAGCGCCCCCAAGGTCGCGATCGTGCAGAAGAGCAGCACGAGAATGCCTTCGATGCGTGTTGTGCGGACGCTGGTGCTTTCCATGATCTTCCCCTCAGTCCCGATTACCCATCCCGTTCGGATTGCGTCTTGAACGTGTCGACGATTGCGCCGGCGCGCGCATGTGCGTTGCCCGCGAAGGCGTTCACGCGGGCCGCGAAATCGGAATCAACGATGTAAAGCGCGCCTGCGACCATCAGGGCGAAACTGGCCGCGACCGCGATTCCGGTAAGGCGCGAGCCTCCGCTGGCCGGGGAGGCTGGCTCCGCTATGGCCGCCGCGTGGGTGGAAGTCGACAGCGTGTCCGCGCCCCTGGCTCTCCGGCCTTGCAGCAAGCGCCGCCAAGCAGTGCTTTGCGCGCGTCCACGCGGCAAGCGGATCGAAACTTTGCTGCAAAGACCCGGCGGCGGTTTGGCTCCGTCGAGGCGGACGCAGGCAAGTTTGCCCATGGCCCGGGCCATGCGGGCGATGACGCGCAAATTCGGCACGCGCGCCGCATCGTGCGACCAGAGCACGATCAGCTTGTGCGCCGCGTTGAGCCGCGCATTGCGCGCGCGCGGCGCCTCGGGAAGCGCATCCACCGCATAACCGAGCGCCGCGAGCTGCGTGGCGATTTCCGCGGCGCGCTCTTCGGCGCTGGGTGCATGTGCAATGAGGACAAGTGGGGGAGACATCGCGGCTTTACTCGCGCGACATGAGGGGGCCGCCAAGCAGACGCGTGGGTGGAGTCTGCTTGCGCCGGTTCCGGCGCCCAAAATAAAGGCGCAGGCGCCTAAAACACGCGCTGCCAGCTTCTGAGTTGGGCAGAGGCGGCGCGCGGATAGGAAAAGGGCGACGCCTTACGGCGCCGCCCTAATCCATTCAACTTTGCTTGGCCTCAGGCCGCGCGGCGTTGGGCTTTCACGTCGAAGCGATCCAGCTCCATCACCTTGGTCCAGGCGGCCACGAAGTCTTTGACGAACTTCGCTTTCGTGTCGTTCTGCGCATAGACCTCGGCGATGGCGCGCAATTGCGCGTGTGAGCCGAAGATCAGATCGACGCGCGTGCCGCTCCACTTCACCGCGCCGGACTTGCGATCGCGGCCCTCATAGAGGTTCTCGCCGGTCTGCTTCCATTCGGTGTCCATGGTGAGCAGGTTGACGAAGAAATCGTTCGTCAGCGTTTCCGGCTTCGCCGTGAAGACGCCGTTCTTCGAACCGAGCACGCGCAGGCCGCCCAGCAGCACCGTCATTTCCGGCGCGGTCAAAGTCAGCAATTGCGCCTTGTCGACCAGAGCTTCTTCCGGGCGCATGAAGGCCGTGCTGGTGTAATGATTGCGGAAGCCGTCGGCGCGCGGTTTGAGCGCGTTGAAGGAATCCACATCGGTCTGCTCGATCGTGGCGTCGGTCCGCCCCGGCGTGAACGGCACTTTCACATCGGCGCCGCCAGCCTTGGCCGCCTGTTCGACGCCGGCATTGCCGGCAAGCACGATCAGATCGGCAAGCGAGACCTTCTTGCTGCCGGACTTCTTGTTGAAGTCCGTCTGGATCGCTTCCAGCTTCGCCAGCACTTTGGAAAGTTGGGCGGGGTTGTTGACCTCCCAATCCTTCTGCGGCGCGAGGCGAATGCGCGCGCCATTGGCGCCGCCGCGCTTGTCCGAGCCGCGGAAGGTCGAAGCCGAAGCCCACGCCGTCGAAACAAGTTCCGAAACCGAAAGCCCGGACTCGCGGATTTTCTTCTTCAGAGATTCCGCGTCCTTATCGTCGATCAGCTTGTGATCGGCTTTCGGCAGCGGGTCCTGCCAGATCAGCTCTTCCTTCGGCACATACTTGCCGCGATAGCGCACGATCGGCCCCATATCGCGGTGTGTCAGTTTGTACCACGCACGCGCAAACGCATCCGCGAACTGGTCCGGGTTTTCGTAGAAGCGGCGCGAAATTTTTTCGTACTCAGGGTCGAACCGCAGCGCGAGGTCGGTCGTCAGCATCGTCGGCAAACGCTTCTTATTCGGATCGAATGGATCCGGCACGTCTGCGGGAGCGTCCTTCGCGCGCCATTGGTGCGCGCCGGCAGGGCTTTTCTCAAGTTCCCATTCGTATTTGAACAGGTTGTTGAAGAAGTGGTTGCTCCATTTCGTCGGCGTCTGCGTCCAAATCACTTCCGGACCGCCGGTGATCGCATCGCCGCTATGACCAGAGCCGTGCTTGCTGCGCCAGCCGAGCCCTTGGTCCTCGATCTGCGCGCCTTCAGGTTCTGGACCGACGAACGAGGGATCGCCGGCGCCGTGCGTTTTGCCGAAGCTATGGCCGCCCGCGATGAGCGCGACGGTTTCCTCATCGTTCATCGCCATGCGCGCGAACGTTTCGCGGATGTCGCGCGCGGCGAGTTTCGGATCGGGGTTGCCGTTCGGACCTTCCGGATTGACGTAGATGAGGCCCATCTGCACCGCCCCAAGCGGGTTCTGCAGATCGCGCTCGCCGCTATAGCGTTCGTCGCCGAGCCAAGTGCCTTCCGGTCCCCAATAGAGTTCTTCCGGCTCCCATTGATCGGGACGGCCGCCGCCGAAGCCGAATGTTTTAAAGCCCATCGACTCGAGCGCGACATTGCCGACCAGTACGTAGAGATCGGCCCAGGAAATCTTGTTTCCGTATTTTTGTTTGATCGGCCACAGCAGACGGCGGCCTTTATCGAGGTTGGCGTTATCCGGCCACGAATTCAGCGGCGCGAAGCGCTGCTGTCCGCCGCCGGCGCCGCCGCGGCCGTCCGTGATGCGATAGGTGCCCGCTGCGTGCCAAGCGAGGCGAATGAACAAGCCGCCATAGTGACCGAAATCCGCGGGCCACCATTCCTGACTGTCGGTCATCAGCGCGCGCAGATCCTTGATCACTGCGTCGAGGTCGAGGCTGTCGAATTCTTTAGCGTAGTCGAAATCCCGTCCGAGCGGATCGGAGGCAGGGGAGCGGGCGTGCAACACGCCCAAATCCAGTTGCTCGGGCCACCAATCGCGGTTGGTTCGGCCGCGCACGTGCGCCACGGGACATTTGATATCGTCGGCCATCATGTTCTCCATCTACGTCTTTCGCAGAGGATGAACGCACGCGACGCTCATGGAGCGCTTGCGGTGATCCTTGCGAAATCGATGAGAGAAGATTCCGCATTGAGGTGCATAAATCCAATCAATTGATCGGCCTGTCAGTATAGGGTTTGTCGATATAAGGGGTGGTTGTGGTTAAGCGGCGGCAACACGTATGATCGGAAATTTACCATAAAAATCAGCAACTAAAGTGCTCGCCCTCATCATGCCTTAACCCAGGCGCGTTTCATTATGGCACTCCGGAATGAGCGCGCGAAAGCGCCTCTTCCGGGTTGGGTTTGGATCGGTTTTCGTTGGGGCGCGGCATGGCGCGGGTAGCGGTGCTTTTGGGCGGGTTGAGCCCTGAAAGGCCTGTAAGCCTCAGTTCCGGGCAGGGATGCGCGGAGGCCGTACGCCGTCTCGGGCACGATGTCATCGAAATCGATCCCCAGAACCCCGGCTGGATCGCAGACTTGAAGGATGCGCGGCCGGACAAGGTTCTGAATGCGCTCCATGGCGAGTGGGGCGAGGACGGGCGTGTTCAGGGCGTGCTCGAATATTTGCAGCTGCCCTACACGCACTCGGGCGTGCTCGCGTCGGCGCTGGCGATGGATAAGAACCGCGCCAAGGCGGTTTTGAAGCAAGCCGGGCTGCCGATCGCCGATGGCCGGCTGATGGATCGCCGCGAAGCGGCCAGAGCGCATCCCATGCCCGTTCCTTATGTCGTGAAGCCGAACACGGGCGGCTCTTCGCTCGGCGTCTTTATTGTACGTGAGGGCGCCAATCGCCCGCCAGAACAATTGCTCGACCCCGACTGGAGCTATGGCGAGGACGTCGTGGTTGAGGAATTCGTCGGCGGCAAGGAACTGACTGTCGCCGTCATGGATGGCCGCGGCGCTTTGGCGGTGACCGAAATCATTCCCGCCGGCGAGTGGTACGACTTCAACGCAAAATACGCCGCGGGCGGATCGCGTCACGAACTGCCCGCGCAAATCCCGGAAGATGTCGCCGCGCGCCTGATGAAGCTTGCTGAAGATGCGCATGCGGCGCTCGGCTGCCGGGGCGTCACCCGCACCGACTTCAAATACGACGCCGCGCGCAACAAGACCATCGTGATCGAAGTGAATACGCAACCGGGCATGACCCCGACCTCGCTAGCTCCGGAACAGGCGCAGCATGTCGGCATGACCTATGATGAATTGGTGGGGTGGATGCTGGAGGACGCGTCATGGCCGCGATGAGATCGCGCCGGGGCTCTCGGCAGAATCCTGAGGCGCCGCGTCGTACTCGCCGTAAAGCGCCGCCGCCGCCACCTATGAGCGTGCCGCGCCTTGCGCAAATCAAGCTGAATGGCGGCTTGCAGGGCGAGGATGTCAAAGTCTCCGGCAGAAGCTTGGCGATGGGCTTGGCCGCCATGGTGATGTTCACCGGCGTGGCCATTGCCGGCGCGACTTGGCTCGGCTCGTCTCTGTTCGATGTGCGCGAAGCGTTTGCGCGCGCCGCTGACGGCGCCGCCGCGAATATGGGTTTTGCCGTTGGTGAAATCGAAGTCGCCGGGGTTGCGGGCGCGCGCGCCCAGGAAGTGCGTGCGATCGTCATTCCCGAAGGGCGCCGTTCGATCCTTGCCCTGGACCCGCAAGATGTGCGCGCGCGTGTTGAAAGTCTCGACTGGGTGGCTGATGCGCAAGTGCGCCGCTTGTGGCCGTCCAAGCTTCAAATTCAGGTGGAGCGCCGTCAGGCGTTTGCACGTTGGCAAGAAGACGGTGTGGTGTCCGTGATCGATTATAATGGCGAGCGGCTGTTGGCTGAACGCGCCGCCGATCACATGAATTTGCCGCTCGTGGTTGGCGCGGGCGCAGGTCCCGCCGCCGAACCCTTGCTGATCGCGTTGGAAAATCTGCCGGAGTTGCGCAGCCGTTTGCAGGCTTTGGTGCGCGTTGGCGACCGGCGCTGGAATCTGGAATTGCAATCCGGCGCGCTGGTGGCTTTGCCGGAAGAGGGCGCGCCTGAGGCGTTGGCCGCGCTTGAGAACCTGCAGGCGCGTCACGCGCTTCTGGACCGCCCGCTGGCGCAGCTCGATTTGCGCGCGCCGGGCCGTTTGGCGGTGCGCATCCATCCTGACCTCGCGGGCGGTGCGCGTCCCATGCTGGGAGGCGCGTGATGGGCGCTGCGCTGAAGCACGAATACGAAATTGCGCCGGATGAGCCGCGCGCGGCGGAAGAGCCGGTCACGCAGCCATTGGTGGCGGTACTTGATGTCGGCGTGTCGAAAACGGTGTGCCTCGCCACGCGGCGCGACCCTGTGCTCGACCTGCATCCTGAGCGTCCATTGCGCGTGCTCGGCGTCGGCCAGCAGACCGCACCCGCTTTCGCGAGCGGCAAGCCCGCCGATTTCGACGCGTGTGCGCGGGCGATCCAAGTGGCGCTGGACGAAGCGTCCGTCATGGCGGGGACGGCGGTTCGCCGCGTCATCGCCACCTATTCGGGCCCGGGCATGAATGCGCGCATTGTGCGCGGCGCTGCGCGTGTGCGCGGCAAGCAGATCGGCACGCGCGACATTGAAGCTGTGTTGCAATCGGCAATGCAGGCGATGCCGACGCCGCAACGCTCGTTTCTGCACGTCGAACCGCTGCGCTATTTTATTGATGACGGCGAAGAGATCGCCGATCCGCTTGGCTTCGCCGGAACGATGTTGGCGGTCGAGGCGTGCGTTGTGACGGCGCCGACCGAAGCCTTGAACGCACTGAAATCGTGCGTGCGCCAAGCGGGCGCCGAGGTGGACGAAATTATCGCCGCGCCAAAAGCGGCCGGCATGGCTGTGCTGACGCCGGAAGAGCGCGCTGAGGGCGCGCTTGTGATTGACCTGGGCGCTGGATCGATTGGCATCGGCGTGTTTGGCGACGATCAATTGCTGCACGCTGAAACCGTCGCCGCGGGCGGCGTGCGCCTGACGCGCGATCTGGCGATGAAACTGCAAACCACGTTCGCCGCCGCCGAGCGCGTGAAGCTCGCTTTTGGCGCGGTTGGCGATGCGTGCGACCGGCGTGAGGCCGTGCAGGCGCCGAAGCTCGGCATGGACGGGCGCCTGGAAGCGGCGACCACGCTGCGCGGCGTGATCGCCGATACGCTGACGCCGCGTCTTTACGAGATGCTGTTGCTGGCGCGCGAGCGCCTGACCCGCGCCGGGTTTGTTGGCGAGGCGGCGCCGCTGCGCGCCGTCATTACCGGCGGCGGGGCGCTCATTCCCGGCGTGCGGGACATGGCGGCCGAAGCGCTCGGCATGCCAGTGCGCGTGGGCCGTCCGCTTGAGCTGTGCGGTTTCGATCATGGCGAAGCTGGGCCTGCTTACGCAGCCGCAGCGGGCATGTTGCGCTACCGCTTGGACACGCCTGCGCTCGATGAGGAAGACGATCGCTTCCAGCCAAGCTTGGCGGAGTTGGCCAGCAGCGTGCGCAATGGCGTCCATTCCATGTGGGCGTGGCTGCGCGAAAACTTCTAAGCGCTAACGCGCGAACATCTGCGCCGGCAGCGCGGCCACGATCGCCGCCGTCATCAGCGTCGCCATGAAGCCGGGCAGCAGCGCTTTCCACGCCAGTTCGAGAATTTCCGAGCGGCGCTCCGGCATCAAAGTCGTCATGCCGCCTGTCATGATCCCAATCGAGGCGACATTGGCGAAGCCGCAAATCGCATAGGTCATGATCATGCGGCTGCGGTCGTCGATGGCGTCCGGACCCAGGGCGCCGAGTTCGATGAAGGCGATGAACTCGGTGAGGAAGAGTTTCGTCCCCAGCAGCGCGCCGCCCGCTTGCGCGTCATGCCAGGGCAGGCCGATGGCGTAGGCCACCGGCGCGAAGGCGTAGCCGAACAGGCGCTGCAGGGTCAGCGGCGCGCCGCCGACATCCGGCGCCAGCGTCAGCAGATTGTTGAGCAGGCCGACCAGCGCCACGAACACGATCAACGAAGCGGCGACATTCACCGCCACCATCACGCCGTTCTGCACCCCGCGCGTGAGCGCATCCATGGCGCCTTCATAGCGAAGATCCGGCGGCGCCACGGCGTCGCGTTCCCCTTTGACTTCAGGCACGATGATGCGGGCCAGCAAGACGCCCGCCGGCGCCGAGATCACCGAGGCGGTCAGGACATGGCCGGCCGCGTCCGCGAGCACTGGCTGCAGGATGACCGAATAGGCCACCATCATCGAACCGGCGATGGTCGATAGTCCAACCACCATCATCAAAAACAATTCCGCGCGCGTCAGCCGATCGAGGTAAGCGCGTATGACGATCGGCGTTTCGATCATGCCCATGAAGATATTGGCCGCGACCGCCAGCGCCGAATGTCCGCTCAGGCCCATGGTGCGCCGGAACACCACGCCGAAGGCTTGCGTGATCCGGCTCAGCACGCCCCAGTGCCACAGCAGCGCCGACAAAGCTGAGATCAGCAGGACAAGAGGCAGCACGCGAAAGCCAAAAATGAAGGGGGCGGGCGCCTCGGCGGACTGGCTCACATAAGGCTGGGCCCCGCCGCCGAGATAGCCGAACACGAATTGCGAGCCCTGATCGGCGGCGTCCGCCAGACCAACGACCGCGGCATTGGCGGCGTTGAGCACGGCCTTCGAGCCGGGCAGTGCGAACATGAGCAGCACGATGCCGGCCTGCAGCGCCAAGGCGCCGGGCAGCAACATGACAGGAAAGCGACGCTTGTTCTCGGAAACCAGCCAGGCAATCAGCACGATCGCCGCAACCGCAAGCAGGCTGCGCGCATTTTCCAAGGAATAGCTCAAATGCCGCCCCACCTTGCCGACGCGTAACGCTAGTGCGGCGAACGCGCGCATTCAATCGCGGGCTTGTCTTACGGCAAGCGAGCGCGCGGGACGCGTAGCGGCGATGCAGCTTTTGCGGCGAAAGCACGGATTCTTGGCTGTTGGGAGCAAATAATCCCCAGGCCACCGCGCTTTAGCCGCAAATATGCCGCGACATTTGCCAAGACTTAACGGGAGCTTAAGCGGGGCCGCTAACGCTGCCGTGCGAGTGTAGACGAATCGTGCGAGTCGGATCGCAGCGGGAGCGATACTTCATGAGCCAATACGGCGCGTCATTGCAGGAGTCGAAGCCACGGATCGTGGTGTTCGGCGTCGGCGGCGCGGGCGGCAATGCCGTCAACAACATGATCGACGCGCGTCTGCAGGGCGTGGAGTTTGTCGTCGCCAATACCGACGCGCAGGCGCTGACGCGCGCGCGCACGCCGAACCGCATCCAACTCGGCCAGTCCATCACCGAAGGCCTGGGCGCCGGCGCGCGCCCTGAAGTCGGCCAGGCGGCGGCGCAGGAAAGCCAGCCTGAGATCATCGAATTCCTCGAAGGCGCGCACATGGTGTTTGTCGCCGCCGGGATGGGCGGCGGCACCGGCACGGGCGCCGCGCCGGTCATTGCGCGCACGGCGCGCGAACGCGGCATCCTGACCATCGCCGTGGTGACGAAGCCGTTTCACTTCGAGGGCCAGCGCCGCATGCAATTGGCGGAAGCGGGCGTGCAGGAGCTGCGCAAGCACGTCGATACGCTGATCGTCATTCCAAACCAAAACCTGTTCCGTGTCGCCAATGAGCGCACCACGTTCGCCGAAGCATTCCAGCTTGCTGATCAGGTGCTCTATTCCGGCGTGCGCGGCGTCACTGATCTCATGGTGATGCCGGGTCTGATCAATCTCGACTTCGCCGACGTGCGCACCGTGATGGCCGAGATGGGCACCGCGATGATGGGCACGGGCGAGGGCGCCGGCGCCAATCGCGCGCTCGATGCCGCCCATGGCGCGATGGCCAATCCGCTGCTCGACATCGTGTCGATGCGCGGCGCCAAGGGCGTGCTCATCAACATCACCGGCGGCTTCGACATGACCCTCTACGAGGTCGATATCGCCGCCAACGAAATCCGCGCCGAAGTTGACGCCAACGCCAACATCATTCTGGGCTCGACCTTCGACGAGAGTCTGGAAGGGCGCATGCGTGTTTCGGTCGTCGCCACCGGCATCGACGATAACGACATTATCGCGCAGCAAACCGTGGTCGAGCCGGCGCGCCGCGCGGCTGAAGCGCCGATCCGCCGTCCGCCTGTCGCCGCGCGCGCGCCAGAGCCCGAGCCGATGCGCGAGGCGCCGCCTCCGCGCGGACGCTACGAAGAAGCGCGGCCGAGTTTTGCCAACGATGTGGAGCCTGAGCCCGAGCCGCGTCGCGGCGGCTTCTCGCTGTTCGGCTGGAAAAAGCCGGAGCCGCGCGAGGATGAGCCGTCTTCCTATCGCGAGGATTATGCGGACGACGATCTCCCGCCGCATCCGCGCGCCGGCGCGCAGCAGGAAGAGCCTGCACGCGATGCATCTTTGGACGAAGAGCTGGAAATCCCGGCCTTCCTGCGCCGCCAGATGAATCCGCGCTAAATTGAGGCGTTCGCCTCGGAGCGTTTATTCGTGCTGACCCGTCTCATTCCCCGCACGGATGAAGCTGTGCCTGTCATTGGCTGCGGCACCTATCGCGCGTTTGATGTCAGCGACGCGCGAAAAATTGCGCGTCTCGGCGATGTGATCGGCGCGCTGTTCGCGGGCGGCGGACGTGTGGTCGATAGTTCGCCCATGTATGGCAAGGCGGAAAAAGTATCGGGCGCGCTTCTCGCCGGTGCGGCGCCATCGGCGCAGCCTTTCATCGCCACCAAGGTTTGGACGCACGGAAAGTCGGAAGGCATTCGGCAGATGGAGCAATCCATGGCCTATTTCCGTACGGAGTGCATCGACCTGATGCAGGTCCACAACCTCGTCGATATCGACGCGCATATGCGCACGCTGATCGATTGGAAGGCGCGCAAACGCATCCGCTATATCGGCATAACGCATTACACCGCTGGCGCGCATCGCGCCGTTGAGCAGGCGATGCGGGACTATCCAGTCGATTTCGTGCAGATCAATTACGCCCTCGATGATCGCGCCGCGGAGCAGAGGCTTTTGCCGCTCGCGCAGGAACTCGGCATTGGCGTGATCGTCAATTATCCGCTGGGCGGCGGCGATTTGATGCGTCGTGTGCGGGGGCGTCCGTTGCCGGAATTCGCCGCGCCGCTAGGCTTCAAGTCTTGGGCGCAGATTCTGCTGCACTTCATCGTCGCGCATGAAGCCGTGACATGCGCGATCCCGGGCACCGGCAATCCTGAGCACATGACCGATAATCTCATGGCCGGCGCGCTTCTCGGTGATCATCGCGCCGAAATTCTGTCCTGGTGGAACAAGGCCGGCCTCTAGTTTGACGGCGGCATGGCGATTATACGCACACGACATGCCTGCAGAATGAGGAGAGGCGCATGCGTAGCATCCTGATTGTCTCGCTGTTGTTTGCCGCCGCGGCGTGCACGCCGCCCGCTGAAACGCCGCCCCCAGAGGCCGCGCCGGCTGTCGAAGCGCCAGCAGAGGCGCCCGTCGAAGCGGAAGCCGGGCCCTACACCAATGCATGGTCATCGGCTGAGTTTAGCACTTTCCATCATACGCTGCAGGCGCCCTCAGGCGGTGCGCATACTTTGACTTTGCAAGCCCAAACGGATTCGCCAGGCGGCGAGACGGTCGCTGTTTATCTCGCAGGGCCGTCAGGCGAGCCGCAAACGGGCTGGCGCATGTTCGTGATCGCGACAACGCGTGGCGAGACGGCGACGGAAAGCGTTGATTTCCCCGCCGACGGCGCCTTGCCTGTCGTTGTTGTGGTTGAGAACGCGTCGAACCGCACGTTCTCTGGAACTTACACACTCAGCGTCGCGGAATAGCGCGATCAGGAAACCACGCGTCCGCCGTTCACGCCGATGGTCTGGCCGGTGACGTAGCTGGAATCTTCCGAGCACAGCCACGCGCACGCATTGGCGATGTCTTCGGGCACGCCGGTGCGGCGCATGGGAATGAAATTCACGAATTGCTCGAGATTGAAGCGGTGGCGGTTCTCCTCGGACATGATCGTGCCCATCACCGAACCTGGCGGGATGTTGTTCACGGTGATGCCGAGCGGGCCGAGCGCCTGCGCCAGTGAGCGCGTCATCGACACCATCGCGCCCTTCGATGCGGAATAATGCACTTGCTCGACGCTGCCGCTCTGCGCGCTTGAGGATGAGATGTTGACGATGCGGCCCCATTTGGCGGCCTTCATGTCGGGCAACACCACCTGCGTGACGATGAACGTGCCCTTGGCGTTGATCTCGAACATTTTGTCCCAGGCTTCGTCGGTGATTTCCTCGAACGGGACGAAAGTCGAAATGCCGGCATTGTTCACCACGATGGTGATCGGGCCGAACGCTTTGCGCAGCTTGTCGGCCGCGGCCTGAACTTCCGCGCGATTGGCGATGCTCGCTTTGAGCGCGATGGCTTTGCCGCCCGCTGCTTCGATTTCCTTGGCGACCTTCTCACAGCCGGCAAGGTCGAGATCGAGCACGCCGACCGCGATGCCCTCGCGCGCAAGGCGAAGTGCGCATGCCTTGCCGATCCCTGCCGCCGCGCCCGTCACCAATGCCGTTTTGCCCATCGTTTCCATCCCTTGATGATTCAGCGGTTTGCTTCTGAACGGTCCCAGGCCCGTAAGAAAGGGGCGGAACGATCATGGTGTCCGCATGGAAGCGGGTTTGGCCGGTTTAGCCGCCCATGAGTTTGCGCCGGAGTGCGGCTTCCTTGGTTGTGAGCGCACCGGCCCGCGCCAGCGCGTCGAAATGGGAGACAGCCGCCTCAAGATGAAGCTGCGCGTCGCGTTCGCGCAGACCAGCGAGGTGCGCATGAACGATGGCGTGAAACCGCAGCGCCTCAATTGAGTCCTCGGGGAAAAGACGCTCCGCCAGCTGCAATTCGCCTTCCCATGCGCCGCGCGCGGCGGTGTTGTCGCCATTGGCGTGCGCGACGAGGCCGAGCCGCTCCAGCGCGATCGCGAGTCCGCGCACGGCGTCTTCATCTTCCGGATGCGCTTCCGTAAGCGCCAAGCGCAGCGCGACGCTCTCATTCAAGGCGAGCCGCGCCGAGGCTGGCGCATGCGCCGCCAGCGCCGCTTCGCCCGATTTAAGAAGCGCCGCCGCCAAGCCGCGTTGGGCTGAAGCGCTTCCGCTCTCTCCGGCCAAGGCCATGCGACGGAATTCCACCGCGCGGGCAAACGCATCTTGCGCGGCTTCGTGTTGCTTGTTCATGCGCGCAACCTCGCCGATGCGGTCCCAGCAGGCGGCGGTTTCGCCAAACCAACGCGGCTTCGCATCCGGTTTGCGCGCTTGTGTTTCCGCGTGTTCGCGCGCCGCTTTTGCGCTCGAGAGCGCAGCCTCCAGCGCGCGGGTGCGCAGGGCGTGATCCGCTTCGTCGAGCAGGGTGTGCACGAGAAAGCGCACGGGGGTTTCCGATCCGTCCGCCGCCAATTGGCTGGCGATTGCGCGCGCCTGCGCAAGTGAATCCGCTGCGTCCTGCATATCGCCAAGCGCGGCCAGCAGCGCCGCGCGGATACGCCAGAGCCCAGCCAGCGCCCAAACTTCTTGAGGGTGCGCTGTGACGAGCTTCAAGCGCGCCTGCAGCGCCTTGTTCATGGCGGCGCGCGCTTCGTCCTTGGCGGCGCGCACATAATCAGCCTCCGCCGCCAGCGCCCAGGCGTCCGAGAGCACCGCGCGCCAATGCGGTTCGTCCGGCTCCGTGACCGCCAGCGCTTCGTAACGGCCAATGGCTTCGCGTAGCCGCCGCCGCGCGGAGGCGGCGCGTCCGTCATCGAGTTCGAGCGCGGCCAGGCGCATTTCTGCGTCGGCGATGTCGGCGGCGAGTTCAGGCGTTTCGCCAAGATGAGCGGCGCTCGCGCGCAGCAGCGCCAGAGCGCCTTCGGCGCCCGCCAGCGCGCGGTCGAAGGCTCTCTCGGCGGCGTCCAGTTCAGCTAACCGGCCGCGCGTGCGGGCATACCAGCGCGTGGCCTCCGGGTCGCCGCGATTGGCGGCTAGCAGGCGGTCGCCGATTTTCAGCGCTTCCTCATAATGGCGGCGCGCCTCGGCAGCGGCGTTCGCCATGCGGGCAATCTCACCGAGCGCGAAGGCAGCGCGTACTCGCGTCAGTTCGTCGTCGGTGCTGTTGAATACCGTTTCGGCTTCTTTCCAGGCCTCCGCCAGGTTCCCGGCCTCCGCCTGCAACCTGATCAGATCGAGGCGCGGGGCGGGGTCGTGGGGGGCGAGCTTGATCGCGAGCGCCAGCGCGCGCCGCGCCCGCGCCGGATCGGAAGTCTCCGCCAGCATGGCCGCCCGCCGGGCGGCCAGCGCGCCGTCTGGCCCGCCAGCTTCGGCGCGTGTGAGCAGGTCGCTGATCGCATCTGGCTCTGGTGTCTGTTTTGACTGCATTTTTTGTCGCCCTCGAAGGCAGACGTTAACGGTCACAAACCGTAACGCAACGTGTGTTGTGCGGGTGCGAAGTGCGCCTTTAGATGCAGCCTCGGGTCGGGGGGCCCGATCGTCCGGGGGGACAAAGGGTGACATCTTTGCGCCGTCAACAGACCATAGCAGGCCCGGCTGTGTGCGCCGGGGTCGGGGTTCACAGCGGAGCGCATGTGCGCGTCGTGCTGAGCCCCGCGCCAGCGAATACCGGCATCCTGTTCGTCCGCACGGACGTGACGGACGGTGAGAACGTCATTCGCGCGCATGCCGATTCCGTAGCCGAAACCCGCAACGCCACCACCTTGCGCAATGCCGCTGGCGTGGAGATCTCCACGGTGGAGCATTTGATGTCCGCCTGCATGGGCCTGGGCGTCGACAATCTGATCGTTGAAGTGGATGGCTGCGAGCTGCCGATCCTCGACGGTTCATCCGCGCCTTTCGTTCAGGTGCTGCTCAACGCCGGCCTGCGCGCGTCGTCCGCGCCGCAGCGCGTGATCCGCATCCTGGAGCCGATTGAAGTCCGGATGGGCGCCAAAAGCGCCGCTTTGCTGCCCAGCGAAGGCTTTGACGGGCTGGACCTCGACGTCACCATCCGTTTCGCCGACGCCGCTATTGGCGTGCAGCGCCGCCGTGTTCTGCTGACCCCGGACACCTTCCTGAGCGAACTCGCCGATGCGCGCACGTTCGGCTTCCTCGCCGATGTGGAAGTGATGCGCGCGGCCGGCCTTGGCCGCGGCGCATCGATGGACAACACGCTGGTGGTCGATGCGGGCCGGGTCGTGAACCCCGAGGGGCTTCGTTTCGATGACGAATTCGTGCGCCACAAGCTGCTGGACGCGGTGGGGGACCTTTCGCTCGCGGGCGCGCCGATTTGTGGCCGCTTTGTGGCGGATCAGCCCGGCCATGCGCTCAATGCGAGCTTGGTGCGCGCGCTCCTGGACACGCCCGAGGCGTGGCGCTGGGAGATCGAGACGGGCGTGGAGCTGGAGCGCGCTCCGCTTCGGGCCATGGCCGCCGCCGCTGGCTGAAATCTGGTTCGTGTGACAGCCGCCAACGCTTTGCGGGGCGCGGTTCATCCTGTATCAGCGGAGCCGTGAGGGCTGCTTCGGCGATCCTCGTCCTGAGCGGGAAAAGGGTGCTCGATGAACTCTGCCAAAATGCATCTTGCGCGTGCGTTGGCGCTGGCGGTGCTCGCCGGTGGGCTTGGCGCGTGCGGCGGCGGCCGTGCGGCCGAGGAAGCGCAATATGTCGAGGAGCCGGTGACGCTGCTCTACAATCGCGGCGCCGAGATGCTGGACCGCCGCCGCTGGAGCGACGCGCTGTCCGCGTTCGAGGAAGTTGAACGGCAGCACCCGTATTCGTCATGGGCGCGCCGCGCGATGCTGATGGAAGCCTACGCGCACTATCAGGCCAATCAGTACGATGACTCCATCGAAGATGCGCAGCGCTTCATCTCTCTGCACCCAGGCAATGAGAGTGCGGCCTACGCCTATTATCTCGTTTCGATCTGCTATTTCGAACGCATCCTCGATGTCGGCCGCGACCAGGGCACGACCGAGCGCGCGCTGACGGCGCTGCAAGATGTCGTCCGCCGTTTCCCCGAGAGTTCGTATGCGCGTGACGCGCGTCTGAAGATGGACATGGTCTATGACCAATTGGCCGGCAAGGAGATGGAGGTCGGCCGCTTCTACCTGACGCGCGATCTGCACCTCGCCGCCATCAACCGCTTCCGCAATGTGATCGAGAACGAAAACTTCCAGCGCACGTCGCACGTGCCAGAAGCATTGCATCGTTTGGTCGAAGCCTATCTTTCCGTCGGCATGATTGACGAAGCCCAGCGCATGGCCGCTGTTCTCGGTCACAATTATCCGGGCAATCCCTGGTATCAGCGCACGTATGGGCTGATGACGCAGAGCGGTGTGCAACCGGTCAGCGACGAGGAGGGCCGCCGCCGTGGCTGGTTCTCCAATACGATCGGGCGCATTTTCTAAAGTGGCGCCTTGAGCGCCGATAAACCTGTCGATGCGCTAAGCGCGAAGGAAGCCGCCGCCGAACTTGAGCGGCTGGCCGCGGAGATCGCGCGCCACGATGGGCTCTATTACAACAAGGATGCGCCCGAGCTCAGCGACGCGGAATACGATCAGCTGCGGGTGCGCAATTCAGCCATCGAAGCGCGCTTTCCCGAATTGGTGCGCGAAGATAGCCCGTCCATGCGCGTGGGCGCGGCGCCGGCGGAAAAGTTCGGCAAGGTGCGTCATGCGATGGCGATGCTGTCGCTCGACAATGCGTTCGATGCTGAGGATGCGCGCGCCTTCGTCGCGCGCGTGCAGCGCTTTCTCAATCTCGATGCGCCGCCAGCCCTTACGGCCGAGCCGAAAATTGACGGGCTATCGGCTTCGCTGCGCTACGAAAATGGCCGCTTCGTGCAAGGCGCCACGCGCGGCGATGGGCGTGAAGGCGAGGACGTCACCGCCAATCTGCGCACCATCAAGGATATCCCGCACGCCTTGAAGGGCGCGCCCGCCGTGCTCGAAGTGCGTGGCGAGGTCTATATGGAGAAGGCCGCGTTCGCGCATATGAATGCGGGCTTAGAAGCCGAAGGCAAACAGACTTACGTCAATCCGCGCAATTCCGCCGCCGGCGCGTTACGCCAGCTAGATGCGAAGATCACCGCGGCGCGGCCCTTGCGTTTTTTCGCGCATGGCTGGGGCGAGATGTCCGAACCTTTGGCGGAAACACAATTCGACGCCATGAAACGGCTGGAGGATTTCGGTTTTCCGCTGGCGTCGATCGAGCGCGCGAAAAACGCCGATGCGCTGCTGGAGATTTATGAGGGCATCCTCGCGGGACGCCAAAAGCTCGCCTACGAGATCGATGGCGTCGTCTACAAGGTGGACTCGCTCGCTTTGCAGCAACGTCTAGGGTTTGTCTCGCGCAGTCCGCGCTGGGCGATTGCACATAAGTTCAAGGCCGAGCAAAAAACCACCATTCTCGAAGGCATCGACATACAAGTCGGCCGTACTGGCGCATTGACGCCGGTGGGGCGCTTGAAGCCGGTGTTCGTCGGCGGCGTCACCGTCACCAACGTGACGCTGCACAATGCCGATTATATTCGCGGTGTGGGCGCCGATGGCGGCCCGATCCGCGGCGGGAAGGATTTGCGCGTCGGCGATACGGTGATCGTGCAGCGCGCCGGCGATGTGATCCCGCAAATCGTCGATGTGCTGTTGGAAAAACGCGCCAAGGGCGCGCGTAAATATCATTTCCCGGAAACCTGTCCGGCCTGCGATGCGCATGTCGCGCGCGAATTGGAGCCGGGCGAAGAGGGCGTGATCGCGCGCTGCACGGGCGGGCTGAATTGTCCGGCTCAAGCGACGGAGCGGCTCATTCATTTCGTCTCGCGCCGCGCCATGGACATTGAAGGCCTCGGCGCGCGGCAGATCGAGGAATTTTACGAACTCGATTGGGTCAAGGCGCCAGCCGACATTTTCAAGCTCAAGGATCACGCTGAGGAACTGCGCACGCGAGAAGGCTATGGCGACAAGAGCGTCGAGAATTTGCTCAACGCCATCGACGCGCGGCGCGAGCCCGAATTCGCGCGCTTCCTCTATGCGCTCGGCATCCGCGATATTGGCGAGACGACCGCCGGCGTGATCGCGCGCCGCTTTGAAAGCTGGGCTGCGTTCGATGCGGCGATGAAGGATGCGGTGAAAGCCGCGCCCGGCGAAGCTTACAAAGCGCTGACGCGCATCGCTTATGTCGGCGAAGGCGCGCGCGCAGCGCTGCTGGTATGGAGCGCCGGCGTCTCGCCGGCATCCTCGAAGCAAACCGAAATGTTCGCCGGTGAGGACGCCGGTGCTCCATTTCCTAAAATTAAAGGCGTCACGTCGCGTGCATGGGAGAGCCTTATCCAAACATTCGGCTCGTTGTCCGAAGCCATCGACGCCATTCAAGCCGCCGCTGCGCAAGCGCCGGGCGAGGCTTATCTCGATCTTGCGCGCACAGATGGGGTCGGCCCGGTCGCGGCCAATCATCTGGTCGATTTTTTCTCGGAGCCTCACAACAAAGAGGCGCTCGCGCTGCTTCTGAAGGAAGTCACGCCGAAGGATCAGCCGCGCGCGGCCACATCCAGCAAGGTCGCCGGGCTCACCATTGTTTTCACCGGCACGCTGGAAAAGATGACGCGTGACGAGGCCAAGGCCCGGGCAGTTTCCTTGGGCGCCAAAGTCTCCGGCAGCGTTTCGAAAAAGACGGATTTGGTGGTCGCTGGGCCGGGAGCGGGGTCAAAGCTTGCCGAAGCCGAGAAGCACGGCGTTAAAGTGATCGACGAAGATGCCTGGATTGAGATGAGCTCATGAGCGACGAGATTAGGATCACACGTGAAGAGCGGCGCTATGTGGCGCGCGTGGCCGGCTTTCCCGAACCCGCCGAGATGACTTTCTCTCGCGTGAATGACGAACTCATCATCGTCGATCACACAGGCGTGCCCGATAGTCTCGCAGGCAAAGGCGTCGGTAAGGCGCTCGCCAATCACGTCATCGAAGATGCGCGTGCGCGGGGCTTCAAGATCATTCCGCTCTGTCCGTTCCTCGCCGCGCAGGTGAAGAAGCACCCGGAATGGAATGACGTGATCAAGCAGCCTTAGAGGCGGCCCAATAGGCGATGCTCGCGGAAAGCCCGCTGGCGAATGTGCCCCAAGCAATGTCGATCAGCGTCACGCGCACATCCCACACTCTCAGCGTCGCTTGGTTCGATAGATCGTAAGTAGCGTAGGCGACGAAACCGAGCGCGGCGCCGGCCAGTGCGGCATACCCCAAGCTTTGCTTTTCAAGCGCCGGCGCAATCGCGAAAAACACCAGGCCGCTGACATAGATCAGATAAAAAGCAATCGCTGGAGCGAGCGACGGCGTGTCTCGCAGGATGTCTCCGATCAGCGGACGATAGAAGCGCGGCGCAGCCTGGCTCAGCCAGATCGCATCGGCGATGGCGAACACGAGCGCAACAATGCCCCAAGCGATAACCCATTGCATGCTAGCTTTACGCGCAGCGAGCCAAACCGGTTCACCGTCCGCGCTTAATCGGCATCCTCTTCGGCCTTCATCAGATCCTTCTCGGTGAAGAGATAATCCTTCAATTCCTTGGCGAAGACAGGATTATTGCGCCGCAGCCATTCGATCAGCATGGCGGCGTGCTCAAATTCTTCCTTCATATTGTGCAGCAGGATCGCCTTCAGGCTTTTATCTTCGCAATCATCGGCGCGCTGGCGATACCAGTCGGCGGCTTCCAATTCCTCCATCAGCGACACGATGGCATGGTGCATTTTCAACGTGTCGGCGGAAAGCCGCTCACGCGGCGCATGCAATGTTTCGCTGCTCATATCTCCCTCTCACAGTGGCGCGGTCGCGGCTTCCAGCCAAGCTTTCGCTTCGCCGTCCAGCTGCCCGCCAATCTTTTGCCTAACGCGTATGTGGTAGGAATTGATCCAGGACAATTCCGCCTTTGTGAGCATCGCTTTTAAAATCAGCGCGCGGTCGATGGGCGCAAGCGTCAGCGTTTCGAAGCCGAGCATGGGGCGTTCGCCGCCTTCAATGTCTTCGGCTGGACGCACCACTTGCAGGTTTTCGATGCGGATGCCGTAGGCGCCGGTTTTGTAATAGCCGGGTTCGTTGGAGACGATCATGCCCGGTTCGAGCGGTACGGCGCTCAGCGCTTTCGAGATGCGCTGCGGCCCTTCATGCACGCTGAGATACGCGCCCACACCGTGACCGGTGCCGTGATCGTAATCGAGCCCAGCCTCCCACAAGGACAGCCGCGCCAGTGCATCGAGTTGCGTGCCGGTCGTGCCCTTGGGAAAGCGCACGCGCGCCAGCGCGATATGACCCTTGAGCACACGCGTAAAGCGTTCGCGCATTTCCCGCGTCGGCCGGCCGATCGCAATGGTGCGCGTGATGTCTGTGGTGCCGTCGAGATATTGCCCGCCGGAATCGATCAGAAACAGCGAACCGCGCGCCAGCTTGCGATTGGTTTTCTTGGTGACGCGATAGTGCACGATGGCGCCGTTGGGGCCGGCGCCGGAAATGGAATCGAACGAAAGATCCTTCAGCGCGCCGGTGGCCTGGCGGAAGCTCTCAAGCTTCTGGCACGCTTCGATCTCTTGGGCCTTGCCGCTTTGCCCGTCCGTGGCGAGCCAATGCAGAAATTGTGATACCGCCGCGCCGTCACGTTTGTGCGCGGCGCGCGCGCCGTCGATCTCCGCTTCGTTTTTGCACGCGCGCGGCAGCATGACCGGATCTTGGCCGCGCACGATCTCCGCGCCCGCATCCGTCAATCGCTCAAAATACCAGGCCGATGCGGTCGATGGATCGAGCTTGACGCGCTTGCCGGAAAGCGCGGCCAACGCCGCGGGCAGTTCCACGCTCGGGCGCAACGCAACTTCATTGCCGAGCCATTGGCGCAGTTCGGGCGACGTTTTTTCCGGATCAAGGAAAAGATCGGCGGCGCCATTGGCGTGCAGGATCGCTTCGCCCAGCGGCAGCGGCGCGCGCGCCACATCGCCGCCGCGCACATTGAACAGCCACGCGAGCGACGGCGGCGAAGTGATCACCACCGCATCGGCGCCGTGCTTGGCAAGGTCTTCGCCCAGCCGTTTGCGTTTTGACGCGGCGTTCTCGCCGGTGAAATTCTCTGCGTGCGGTTCGACTTTCGCCGCGGGCAGGGGCGGGCGATCGTCCCACACATCGTCGATGGGGTTTTCCGCCAACGCGACGAGTTCGGCGCCGGCCGCTTCCGCCGCGGCGCGCAAACGCTCAAGGCTATCTGGCGCATGCAGTTTGGGGTCGTAGCCGATCTTGCCGCCCTTGGGCGCGCGCTCACGCAAATAGGCCGCGACGCCGCCATCGACGAGGTCGCGATACTGAAACAGCGAACCGTCGACTTGCGCGCGCACTTGCAGCGTATAGCGCCCATCCACGAACACTGCCGCTTCGTTCGCCAGCACGACAGCTGCGCCTGCGGATCCTGTGAAACCGGTGGTCCAGGCCAGCCGGTCATAAGCGGCAGGCACATATTCATTCTGCCACTCATCCTCGTGCGGCACGATGAAGCCGTCGAGGCCCGCGGCCTTCAGCGCCTTGCGCAAACGCGGCAAGTGTCTCCGCCCGACAGCGGGGCCTCCTGGATCGTCATAGGTCTGGAACAATTTTCGCCCCATGGGATAGGGTTCATGGCAGGTTCAGCACTTAGAGATTAGTGAGTTCCGCTTCGCGGTTTAAGAGCCAAGGACGTGTTTTCCGGCGCAAGCCGGGGGAGAGGCATGAACGTTAGGGCGATCATTGCGGCGGCGGCATTGGCTTTGGCGGCAACGCCGGCTCACGCACAGGTGCCCGATCCATTTGCGCGAGAACTGGCGTCGCAACTCGCCAGCGCCGACCGTCTCGTCGCGGAAGAAAATTATCAGCGCGCGGCGGGGCCGTTCTCCGGCGGATTGGCGCAAGGCGGCAGTCAGGTATTCAATGTCACCCTGCGCGCGGGTCAGGATTATCGCATGCTCGGCGTGTGCGACGGGCGCTGTAGCGATGTCGATATGCGGGTGCTCGGGCCCAATGCGGGCGTGATCGCCGAGGATGCCGATCGCGGCAATGTGCCCGTCGTGTCGATCCGTCCCGAACAAACCGGGCGCCACGAAATTGAAGTCGAGATGGCGCAATGCGGGGCGGCGCGCTGCTGGTTTGCCTTCAACGTCTATGCGCGCTGACGTTTGCGCCACACCAGCGTCATCCAGGCTTCCTTCGGAATCTGCCGCTCCAGGATCATGCCGCGATTGGCGTAAGCTTCGCGCACGAGCGGCGCCTGGCTGCGCAGCAAACCCGAAAGAATGAGCGCGCCCCCCGGCGCGGTGGCGCGCACCAGTTTCGGCGCCAGCCGGATCAGCGGACGCATCAAAATATTGGCGAACACGAGGTCGAATTGCTGTTGCGCGATATAGCGGGCGCCGTCGCCGGCGATGACGCGCACGCGATTGGCGACGTTGTTCTGCCGCGCATTGATTTCCGCGATCGCCGCCGCGCGCGGGTCGATCTCGATCGCCAGCGCTTGCGCGCCGCAGGTCGCCGCCGCGATGGCCAGCACGCCCGAGCCCGCGCCGACATCGAGCACGTTGCGCACGCGGCGCTGGCGCAGCTTGTTCTCCAGCGCCATCAGGCAGCCCCATGTGGTGCCGTGATGGCCCGTGCCGAACGCTTCGCTCGCCTCGATCCAGATGTGCTTGCGCCCGCCATGTTCTTTCTGCAGCGCATGCGCGCCGGCCACGACGAAGCGTCCCGCGCGCACGGCAGGCAAACCATCGAGCGCCATCGCCACCCAATCGGCGGGCGCGACTTCCTTATGCGTGAGGTGCAGTTCCGGCGCCGCCGCGCCGACAATTGCTTGGGCGCTGGCGCCATCCTGCTCGGTCGGCACATAGATTTCGATGCGAAACTTGCCGGGATTTTCCTCAAACCAGCTCACCGCATCGGCGGGCGATGGGTCGTGACGGTCGAGTTCGTCAGCGGCGGCTTTGATGGCGTTGAGGGGGCCGAGGGCGGTGAGCAGGAGCATGGGCGAGGGGCTTAACCGCCCGCTCGCCGAAAGTCATCAGGCCGCGCTTGCGGGGCGCACAAAGCTATCGATCACGCGCTTTTCGCCGGCTTTGTCAAAGTCCACGGTGAGCTTGTTGCCTTCGACGCCGCGCACTTTGCCGTAGCCGAACTTGTCGTGAAAGATGCGGTCGCCGCGCGCATAATGGCTGTCGCCGTCGCCGCTGCGCGCGACGAGGCGCGCTTCGCCTTCGATCATCGGCGCCCGCCCGCGCGGGGCGCCGCCGCGTCCGAGATTTTCCTGCGCGCGCCGCCAGCCGGGCGATTGATAGCCGGAGCTGAACGGCTCGGCCGCCATTTCGCGCACGCCGGGCTGTGCGCCATAGCCGGTCTCGCTGACTGCATCGACATTGGCGGGCGGCAATTCATCGATGAAACGCGAGGGCAGCACATTCTGCCAGCGGCCATAGATTTGCCGGTTGGCGACGAAGGAAATGCGCGCGCTTTCGCGGGCGCGCGTAATGCCGACATAAGCAAGGCGGCGCTCTTCCTCCAAACCCTTCTCGCCATTCTCATCGACCGAGCGCTGCGAGGGAAAAACCTGCTCTTCCCAGCCGGGCAGAAACACCAGCGGAAATTCGAGGCCCTTGGCGGCGTGCAGCGTCGAGAGCTGCACATTCTCGCTGTCGCTTTCGCTTTCAATGTCGAGCACCAGCGCGACATGTTCGAGATAGGCTTCCAGCGTGTCGTACTGGCTCATCGCCTGCACGAGTTCTTTCAGGTTTTCGAGCCGGGTCTGCGCTTGCGGCGACTTATCGTTGCGCAGCATGTCGGTGTAGCCGCTCTCATCGAGCACGATCTCGGCCAGTTCGACATGGCTTATCGTGCGCGATTGTTCGCGCCAGCGATCCAGATCATTCAGAAACGCGCGCAGCGCCGTGCGCGCTTTCAATGGCAGATCGTCGGTCGCGATCAGTTCGCGCGCCGCCACCGTGAGCGAGCGGAAACGCGTCGCGCCGCCGGGCGCTTCTTCCTGTTCGGTGACGACTTCGCCCGTGTCCTGATCGAATAGCGGGCCGTTATCGGTGATGAAGCGCACCGGCGGCTTGCCCGCATGAGCGTGCAGCTTCTGCACCGTGCTTTCGCCGACGCCGCGCTTGGGCTGATTGACGATGCGCTCGAACGCGAGGTCGTCATCTTCGGAACGAATGAGCCGCAAATAGGCGTGCACGTCGCGCACTTCCGCGCGTTCGAAAAAGCGCGGCCCGCCAATGACCTTGTACGGGATGCGCAGCATCAGGAAGCGTTCTTCAAACGCCCGCATCTGCCAGGCCGCGCGCACTAGAACCGCGCAATCGGCGAAGGAGCGGTTTGATCCGCGCCATTGCTCGATGTCGTCGGCGATCAGCCGCGCTTCGGCTTCGCCGTCCCACACGCCGCGCACTTTCACGCGATTGCCGAGCTCATCGTCGGTGAAGAGCGTCTTGCCCAAACGGCCGCGATTATTGGCGATGAGATGCGATGCGGCGGCGAGGATGTGCCCCGTCGAGCGATAATTGCGCTCCAGCCGCACTACCACCGCGCCGGGAAAGTCGTGCTCGAAACGCAGGATGTTATCGACCTCGGCGCCGCGCCAGCCATAGATGGATTGATCGTCATCGCCGACCACGCACAAATTCTTGCGCGCCTGCGCCAACAGACGCAGCCACAAATATTGGGCGACGTTTGTGTCCTGGTATTCGTCAACCATCAAATGGCTGAGCTTGCGATGATAGGTTTCCAGCACGTCCGGATGGCGCTGGAAAATGTCGATCATGTGCATCAGCAGATCGCCGAAATCGCACGCATTCAATATCTTCAGCCGCGCCTGATAGAGCGCATAGAGTTTCACGCCCGCGCCATCGGCGAAATGAAACGCTTCGTTTTTCGGCACGCGCTCGGGCGTCAGCGCGCGGTTCTTCCAGCTATCGAGCAGTCCTGCCAATTGGCGCGCCGGCCAGCGCTTGTCGTCGATGCCTTCGGCCTCGATGATCTGTTTCAGCAGACGGATTTGATCGTCGGTATCGAGGATGGTGAAATTGTTCTTCAGCCCGACCAGTTCGGCATGCGTGCGCAGCATGCGCGCGCTGATCGAGTGAAACGTGCCGAGCCAGGGCAGACCGCCGCCGCCTGGCCCGAGCAAATGCTCCACGCGCTCGCGCATTTCGCGCGCGGCCTTGTTCGTGAACGTCACCGCCAGCACGCCCCACGGCTTGGTGCGTCCGGATTGAAGGAGATGCGCCAGCCGCGTCGTCAGCACGCGCGTCTTGCCGGTGCCGGCGCCGGCCAGCACCAGCACAGGGCCGTCCAGCGCTTCGACCGCGGCGCGCTGTTCCGGGTTCAGCGCCGTGAGATATGACGGCGCCGCCATGGCCCGCTGCGAGATAGGGAGGAGTTCTTCGCTCATGATTCGGATGGTAGCGGCATTACAATAGCACGAAGCGGGAACATGGGCAGGGCCAGCCGCAGCGCAACCCCGCATTGGAACTGGCCGCACCGGCGAGGGTTGTGGCCGCATGCGAAGCACATGGATCATCATCGGCCTGCTGGCCAGTCTTGCGGCCTGCAATCAGCCCGGAAACGAAACAACAAATGGCGCCGTACCGGAGCACGCCGCCGAACATTCCGCCGAAGCGCCAATAGATCCGCCGATTGGCGGTTTGCCCCAAGCTGTGCCGGCGGCGCCGCCGCGCTTTGTCGGGCTATGGGCGGTCAATCAGAGCTTATGCGGCGAGCCGGCCTGGCGTTTCGAGGCCGATGAGGTCTCCACGCGCGGCGAAGTGCATTGCGACTTCGATCGCGCGCTGCCT
Organism: Alphaproteobacteria bacterium; assembly: GCA_030430715.1. Taxonomy (GTDB): domain Bacteria; phylum Pseudomonadota; class Alphaproteobacteria; order Caulobacterales; family Aquidulcibacteraceae; genus Vitreimonas. Next base: position 49,386 of record JAUIJZ010000006.1, read on the forward strand.
GTTCCCACCGGCTACAGCATTGCCGCGACCTGCACGGCGGAAGCGCCGCCCGCGCCCTACCAGATGGAGTTTGCCATCTCGGAGTCCGGCGATGCGATGACAATTGCGGGCGGCCCGTGGGCGCACGCCAATCTCGTCCGCTGCGGCCCGCTTGCGGGCGACTGATGCGGCTAAGCCTGTTACCCTAGCGATCCGAGTCGCAATGCGGGGAAAGGGAGCATGGCGGACGTTTTTCTCTCCTATGCGAGGGAGGATCGCGCGATGGCGGAGAGGGTCGCTCGCGGCCTCGACGCGATGGGGCTGGACACCTTCTGGGACACCGAAATTCCGCCGGGCAAAACCTGGGCGGATTATATCGAGGGCAAGCTGTCGGCGTGCCGCGTCGTCATTGTGCTGTGGAGCGAGCATTCCACTAAGTCGCAATGGGTGCGTGAAGAAGCGCGCATGGGCCGCGATCACGCAAAACTGATCCCGGCAATGATCGACAATGCGCCGGCGCCGTTCGGTTTCGGCGAGGTGCAGGCGGCTGATCTGTCCAGTTGGAATGGCAACACCAACGATCCGCGCTGGACGCGCTTCGCCAGTGCTGTCGGGCAAGCGGCGGGGGTGGACATTTCAAGCGCCCGGCGTCCCGCGCCGCAGCCGCAATTTTTCGCTGCGTCCGCGCACACAGGTTCAGGCTCTGGCGAAAAGCTCTCGCCCATCGGCTATGTGCGCAAATGTTTGCGCCTCTACGCCAACGGCAAGGGGCGCGCGCGCCGCTCCGAATATTGGTGGTGGGTGTTGGCTTCGAGCGTCGCGCTTTTCGTGGCCGCGTTCATCGATTCTGTGCTGTTCGGCGTCAATCCGTACACGAACGAGCCAGACACACAGCTCTTTAGCGGCGTGCTTGGCCTTGGTCTGATCGCGCCCACTATCAGCGTGATGAGCCGCCGGTTTCACGATGTCGGCTTGAGCGGCTGGCTGGTTGCCGCCGTCTTCGGCGCCTACATCCTGGGCGGCGGCGTCGCCCTGGAAGCGGAAGAATTGGGCGCGCTGATTGTGATCCTCACCGCTGTCGCGGCGATCATTGTGACGGTTTTGCCGTCAAAACCCGGCTCCAATCAGTATGGTCCTAATCCAAAGGGGCTCTAAGCGCCTCAGCTGCGCGGAAGCCGTTTGATCCCGCGCCGCCGCCTGCTAGATCAGGCGGGCAGGAGGGGGCGATGGCGGACATTTTTCTGTCTTATGCGCGGGAAGACCGGGTGCGCGCCGAGCAAATGGCGCAAGCGCTGGAAAGCGCTGGTCTGGATGTGTTCTGGGACAATGAGATCCCGCCCGGCAGAACCTGGGCCGATTACATCGAGCAGAAGCTCTCGCAGTGCAAAGCGCTGATCGTTTTGTGGAGCGAGGAATCGGTCAAATCACAATGGGTGCGCGAAGAGGCGCGCATGGGGCGCGACAAGGGCGTGCTGATCCCCGTCATGATCGACGCTGTGCCGGCGCCGTTCGGTTTCGGCGAGTTGCAGGCTGCTGACCTCTCCAGTTGGAATGGCGAGCAGGATCACGCCGGCTGGCGCCGCTTTGTCGATGCGGTGCGCCATTTTGCGAATACGACGCCTGAGCCGGCGGCGCGTTCATCCATGGGCTCAGCGCCGCCGCGCGCTCAACCGGCTGTAGCGCTTCCCGAGAAGAAGAAGGGCGTTCCGGTTTGGGCGTGGGTTGCCGGCGGCGTTGTCGCGACCATCGTGGTGCTGGGCATTATCGGGGCAGTGGTTGAAGACGGCCCCGATGTTCCTCCGGTGGAGCATGTCGAAACGGTCCCCGAGAATCCGATACAGGCAGCGGCCAATCCCGCCGCCGCGGCAGGGCCGGGCGGCGCGCCCGGCGGCCAGAATTACGGGCAGCAATTGCAGGAGCGGTTAGCGCGGGCGCAGCAAGTGATGAGCCAGCAGGGCTTCCAGCAGATTGTGCAGCCGCATCAAGGCCAGCTTCCACAAGGCCAGCACGTGAACGTGCCGCTCACCCTCAATGCGGGCGGCGAATATCGCATCATTGGCGTTTGCGACAATGATTGCGGCAATCTCGATCTTATTCTCTACGACCAGAACAACACTCTGATCTCGCGCGACACTATGGAAGATGCGTTTCCAATCGTGGCGGTCACGCCGCAATGGACGGGCGCCTTCACCGTTCAGGCGATGATGAGCCATTGCGCCGTTCAGCCGTGTTATTACGCGCTCGCGCTTTATGGGCGCGCCACGCAATAGATCACGATCAGGTGGCGTTGGCCGGGTAGGTTGGCCGGGGCGCGTTAGCGCGGCGCGCTAAATGCGGTTTTCGAGCACAAATACGCGCACGGCCGAGGCCAGTGACGCCTCAGGCGTTTCCTTGGCGCGCGTTTCGTCGATTGACGCGATCAGCACCGGCAAGGTCATCGTGCGCGCGCGCGCGATCCGTTCCAGCGCAGCCCAGAATTCCGGCTCCAACGCCAGCGAGGTCCGGTGTCCGGCAATTCGCATGGAGCGCTTTTTCAAAGCGCCTTTAGCTATCGTTACGCTTGTGTCCATTGAGCTTCCTGCCCTCGGCTTCTGATTGGGCTTTCGCCAATTTTCGCTCTGCCTTCGTTCGTCCAAATTCCACGCGGCGGGCTTGAGCCTCGCTCTCCGCGGCAGCGCGCGCTTTGGCTTTTCGCGCGCGTTTGAGATTGACGATCTCGGTCATTACCACGTGATGTAGGCTGCTACCGACGCCCGGCCAACCGCATTGGCCGAGAAAAAACCGCGAGTTTGGTTAAAGTTCCGGCACATTCTGCCTTGCGCGCGTCTCATCAAGCAAAAGTGTGAAGCGCGCGCAAAGTTCCGTCTTGGTTAGCTTGGGCTAATCATCTTTTCCGCGCGCACGATGGCGTCGAAATCATCGCCGGGAATGCCGTCCTTTACGGCCTCTTCGCGCAGCGTTGTGTTGTTCTTATGCGCGGTTTTGGCGATTTTGGCGGCGCGGTCATAGCCGTATTTGGGCGCGAGCGCGGTCACCAGCATCAAAGAGCGTTCAAGATTGGCTTTGATATTGTCTTCGCGCGCTTCAATGCCGGCGACGCAATTGTCTGCGAAGCTTACGGCGGCGTCGCCCAATAGGCGCGCCGATTGCCAGAAATTGTAAGCCATCACCGGGTTGAACACGTTGAGCTCGAAGTGTCCGCTCGCTCCGGCGAAGGTGATCGACGCATGATTGCCGAACACATGCGCGCAAACCATCGTCAAAGCTTCGCACTGTGTCGGGTTTACTTTGCCCGGCATGATCGAAGAACCCGGCTCATTTTCCGGCAGCATCAATTCGCCAAGGCCCGAACGCGGGCCGCTGCCAAGGAAACGGATGTCGTTGGCGATTTTAAACAGAGCCGCGGCCGCCGTGTTGATGGCGCCGTGCGCGAACACCATCGCATCGTGCGCGGCGAGCGCCTCGAACTTGTTAGGCGCGGTGACGAAGGGAAGCCCGGTGATGCCGGCGATTTTTTCCGCGACCTTCTCGGCGAACCCGATCGGCGCGTTGAGCCCGGTGCCGACTGCGGTTCCGCCCTGGGCCAATTCATACAGCCCATAGAGCGACTCTTTGAGCCGGTGATTGGCGTTCGAAACCTGCTGCACGTAGCCTGAAAATTCCTGGCCCAGCGTCAGCGGCGTCGCATCCTGCGTGTGCGTGCGCCCGATCTTGATGATGTGCTCGAACTTTTCCTGCTTCTTTTTCAGTTCCGCTTCGAGATGCGCCAACGCCGGCATCAAATGCCGCGCCACCATTTCCGCCGACATGATGTGCATCGCGGTCGGGAAGGTGTCGTTTGAGCTCTGGCTCATATTGCAATGATCGTTCGGGTGGACCGGCTTTTTGGAGCCCATCTCGCCGCCGAGCATTTCAATGGCCCGGTTCGAGATCACCTCATTGGAATTCATATTCGACTGGGTGCCGGAGCCGGTCTGCCAGACGCTCAGCGGGAAATGCGCGTCGAGCTTGCCCTCGATCACTTCCTGAGCGGCTTTGACGATCGCTTCGCCGATTTTCGGGTCGAGCCGGCCCAGATCCATATTGGCCTCGGCGGCGGCGCGCTTGACGGCGCCGAGCGCGCCGATGATCTCGCGCGGCATCTTCTCCACGCCGATCTTGAAATTACCGATGGAGCGCTGCGATTGTGCGCCCCAATAGGCCTCGCTAGGCACCTCAATCGGTCCAAAGGTATCTGTCTCGGTGCGGGTGCTCATGGGATAGCGGCCTCGGGCAAAATCTGGCTGTGTCCCAGAAGGGGATATGGGGATGACGCAGGACGATCAAGCCGGGCATTGGCGGCGTAAGCTGCGAAACATGCGCACATTTCCCGCCCTGCGCCGCCAAGCGCCGGATGCGGAGGCGCTGGCGCGGCTCAGCGATGGCGAATGCGCCGCCGCTGTGGAAAATCCAGATCACAGCGAGGCCGGCCGGGCCGCCGCCGCCCAGGCGCTCAGCGCGCGCGGCCTGACGGTTGAGCGTTGGCGGCTGGCCGTGCCCGGTTTCATCAATGCCGAAGACCTCACTCAAAAAGGCGCGCGGCTTTTCTTCGGCGCCGGGCGCGCGGTGCGCAAATGGAGCGGCTTGGCCATCTTCGCTGTGCTGATCGGCATTTTCGCCGCCGTGGCCTGGTTCGACAGCCGCGGCGCCTATTTCGAGCTGTCCGACGATGCGGCTGGCATGTTGGGCCTCGCCATGATCGCGCTGCTGCTCACCTGGTTTGCCGCGAGCGCATTGCGGCGCAAGCCGGCGCGTATTCTTCTCCTGCGCAAGTTCAACGTGCGCGCGGTGTCAACGCCGCTTGAGCGCATGATGGCGCAAGAGCTGCGCCCGTATGGACATGTCGCCTCGCTGTCGGACAAACACATCCGCCGCGATAATTTCGGCTGGGTGTCGATAGCGTTGTTGTCGATCTCCAATCCGCTTGCGGCGGCGTGGTTTGTGATCGGGTTGCCGATCCGCTTTATCTTTCGTCTGTTCGATCGTTCGGCGATGGGCCCCGCCGTGGTGCTGAATGCGCGCGATTATCGCAATTTGGCGCGGCGTCTGCGCGACCGCATCGGCCTCAACATCCAGGTGGCGATGACGAAGAAGGAAGCGTTTCTGGTGCGCACCTCGGATGCGTGGTGGCAATTGGTGATCCGGCTGTTCATGGATTCAAGCGACGCCATCGTCGTCGATCTGAGTCAGGTCGCCGCCGGCACCGAATGGGAGCTGGACGTGATCCGCGACGAGCAGAGCCAGGCGCGCTGCGTCTTCGTCGCCATCTGGGGGCAGGCCGAGACGGCGGAAGCCGCGCTGCGCGCGCGCGGCTTCGACAATCCGTGCTTCTTTTACGCGCCCGATGGCGAGATGCAGCGGCGCGGTGATTTCCGTGCAGCGCTTTTGCGCGCCATGCGCGCCGCGCACGGTCTGGCATGAGCGTGCGTCCGGGGCAGGATTGGGCCGGGCGCGGCAAAGTGCGCGCCCGTGCGATTGCCGGCGGCGTCGAAATCGCCGTCGAGGGCGTCACCACGCAGGCGCGCTATTACAAACCGCTGGTTTACGAGTTTTTCCGCAAGGAATTCCCCACGCGCCCGCGCTGGGGTGATTTCGAGGTCGAGATCAGGCTGGAATATCTGGGCGAAGTTCCGGCGCTGGATCTCGACAATCTCGCCAAGGCGCTGCTCGACGCCACAAAAGGACACATCTTTTTTGATGACAGCCAGGTGGCGCGTTTGCTTTGTGAGCGCGTCAGCGGCGAGCGCGACCGGATTTTACTGAAGGCGGTGCGCCGCGACGCGGGGGATGATCAGCCTTAATCTTGTCCTCAGCCTACGTTCAGGCTGGTTGGGCAAAATGAGCTCAAATGAACAGCGCCCAGAGGGGCCAAGAGGGGACAGCATACATGCGCGCACGACAACTTTTCGCCACGATCCTGGCCGCCGCCGCCATTGGCGTTTCGGGCATGGCGTTCGCGCAGGCTGCCCGCACGCCCGCCGAGACGGTCGATTACCGTCATGAGCAATTCCGCCGCGTCGGCGCCACCTTCAAGGCGCTGAACGATGGCATGCGCGGCTCGCCGGACATGGCCGCGATCCGCTCCAATGCGGCGACGCTCTCGCAATTGGCGCAGGATCTGCCGAATTGGTTCCCGGCTGGAACGGCGGCGCCGGTTGGCGATCAAAATCGCGCCGAGGCTGCGATTTGGTCAGACGCCGCAGCGTGGAACGAGCAGGTCGCTCAATTCCAAACCGCGACGCGCAATCTTGCCGCCGCCCGCGACATCGCCGCCGTGCGCGGGACCATTCGCGGTGTCGGCGCCCGCTGCACCTCCTGCCACCGCGCCTTCCGCACGCCGGACTAAGCGGCGCAGGCAATTCCGGATCAGTACAAGTCTCCTCTCGCGCAAGCGGGAGGAGATTTTTTGTTGGGGGAAGCGTCCGCTTTTCGCCGAAGGCGGCCGTAGTCAGACAGCCGCCCTCGTGCTCAGAAACTCCAAATACCGGGGCGGCTCCGCATCAAAGATTTCGCGGCCGCCGCCCATGTAAGCGCGGATTAGCTCGTCAGCCGCCGCGTCTTCTTCGCCCGCATCGAATAGCACTTGTCCGAGACGCAGATGAAGAAAGGGATTTCCGAGCCCGTCTGGGCACGTCATCGCGTACTCAAGCGCTTCCCGTGCAGACGTCTTAAAACCAGCGAGAAAACAGGCGTCGCCAATGGCCGCGAGTATCCAGGTGGATGCCTGCCATTCATTCTTCGGCTCTGGGATTAGCTTCCAGCCCTCGTTGTAGGCAGCAATAGCAGCTTTGAATTGATGCGCTTCGGCGCACCGGTCGCCCTCCGCGCAATGCTTGGAAATCGAAGCGTGAAGCTCAGTTGGAAGCTCTCGAAGCCCGTCGATCATTACTGAACTCACTGCGATTTCATGGTTCGACCGTCAATGACTGGATTGGGCCCAATAGCCGACTCTTCGTCATTCCGGTCGCGCGCATTCGCGCGCGGGCCGAAACCCAGGGGCAAAGGCACGGCGCTCCCTCGCTTCCTGGCTTCCGGTCTCATCGCTGCGCGATGCCCCGGAATGACGAATTCTATCCCGCGCGCGAACACGTCAAACGCCAGCAAAACCAAGCGCCCGCGCCAAATCTATCCGCCCCTTCCAACAGCGCGCGTAAGCTTGCGCGCACATCATGCGATCCACGCCCGCCCCCATTATCAGCCAACACAAGCTCGCCCGGCTCACAGCCTGGATGCGGCTGTGGCTGATTTGGTTTTCTGGCGTGTTCGCGGAAATGTGGGGCAGGGGCGAAGGCGCGCATGCGCGCGCGTTTGATAGCCCGGCGCGTTATGCCGCCCATCTCGTTATCCTGCATGTGTTTGCGCGGCTGAAACTGAAGCCGCGCTGCGCGCATCGGCACGGGCGTTTGAAATATGCCAGCTTGCGCGCCGTCGCGGGCTCGGCCTTGCGCAGCGCCATGCGCGGTCGCAGCGGCGCCGCGCGTCTGTTCGCCATCTTCGCCGTGCTGCGCGACATCGATGCGCATGTAGCGCGCCTCGCGCGCCGCTTGCGCAATGGCCTGACGCGTATGCGCGTGATCCTGCCGCGCGCCGAAACCGCGCCCGCGCCATGCGCGCCGGCGCTTTCGCGCGTCGCTTGCGCCGATACGTCCTAGAACGCGCCTCAGCTTGATCTCGATCGCGCACGACAACGCCAACAGCGCGCAGCTTTTGGCGCCGCTCGGCGTGCGTCAAATCCTAAGCAGGCTTATTTCTTGCGGAACGCGTCGAGGCTGACGACGGATGCATCCATCTCTTTCGCCGACGGCGGCGCTTCGGGCGCGCTTTCGCGCGGCGCCGGATGGCCGGCATCGTCGCCCGACGCCATGCGCGCTTCGTCCTGATGATGTTCGAATTGCAGGCCGAACTTCACGCTCGGATCGAAGAAGCGCGTGATCGCATTGAAGGGGATCGTGATCGGATGCGGCTGGCCCGAGAATTTCAGGATGACGCGGAAGCGATCGGCGTAAACGTCGAGATCCCAGAATTGGTGTTCCAGCACGATCGTCATCTCATCGGGATAACGCGCGCGCAGATGTTCCGGGATGACGACGCCGACGCCATGTGTGCGGAACGTGATGTAGAAATGATGTTTGCCCGGCAATCCGCGGGGGCTCGCAGCCTCCTGCAGAGCCGCACGCACGACGCTGCGCAGCGCGTCTTGCATCAGCTCATCATATCCAATCATGTCGTCCGCCACGGCAGCCCCCTCATTGGCTAGAAGCAACCCTTACTAGCTCATTTCGGGCAGTCAATTGCTGATCCACAAAGCGCGAAATCTAACGCGTTTCCAATCTTGAAATGGCGAAACATCAGAAGCGCTTGAAAGTTCGCGCGGCACGCGCAAGCGCATATGCAATGTGTGACGAGTTCGCGTTGAGCGCGAGAGGCGCGCATGCGCTCATCTTTGCAAACATCTGCACAGCAAGGAGAATTTTTCGCGCGGCGGCATCCTGTGCGGACGCTCGCGATTGAGTGCTCGGAACGCGGCTCACTAGCGCGGCTGTGAGTAACTCAAACTGGCGCGTGAGAGATAAATCTCCAGCGACGTTTCGTTTGGGGGATAAATCCCCGGCTTCTGTTGCCGGGCCCAAATTTTGGAATATTGGCGCCCGGCCTTGCGCAGCGCTTGGGGGATAAATCCCCGGCTTCTGTTGCCGGGCGCCGGGGGGCCCCGCCTTAGGATGCTACTCGTAAGGACTTAAGATCGGAAAACTCCGCGCTGCTTACGCAGCGAGGGCGAATTCCTCAGCGTTGTTGTCATTGGCAACTATGCTGTTTGGCCTGTAACGGGACCACCCGAGCAAAAGCCTCAGCCTTCAACGTCCGTCGATCCTATTTCGGCCCCAGACTTCCCCAATGAGGAAAAACTGGTGGAGCCGCCGGGCATCGCACCCGGGTCCGATCCGCCTATCTCTGCGCGTTTATTGCCATAGTCCGGGCAAGCCCGAACGAGTCGGAATATAGGCGGCGGCAGGGCGGGTGCAAAGGGCGCCCGAGTCGGCCCATATTAGGGGGTATTATGAGCGCGCAGCCTGTTCCCTCGTCCGATTTCAGCGGCCCGCCCAGCGCCGCCGACGCCGCCTATCTCGGCCTGCTGGCCGATGTGCTGGAAAACGGCGTCGATCGCGGCGACCGCACCGGCACCGGCACGCGCGGTGTGTTCGGCCGGCAGATGCGCTTCGATCTCGGCGCGGGCTTTCCCCTGCTGACCACCAAGAAGCTGCACCTCAAAAGCATCATCCTCGAACTGCTTTGGTTTCTGCGTGGCGATTCCAACGTGCGCTGGCTGCAGGAGCAGGGGGTCACGATCTGGGACGAATGGGCCGATGAGAACGGCGATCTCGGCCCGGTCTATGGCAAGCAATGGCGCTCGTGGGAGGCGAAGGACGGCCGCGTGATCGATCAGATCGCCAATGTGGTGCAATCGCTCAAGACCAATCCGAATTCGCGCCGCCATATCGTCAGCGCCTGGAACCCGGCCGAAGTGGATCAGATGGCGCTGCCGCCGTGCCACTGCCTGTTCCAGTTCTTCGTCGCCGACGGCAACCTGAGCTGTCAGCTCTATCAGCGCAGCGCGGATATTTTTCTCGGGGTGCCCTTCAATATCGCCTCATATGCGCTGCTGACGCAGATGATGGCGCAGGCGACCGGCCTCGCGCCCGGCGAATTCGTACACACGTTCGGCGACGCGCACCTCTATCACAACCATTTCGAGCAGGCGCGCACGCAGCTTTCACGCGAAGCCTATGCCGCGCCGCACATGCTACTGAACCCAGCGCGGAAAGATATCTTTGCGTTCGAGTATTCGGATTTCAAACTCGAGGGCTATCAGGCGCATCCGAGCATCAAGGCCCCGATCGCGGTGTGAGCCTCGCCATCGCTTGAGGGCGCGGCCCATCCGGTCTAGGCCGTTACAAACACTAAAGAGGGGTGCGCCATGAAGTCACGACGCTTAGGCAAAAGCGCCATTGCGGTTTCCGAAATCTGCATGGGGACGATGACGTTCGGCAATCAGGCCGACGAAAAGACCGCCGCGCGCGTCTGCGACATGAGCCTCGATGCGGGGATCAATTTTTTCGACACGGCGGAGAATTATCCGGTTCCGCCAAAAGAAGAATATGCCGGTCGCACCGAGGAATTCTTCGGCCGTTGGCTGAAAACCAAGCGCCGTGATGAAGTGATCCTGGCGACGAAGGTCAGCGGGCCGAGCCACGGCTGGCTCCGAAGCAGCCAGCGCGCCGGCATGACGGCGCTGGATCGCCACAACATCACGCGCGCCGTCGAGGCCAGCCTCAAGCGTCTGCAAACCGATTATATCGATCTCTACCAAACGCACTGGCCCGATCACGGCACGGCCTATGACGAAACCATGGAGGCGCTCGACGACCTCGTGCGCGACGGCAAAGTGCGCGTGATCGGCTGTTCGAACGAAACCACTTGGGGGCTGATGAAAAGCATCGAAGCGTCGTCGCGCCTCGGCGTCGCGCGCTATCAGACCATCCAGAATAATTTCAGCATGAACAATCGCCGCTTCGAGGATGAACTCGCCGCGGCGTGCCGGCAGGAGGGCGTGAGCCTGTTGCCGTATTCGCCGATTGGCGGTGGCGTGCTCTCGGGGAAATACCAAAACGGCGCGCGGCCCGAGGGCGCACGTTTCGCCAATTATCTCAATATTGGCGGGCGGCAGGCGGCGATGGCCTCGCGCTATGTCAACGAAAAGAGCCTGGCCTCGACGGAGGCGTTCATGGGCGTCGCCGCCGAAGCCGGCATCGACGTGGTCACGCTCGCGGTGGCGTGGTCGAAGCAGCATGATTTTGTCGCTTCCACGATTGTGGGTGTGACGAGCACCGAGCAGCTGGCGCCGATCTTCGCGGCGGCTGATTTGGTGTTGTCCGACGAGGTGATGCAGGCGGTGGACAAGGTCACGAAAGACATCTTGTACCCGATGGGCTGAGGCGCTGGAGCTATGGCCGCTAAACTTACTCTCGTCGTCGCGGTCGCGAAAAACGGAATCATCGGCCGCGAAGGCGGGCTGCCGTGGCGGTTGTCGTCCGACATGAAGCGTTTCAAAGCGGCGACGATGGGCAAACCCGTATTGATGGGCCGCAATACCTGGGACAGCCTGCCGAAAAAACCGCTGCCCGGCCGGCAAAATCTCGTGCTCACGCGCGATGCGAATTTCAAAGCCGAAGGTGCGTGGCTCTATACCGATCTTGCCGCCATGCTTGCGGCCGCCCGCGCTATGGCGGAAAGCGCCGGCGTTGAGGAAGCCTGCGTCATCGGCGGCGCCCAGCTTTACGAAGCGACGCTGCCTCTTGCCGACCGCATTATGTTGACGGAAGTGAACCTCGCGCCGGAAGGCGATGCGCGCTTGAACCTCGACCTTTCAGGCTGGCGCGAAGTTTCCCGCGAAGCCGTCGCGCGCGGCGACAAGGATGATGCCGATTTTGTCGTGCGCGTGTTGGAGCGCTGAGGCGGCATGATCGTTGTGCATCATCTAGAGCAATCGCGGTCACTGCGCATCCTCTGGCTGCTGGAGGAACTCGGTCTCGATTATGAAGTGAGGCACTACAAGCGCGATCCGGTCACCTATTTGGCGCCGCCAGAACTCAAACACATTCACTCGCTCGGCAAGTCGCCCATGATCGAACTCGATGGACGGCCCATGTTGGAGAGCGGCGCCATCGTTGAATTGCTCTGCGAGCGCGAGGGGGGCGGCAAGCTCGCCTTGGCGCCCAACGCGGCCGAGCGGCGCGATTATCTCTATTGGCTGCATTTCGCCGAAAGCTCGGTGATGCCATCCGTCATCATGCTCTATTTCATGAAGCGCGTGGGCGAGGCGGGCGCGAAGCAATTGCCGATGGTGATGGCGCAGCTTGATCTCTTGCTAGGTCACGCCGACCAGGCGCTGGAGGGGCGCGATCATTTTGTTGCCGGGCGCCTCACCGGCGCGGACATCCAGATGAGCGCCGCCTCCGATGCCGCCATCAGTTTTGGCCTGGGCGAAAAATACCCGAACCTGACCCGCGTCCGCGCGCTTCTGCGGGAACGGCCTGCATTCAAGCGCGCGCTGGAACGCGGCGGCGGCTCATAGTTCTGGACAGACGCGCCGACGCGCATTGAAGTGCGCGCGCTCGATAAAGGTGCTCAGCATGCGCGCTCGTGATTGTAAGATTGTCGCCACGATGGGGCCGGCCAGTGATCCGCCGGAGCGATTGGCTATGCTGATCGAAGCCGGGGTTGATTGTTTCCGCCTCAATTTCAGTCATGGCGGGCGCGAAGATCATGCCCGCCGTCTGGCCGCGATCCGCGCCGCCGAACAGCAGGCGGGCGCCACGGTCGGCGTGTTCGCCGATCTGCAAGGGCCGAAAATCCGCGTCGGCATGTTCGCGGACGGTCAGATCCAGCTCAAATATAATGATGTTGTGACGCTGGAAGCGTCGGATGAGCCCGGCGAGCCTGGCCTCATTCGCTTGCCGCACCCCGAACTCGTGCATGCGCTGGAAGAGGGCGACATTCTCAAGCTCGATGACGGCAAGATGCAGCTCACCGTGATCGAGCACGGACGCACACAATTGAAGGCGCGCGTGGATTTCGGGGGCGCGCTGAAAAACCAGAAGGGCGTGAATGTGCCGACGCGGCGCATTCCGATTTCAGCGCTGACCGATAAGGACCGCGAAGATTTGAGCTACGCGCTCGATCTTGGCGTTGATTATATCGCCTTGTCTTTCGTGCAGCAGGCTGATGATGTGCGTGAGGCGCGCGCGCTGATCGGCGATCGCGCCGGGATCATTTCCAAGATCGAAAAGCCCTCGGCGCTGACGCAATTGGAAGAGATTGTCGAAGCATCGGACGCGGTGATGGTGGCGCGCGGCGATCTCGGCGTGGAGCTTCCGCCCGAACAGGTGCCGATCGCGCAGCGGCGCATCATCGCTACGGCGCGCGCCGCGGGGCGGCCCGTGATCGTCGCCACGCACATGCTGGAAAGCATGGTCGATGCGCCGACGCCGACACGGGCGGAAGCCTCCGATGTCGCCGGCGCGGTGTATCAGGGCGCCGATGCGGTGATGCTGTCGGCCGAGAGCGCGGTGGGCCGCCATCCGCAATCGGCTGTGGCGATCATGGACCGCATCATCCGCGCTGTTGAGAACGACAACGAATACTGGGCTTCGCTCTCGCGAGAGATGACGCCGCCGCAGGATACGACTGCCGACGCCATCGCGCTTTCGGCGCGTCACATCGCTGATGTCATCGGCTGCGCCACGGTTGTCGCCTATACTTCAACCGGCTCCAGCGCCATCCGTGTGGCGCGCGAACGGCCGCGTTGCGGCGTTGTCGGTCTTACGCCGTTCGTCGAAACCGCGCGCAAACTCGCGCTGGTTTGGGGCGTGCGCGCGCAAGTCACCGAAGATGTGCACAATGTCGAGGAAATGGTCGAGAAAGCCGATGCGGCGGTGCGCGCGATGGGCGCCGCCGATGTCGGCGACCGCATCGCGGTGATCGCCGGCGTGCCGTTCGGCCGCGCGGGCAAGACCAACATGATCCGCGTGCTGCGGCTGGAATAAGTTTTTAGCGGATCGCGATTTTTGGCGCGGGTTTGTTGAGCCGCGCCACATTGCCGAGCGCGCTTTGCGCAATCTCGCGGAAACGTTGCGCGACTGGGTGATCGGGGTTTGCCGCGACCAGCGGCGCGCCGGCATCGGCGCTTTCGCGCAAGCGCACATCAATCGGGATTTCGCCAAGGAACGGCGCGCCGGCTTGCTCGGCGGTGCGGCGGGCGCCGCCTTCGCCGAATATGTATGCGCGCGATCCGTCCGGTGTTTCGAAATACGCCATGTTCTCGATCACCCCAAGAATGGGCGCGTGGGTCTTGTCGAACATGGCGATGCCGCGCCGCACGTCGGCGAGCGCCATTTCCTGGGGCGTCGAAACGATCACGGCGCCCGCGAGCGGCGTGCGCTGCACGAGCGTGAGTTGTACGTCGCCCGTGCCCGGCGGCAGATCGAGCAGCAGCACATCGAGCTCGCCCCAGGCGACATCCTCCAGCATTTGCCTCACGGCGCTGGTGGCCATCGCGCCGCGCCAGATCATCGCTTGCTCGGCATTGACGAGATAGCCAATCGACATGGTCTTGAGGCCGTGCGCTTCGATCGGGCTGATGGTTTTGTCGGGATTGGCTTGCGGTTTGCGCCCGTGCACGCCGAGCAGCGTTGGCGCCGACGGCCCGTATACATCGAGATCGAGCAGACCCGTCTTCATCCCCAATGAGGCGAGCGCGCAGGCGAGATTGACGGCGACGGTTGATTTGCCGACGCCGCCTTTGGCGCTGGCGACGGCGATGACGTGCTTCACACGTGACAGACCGTTGGCGCGTCGTGCCGCCTTGGGTTCGTGTGCGGTGAGAACCGCCGCTACAGATGTGACGCCGGAGATGGAACGCGCCGCCGCCTCGGCCTCGGCACGCACTGCGACATATCGTTCAGCCGCGTCGGAAGGCGCTTCAATCGTGAACGAAACCTTGCCGTCTTCGCGCACTTCGAGGCCGGAAACGCGGCCAGAGGTGTACAAACCCTTGCCGGTTACCGGGTCGGAAATCGCGTCTAAGCGATTTTCTACCTGTTGTTTGAGGCGCGCGAACTGGTTGTTCATGCTTGATCCTTTAGCACATGGGGCACATATCGGCGCGCATGGGAGCGTGACAAGCGTCTCCCGTTGGCGGCTCGGAAGCGGTGCGCCAGAAAGCCCAGAACAGGCGGGGACAAATAAGCGAATGCCTTGGAATGACCAATCGGGCGGTCCTGGAGGACAGGGCCAGGGACCTTGGGGCAGCGGTCCGCGCCGGCCCTGGGGGCAGCCGCCCCGGCAACAACCGGGCGCGCAGGGGCCTGATCTTGAAGAATTGATGCGCCAGTTCCGCGAGCGGATGCGCATGGGCGGCGGCAATGGCCGCGGCGGCGCCAGCGGCCCGCGCGGGCGCTTTCCCTGGCCGATCATTGCCGGTGTGTTCGCCGTCTTCTGGCTTCTGGCCGGCGTCTATACCGTGGATGAAGGCCAGCAGGCCGTCATCACACGTCTTGGCGATTACAACCGTTCGAGCGGTCCGGGCATTCATATGCACTTGCCACCGCCGTTCGAAGCGCGCCGCGTCATCAACGTGACTGGCCAGCGCACGGCGGAAATCGGTTTCAGCACCGACGATCGCGAGCGCATCCTCGATAATCCAGACGAAAGTCTGATGATCACCAGCGACCGCAACATCGTGCAGGTCCAATTCCGCATCATCTACAATATCAAGGATGCGGTGGAGTACACCTTCAACGTACGCCAGCCCGATGCCGCCGTGCGTCAGGTGGCCGAGAGCGCAATGCGCGAAGTGATCGGCCAGCGCGAGCTTGAGCCCATCATCACCACCGAACGCGCGGCCATTGAGCAATCGGTGGAAGAGCTGACGCAAGCGACGCTCGACGATTACCAATCCGGCGTGCAGATGCTCGGGGTCGAGCTCTTGCCGGCCACGGCGCCGCCCGAAGTCATCGAAGCGTTCAACGATGTCGTCAATGCGCGTCAGGACGCTGAGACGGCCGTCAACAACGCCAATCGTGAAACGGCGCGCATTGTCAACGAAGCGCAAGCCTATCGCGAGCGCGTGGTGCGCGAAGCGCAGGGTGAAGCTGAGCGTTTCACCTCGGTCTATAATGAATACAGACAGGCGCCGCAGGTGACGCGCGATCGCATCTATTTGGAGACGATGGAGCGCGTTTATAGCAGCGGCAATCTGATCATCCTCGATCAGCGCGGAGGGGCAGTGCCCTATCTGCCGCTGGAAGGCATGGTCCGCCGCAATGCGCCTTCAGCCTCGAACGGGGGGAACCGCTAATGCCCCGCAATCTTCTCGGCATTCTCATTGCCATCTTTGTCGTGCTCGTCGTGGTGATGAACTCGCTGTTCATCGTGCGCCAGGAGCAGCAGGCGATCGTGTTGCGCTTCGGCGAATACACCAACGCCATCAATGAGCCGGGCACGGACGAGCCGGGTCTCTATTTCAAGGCGCCATTCATCGATAGCGTTGTGTTGTTCGATCGCCGCAATATCGGCCTGACGCTGGAATCGCAGGATTTCGTCGCCGCCGATCAGGAACGTCTGATCGTCGATGCGATCGTGCGCTGGCAGATCGCCGACCCGCGCCGCTTTTATCAAAGCGCGCTCACCGAAGAAGGCGGCGCGTCGCGCATGGCCACGTTCACCCAGGCCGCCATGCGCCGCGCGCTCGGCACCGCCGATACGAACGAAATCATTTCAGGCCGCCGCGCCGAACTGATGCAGCAAATCGAAGGCGATCTGAACGCTGCCGCTGCGACCGAACTTGGCGTGCGCGTGCTCGACGTGCGCATCCGTCAGGCCGACTTCCCGCCGGAAACGCGCGAACGTATCTATGAGCGTATGCGCTCAGAGCGTCAGCAGGTGGCGGGCCGGATCCGCGCCGAAGGCGAACGCGACGCGGCCATTATTCGCGCCGAAGCGCAGGAGCAATCCGAGCGGCTGCGCGGTGAGGGCGAAGGCGAGCGTGCGCGCATCTTTGCCCGCGCTTACGGGCGCGATGCGGAGTTCGCGGCGTTCTATCGCTCGATGCGGGCCTATGAGACAGCGCTGGACGAAAACACCCCGATCGTGGTGCCGCCGGATAGCGACTTCTTCCGCTACATGCAGCGCCGCCGCGGAAATTAAACGGGCGCCTCCTTGGGGAGACGCCCGCCAGATTTCTCTGAATTGACAGCGGGCTCGACGGCTTCAGTGTCCGTCGAGCCCGTTGCTTTTAAAATTGCTTGGTGACGCCGACCTGTACGAAACGTCCAAGCGTGAAGCCGTTGGTGAAGCCCCGCGCGATGAAGTCGCTGCGTTGAATGAGCGGCGGATCTTCGTCGAAGAGATTGCTGATCTGCAGTGAGAGCCGCAGATCTTCAGCAAAGCCTTCGCCGTCGACATCATAACTGAAGAAGGCGTCGAATGTGTCGAAATCGTCGACTTCAGTTTGCCCATTATTATTGGCGGGATTCACCGAGAAGCCTTCCGAGTGATTCCACGTCAGGCGCGCGCGCCAGTTGTCGACAGTCAGGCCAAGGCCGGCTGACCATTTCAAGTCGGACGTATCCACGGCGAGCAGGTTTGTCCGCGGTGCGCCTGCGAAGTTCTCAGTTTCAGCAGAGAGCGCATAATAGCCTGAAATCGAAGCGTCCCAGACGCCATAATCGGTGTCGAGGGTGTAATTCGCGCCGAAGTCGAAACCGTCGGAATAGTAATTGCCGAGATTGCGCGAGCGCATATCGACAATGATCGCCACGTAGCGCCCTTCATCGAAGAATTGCCGCGCTTCCTCGATTTGCAGATCTGGAACCCGGCGCGCTCTGAGGAATGCCTCGGCTTCCGGCGAGGTGAAGTCCAAGTGGATAAGGTTCGGAAACTGATCGATCACTTGTTGGACGTTTGACGATAGAGGTTGCCGGAGCGTGCCGAAGATCGAGATCGAATAATAGCTCAAGTTGAGGCTGAGCCCGGGGATGACGGGGGGACGAACGTCAAAACCAAGCGAGTAATTTTCCGACGTCTGCGGTTGCAGATTATCGACTGTGCCGCCGTTCATGATCAGCTGAACGGCGCCGAGTGGGGCAGTCACCCCTGCCGGAAGTTCAATAGGATCGCTTGGCGTGTTTTCATAAACGCCAAGCGTTACATTGGCGACGCCAAGCTGATCTGTCGGCGCCGGCGCTGTGTAAGATTGGCCCCAACTTGCGCGGAACGTCACCCAATCAACAGGCTCATAAGTCAGGCCGATGAGCGGGTTCACCGTTTCGCCGAAATCGTTGTAGCGATCCAGGCGCACGGACCCCGACAAACTCAAGGCGCGCGCGAATGGCAGGGCGTTGCCCTCGCCGATGATCGGGATGTTGAGTTCGCCGAAGACAGATTCGACGTTTTGATTGTAGGTTAGGGGCGTGCCGTACACGTAAGACGCGTTCGTGCGGTTGGATTCGAATTGCGTTTCTCCGTATTCGGCGCCTATGGCGCCGTGAACGCGACCGCCGGGCAGGGGCAACAACGGGCCGTCTGCGATTACGCGGAAATTTGTGTATTGGAATTCGCCGTCGCCGCGTGACGTGCGGCTAAGATTGCTGAGCGTCGTCGGATCACTTGATGCGATGTCATACGGGTTTAGGAGGCCGGCGTTGACTAAATCCTGCACATCTGAGCGCAATGCGTTGTTGGTGAAGGACGTTTCACTCTCGCCATAGGTCGCGGATGCGCGGATTTGCCAATCAGCCCCGACATCCCAGGCGAGCGATGGCGTAACTTGCCATACCTGTAATTCTGTCCTGCGCTTGCTCGCATTTTCTCCATTGTATGGTGAATAGCTAAAGCGAACGTTTTGTGTTGCGCCGGCATCAGCTCCGCCGACATCCTGATAATTGGGGTTTCCGGGGGCGACCTGCACGCTGCTTCGGAAGGGGCCTAAATTCGAAATGTTGCGCCGGTGGCTGTAAAAGCCGCGTAGGCTGAAGGTGAGCGTGTCGGTAAGGTCCTGCGTGAGTCCTGTGTATATGTTGTACACATACTCTTCGGGGTAGAGCGTCTGAGAATCTGAAGATTCGCAGGTTTGCGGGTTCGCCGCTTGCGCGCCGACCGTGCCGTCTGCATTGAGCGGATAGTAGCGCGTCAGCGCGACAATGACATTACCTGGGTCGCAGGACAATTCTGCGCCGAGACCGGTGGCCCAATTGATAGCCCGGATATAGTCGCGGTCACGTCCGTAAAGCGCGTTGTGCTGGAGATATGACGCCGATCCGAAAAGCGAACCGCTTCCCCAATCGGTGCCGGCGGTGAGGCTGACATCCGAAGATTCATAGGTGTCTGCGAAGCCATAGCGCGCGCTTGCTTCGACGCCGTCATACCTGCTGCGCGTAATGTAATTGATGACGCCGCCAACAGAATCGGAGCCGTAGACCGCTGAGGCCCCGTCCGGCAGCACATCGACGCGCTGCAACAAGCTGGCGGGAACGACGCCCGGGTCGACACCGATTTGCGTAATGCCGGCGGGGGTAAGCCGGTTACCGTCGAGCAACATCAGCGTCATGGGGGCGCCGGAGATGCTGACGCCGGGAACGGACCGCAGGCTCGGCCGCGTGATCGGCACGAGGTCGCTGGCGATCGCGACGTTGCCGCCGATGGTGGGAAGACCCTGGAAATGCTCGCCTTGTGGGAGGTTTTGTAGAACCTCGAGTGCCGAAGCCGCGCCGGTCTCCTCGATCTGCTCTTCGTTGACGCCGATCACGTTCGCGCCGGATGGAGCGATGCCGCGGATCAGTGTTCCGGTGACGACGATCTCATTGTCTTGAGCAAGAGCTGGCGTGGCCAGCGCCATCGCAGCAATACTCGTTCCGGCTAATAAGCCTCGAATGCGCATGAATTCCCCCTTTGTGTGCAGCGATCGATGTCGCGCTTTTTCTTTCGGTCCTTGGCCAGCCAAGTACTTCACGGAAGAAGATCAAATTTTTGCCGATCGGTCAAACGCTGTGTTGCCGCGTTTCGGCGGACGGCGCCGGGATGCAGGTTGCCGAATCGGGCTAACCGGCTTGAGCGTTCTTGTCCTGGGGTTCCGGCAATGACTCACGGTCTGCCAACCGACGAGCAATTGCTCGATGCGATCTACACGGCCAATGTCAGAGACTTCTCGGCTTTCAGTGAGGATAAGCCGAGCCGCTCGTCGAAGATTTGGCTGCCGATTGATATTGATGCGCTCGCGG
>JAUIJZ010000007.1 GCA_030430715.1 Alphaproteobacteria bacterium
CCATAAACCGGCAAGCGCGAGTGCTGGCTTTCCGAGAAAACCCGCGCCGCCTCCCCTAATGTCGATGCCAATTCGATGGCGACGATCTCGGCGCGGGGCCGCATCACATCCGCCACCTTGAGACGATCAAAGCGCGCCGCGCGCAGGATCATGTCCTTATGCGCAATACCAATGATTTCGCCGCGATCCTCGCGCTCGCGCAGCGCTTCTTCCACCGCCGCCGCGTGGCCCGTCGTCGCTTTCGCGAATATGCGCGAGAACCCCTTCAACAGACCCCCGCGCCTTCGTGAAGAAGGCTCGGCGTCATCACTTAACTCGACCATCGTGTGTGCGTCGCACTCCTGATTCAGGCGTAAGGATCGTCAATCCCCAGCCCGGCAAGGATAGCACGCTCCCGCGCTTCCATCGCCTCCGCCTCGGCCTTATCGCCGTGATCATACCCTAAAAGATGCAGAAATCCGTGCACAATAAGGTGCGCGGCATGGTTATCGAACGATTTGCCCTGATTTTCCGCCTCCAGCGCAATGGTTTCCGCCGCTAGCGCGATATCGCCCAGCAGCCCCTCGGCCATTGCGCCTTCGTGCGCCGCCGGAAAAGACAACACATTGGTTGGCCCGTCCTTGCCGCGAAATTGCTTGTTAAGCGCCGCGATGGCCGCATCGTCGCCGAGCAACACCGAAACGGCGCCGCGCGCGCCCTCCGCTTCGGCAGCGGACGCAAGCGCCTTCGTCAGAAGCGGCTCGCGCCCACGCCACATTTCGGACTCGCAGAGAAAATCGACCTCTACGCTGTCCTCACTCACGTCCGCCCTCGTCACGGTGATACGCTTCGACGATACGCGCCACGAGCCGATGACGCACAACATCCTGCGCCGCGAAGCGGATCGCTTCGACGCCTTCGATCGATTCCAGAATCGATATCGCGTGCGACAGTCCGGATTGATCCGGCCGCACCAAGTCAATCTGTGAGGGATCGCCTGTCACCACCATGCGCGAACCCTCACCCAAACGCGTGAGCACCATTTTCATCTGCAAGATGGTGGCGTTCTGCGCCTCATCGACAATGACAAAGGCGTTCGACAGCGTGCGTCCGCGCATGAAGGCCAGCGGCGCCACTTCGATCTGACGGCGTTCGCGCCTCGTCTTGAGATCGTTCTCATTCATCTGACTGCGAAACGCATCCCAGATCGGCTGCAAATACGGATCGACTTTCTCAGCCAAATCGCCCGGCAGATAGCCGAGCTTCTCACCCGCTTCCACCGCGGGACGCGTGACAATAATCCGATCGACGCGCTCTTGCTTCAACGCTTCGACAGCCGCGGCAACAGCAAGAAATGTCTTTCCCGTGCCGGCAGGCCCAACGCCGAAGATGAGATCGATGTTTTCATCACGCAGCGCTTCGACATAATGCACTTGGCGCGGCGTGCGCAGCGTTAGGCCGCCGAGTTGCGGCAGCGTCATCGGCCCCGCCGCGACATCCCCGCCTTCCGAAAACGAGATCGCCGCAAGCACTTCGCCTTCACGCACACGGCTTTTGCGCCGCGCTAAATCGGCCAAAGCTTCGACGATGCGCTCCGCGCGTTCAAGGTCGGCCTCCGTGCTGGCGCGCAACGTAAGCTGATCGCCCTGCGCATCCAGAGTGACGCGATACGCCGGCTGGCCGCGCGGCGCCGATGGATCGCGAAACGCCTCTTGAATATGCGCGAGGTGGCGATGCAGCGGACCGAACACAGCTTGCGCAACGCCCGCCTCGGAGAGGGTGATGACGCGGCTCAGCTCTCCGGTTTTGGTGCTCACGCGGCCTCCGTTGCGCAAGAAACGCGCGCCCCGCTCAAAGAGTTCTGCGACGCGGCCGAAATGCGCACGGAAGCGATTTCGCCAGGGCGAGCCTGCGCGTCGTCAAAATGCACGGCTTGAAGATAGGGCGAGCGGCCATAGGCCTGGCCCGGCTTGCGTCCCTGCCCCGTCACCAAGACCGGTAATGTGCGGCCAATCTGAGCCGTATTGAAGGCGCGCTGCTGCTCCGACAACAAAGCCTGCAAGCGCGCCAGCCGTTCCGATTTCACCGCTTCGTCGACCTGGCCCATCATCGCCGCCGCAGGCGTGCCGGGACGCGGCGAATACTTAAAGGAATAAGCCGAAGCAAAGCCGACATCGCGCACCAATTGCAGCGACGCCTCAAAATCCTTTTCGGTTTCGCCGGGGAACCCGACAATGAAATCCGTTGAGAGCGCGATGTCGGGACGGGCGGCGCGCAGACGCCCGATGATGTCGCGATAAAATCCGCCATCATGCTTGCGGTTCATCGCTTTGAGCACGCGGTCAGAGCCTGACTGCACCGGCAAGTGTAGATACGGCATCAGCTTGGGCTCATCGCCATGTAGCGCAATGAGCGTGTCCGTCATCTCGACCGGATGCGAGGTTGTGTAACGCAGGCGCTCAACACCCTCGACGCGGGCCAGCGCTTCCAGCAACGCCGCGAAATCGCCGCCGCCGTGATAGGCGTTGACGTTTTGGCCCAGCAACGTGATCTCGCGCACGCCCTGCCCGGCTAAAGAGCGGGCTTCTTCGAGAATAGCCGCCATCGGCCGCGAATATTCCGCGCCGCGCGTATAGGGCACGACGCAGAATGTACAAAACTTGTCGCAGCCTTCCTGAATGGAAAGAAACGCGGTGACGCCATCCGGCGCGCGCGCCGGCAGCGCGTCAAATTTTTCCTGCGCGGTGAAATCGGCGGCGAGCCGCTCACCTGTCTTACGCGCCGCGCGCGCGATCAGCTCGGGCAGCTTGTGATAAGCTTGCGGCCCGACAACCAGATCAACCGCTGGCGCCCGCGCCATGATCTCTTCGCCCTCGGCCTGCGCGACGCACCCGGCAATGACGATCGACGTCGCTTTGCCCTCGCCAGCACGGCGCTCCTTGTGAACACGCAGCCGGCCGATTTCCGAATAGACCTTCTCGGTCGCCTTCTCGCGGATATGGCAGGTGTTGAGCACGACGAGATCAGCATCGTCCGGCTTATCCGCGGGCGCATAGCCGAGCGGCTTCAGCACATCACGCATGCGCTCACTGTCATAGACATTCATCTGGCAACCATACGTCTCGATATAGAGACGCTTCGGGCCATCCTGCGCGGCCATGTTAGCGCTTGCCCGCCTTGGCCTTATCGTCGATCGGCAGCGCATAGAGCTCAAGCCGGTGATCGATGAGTTTGTAGCCCAAGCGCTTGGCGATTTCCTGCTGCAGCCGCTCGATCTCTGGATCTGTGAACTCGACCACGTCGCCTGTGCGCATGTCGATCAGATGATCGTGGTGCCGTTCCGGCACTTCTTCATAACGTGAACGGCCATCGCGGAAATCGTGACGCTCAAGGATGCCGGCCTCTTCGAACAGGCGCACCGTGCGATAGACCGTGGCAATGGAAATGCCAGGATCAACCGCGGCGGCGCGGCGATGCAGCTCCTCCACATCCGGATGATCATGGCTGCTCGAAACAACGCGCGCGATCACGCGGCGCTGCTCGGTCATGCGCATGCCCTTTTCGATGCAGAGTTTTTCGATCCGGTCAGTCATTTATGCTCCGTCACATAGCCCCTGGGGGCAGGCGCGTCCACCTGGCTCGCCTTAAACCACAGGACGCGGCAACCTGCGGCGCATGACAATCGCGTCCACAGCGCCGCCCGCGCCTGCATAGTAAGCAGGACGCACGCCCGCCTCTTCATAACCGAGTTTGACGTAGAGCGCGCGCGCCGGTCCATTATCCTCGGCGACTTCAAGATGCATGGTCGCCGCCCCGCGCGCCAAAGCCGCGACCCCCGCAGCATTGACTAGGCTCATGGCTACCCCCTTGCGCCGCGCCTCGGGCGCAACAGCCAGGGTGAGCATCTCGGAATCGCCCGCAGCGGCCCAAGCCATGACAAAGCCCTGCACCGGCCCAGCGCGCGCAATGAGCGCAAACGTGGTTGCATTGTCCAACAGCCGCGCGATTTCCGCCTCGCTCCACGGCCGCGCGAAAGCACGCTGATGCAATTGCGCAAGCAGCGCCGCATCGTTTGCGCTCGCCGCCTCGATCATCCCGCAGCGCCCGCGATCTGGCCCGGCAAAGTTGCATGCGGCGCGCGCAAATAGAGTGGGTCGGGCCGATATGCCGCCGGATCGAGACACACGGCCCGCCGCGCTAACGCCGCCGCGTCGGCGACAGCGCCCGCAGGCGACAAACGCACTTCGGCGCCAGCGGACGCTTCACGCATCAAATCTTCATGCGCACCGCGCTCAATCGGACGCGGCGTTATAAGCGGCGCGCCGTCGCGATAAAGCGCAAAATAGGCCGCGCCGGGCGTTTCAATCAGCGCACCGCGCAGGCCATCCTCCCCTTCCGCCAAAGCAAGCGCCTCCAGCGTCGACACGCCGATGCATGGCTTGTCCAAGGCCAAGGCCAGAGCACGCGCAAAGGAGAGCCCGACACGCACGCCGGTAAATGATCCCGGCCCGATCGTGACCGCGATGCGATCAATCGCGTTGAAGCCGACGCCAGCCGCGGCGGCGGCTTCACGCGCCATAGGAGCAAGCCGCTCGGCCTGCCCCCGATTCATGCGCTCGCACAGCGAAGCCCGCACAATTTCAGCTTCGGCTATGGCGACCGAACAAGCGTCAAGCGCGGTATCGACGGCCAGGACAATCATGCCTGGCGCTCCTGGCTCACACCACTTGCTCCACACGATTCACTTCGGGCACGTAGTGACGCAGCATGTTTTCGATGCCTTGCTTCAGCGTCAGGGTTGAGGACGGGCAACCGGCGCACGCCCCGCGCATATTAAGCTTCACCACCCCCTCCTCATGATCCCAGGAATGGAACGTGATGTCGCCGCCATCGCGCGCAACGGCCGGGCGCACGCGTGCTTCGATCAGGTCTTTCAATTCTTTCACGATGTTCGCCGCTTCGCCCTCATAGACGATATCGGCTTCTTCGGTTGCATCCGCCGGCGCCGACGCATCGAGCAAAACAGGACGCCCCGAAGTGTAATGATCCATGATCGCCGCCAGGACGTGCGGCTTCAGATGCGGCCATTCGAGCGTCTCGGCCTTGGTGATGGTGATAAAATCGCCGCCGAGATAGACGCGCTCGACGCCGTCGATCGCAAATAGCGCCTCGGCCAGCGGCGACGCAGCGGCGGCATCCACATCGCCGAACTCGCGGCTGCCAGCCCCCAATACATCCCGGCCGGGAAGAAATTTGAGCGTGCGCGGGTTCGGCGTCGATTCCGTCTGAATAAACATAAGTGTCAGGTGGCCTTTGGCAGCCCCTCGGTCAAGTTCGGGTCCTTTTCCTCGGGCGCCGGCGCGGCTGGCAACGCGAGCGCGCGCACATCGGCCCGCTTCAGCGCACCCGGCACGACCAGCACCGGCACCGCCCGCTCGCCAAAGCCGGCGCTTTTGCTCAGCAGCTTCACCAGCGGCCCCGGTCCGCTCGGCCCGGAAGCCGATGCGAGCACCACAAGCTTGATCGAAGAATCTTCCTCCAAAAGCCTCCTCATCGCCGGCTTTAGTTCGCCTTCGAGCAGGACAGTCTGAACATTTACGCCGCATTCGGCCCAAAGCTCGGCGGCGAAGCGCTGTGTCAGGGACTCGGCCGCATCGCGCGCCTGGCGGCGGATTTCGTCGGTGATGGAGGCCCAGGGCGCGGGATCGGCCGGCTCGATCGCGCGCAGCATGACCAGCCGCCAGCCGGTGCGCTTGGCGAGCAGCCCGGCATAAATGAGCGCATTGGGAAATTCCTCGCTTTCGTCGGCGACGACGAGCAGCGCGAAGGTTTTTTCTTCCTCACTCATGCGGTGCAATGCTCGCTCAAACAGGCGGACGCATCAAGCGCGCCAGAATCCCACCACATCGCGCACTTCGGCCATGATCGGCCCAGCGATCGCCCGCGCACGCTCGGCCCCATCCTTCAGGATCGCATCGAGCGCGCCCGGATCGCCGGTGAGCCGGCGCATTTCGCCGGCGATCGGCGACAGCTTCGCCGCCAGCGCCTCGGCCAAGGCCGGCTTGAACACGCCAAACCCCTTGCCGCCATATTCGGCCAAGACATCGGCCACGCTGCGTTCGGTGACGGCCGCGAAAATGCCGACCAGATTTTCGACCTCGGCGCGCCCTTTCAGCCCCTCCTCCGCTTCCGGCACCGGCAGCGGATCGGTGGTGGCTTTCTTGATCTTGCTGAGGATGGTCGCCTCGTCGTCGGTCATGTTGATGCGCGTCATGTCCGAGGGATCGGATTTCGACATCTTCTTGGACCCATCGCGCAAGCTCATGATGCGCGCGCCCGGCCCCTGGATCAGCGGCTCGGGCAGCGGGAAGAAGTCCGCACGCCCATAATCATTGTTGAACTTCTGCGCGATGTCGCGCGACAGCTCCAGGTGCTGCTTTTGATCCTCGCCCACCGGAACGTGCGTGGCCTTGTACAACAAGATGTCTGCGGCCTGCAGCACCGGATAGTCGAACAAGCCGACCGAAGAACGCTCGGCATGCTTGCCGGCTTTGTCCTTGAACTGCGTCATGCGCTCAAGCCAGCCCATGCGGGCGACGCAATTGAAGACCCAAGTCAGCTCGGTGTGTTCGCGCACCGCCGATTGAATGAAGACGATCGATTTTTTCGGATCGACCCCCGCCGCAATGTAGGCAGCGGCCACTTCACGGCAGCGATTGGTCAACTCCTTCGGATCAGGGCCGACGGTGATCGCGTGCAGATCGACGATGCAATAGATGCAATCATATTGGTCTTGCAGGCGGACGAACTTTTGCAGCGCGCCAAGATAATTGCCGAGATGCAGCCCATTGGTAGGCTGCATGCCCGAAAATACGCGTTGCGGACCCTGATAGGCGGGCGGGGCAGCGTCAGTCATGGAAAACTCCGGAACATGAGAGGCGCGCCCATGCGGGCGCGGAAAAATGGCGTCAGGTCAGGCCCGCCATCGCCAAGTTTGCATGCTCGTGTTCATGGGCGGGGCTTCTATCAGGCGTCCGCGCCCGGCGGCAAGCCGCCTCCCCCATTGGCGGGTCCGCGCTCGCGTCTGAAGGCGCCGCGGACCTCGGCGATGGTGACGCCGCGACTGAGGAACAGCATCACGAAATAGCTCAGCCCGCCCGCCATGATCAGAACCGCGACCACCACTTCCTTCGGGCCAAGCATCGCTTCCAGCGCCGCGCGATTGGCCTGGGCCAGCACCAGCGCCGCCCCCAGCGCCGCCGATACGATTGCGATCCGCACCAGCCGCGACATCGCTTGCGCCGACGGCGCGTAAGCGCCTCTGCGCAGGAGCGCTGAGATCATGAGCAGCACATTGACCCAAGAAGCGACGCTGGTGGCGATGGCCAAGCCTGGAAAGCCCGCATATCCCATGGAGCGAAGGCCGAAAAAGAGCACGGCCCCCAGAGCGATATTGATCACCATCGCGACGATCGCGAAGCGCATCGGCGCCTTGGTGTCTTCGCGCGCGAAAAATCCCGGCGCGTAAATTTTCGCCAACACGAAGGCGGGCACGCCCCAGCCGTAATGGAACAGAGCCAGCGCCGCGTTGCGCGCATCCTCGCTGGTGAACGCTTCGCGCGTGAAAAGCGCGTCGAGCAGATAGACCGGCATCGCCATCATGGCCGCCGCCGCCGGCAGCGTGAACGCCATCGACAAATTGACCGCCTCATCGAGAGCGCCGCGTGCGCCGACCTGATCGTCCTCCTGCACCAGGCGCGAAAGACGCGGCAGCATGGCGACGCCCACCGCAACGCCGATCAGACCGAGCGGCAATTGGTAGAGCCGATCAGCGTAATTCAGCAGCGAGATCGCGCCCTGCTCCAGCGACGCCAAGATTTGGCTGACCATCACATTGATCTGTAGCGCGCCGCCAGCCAAGGCGGCGGGCGCCGCCAGCGCCAGCAGCCGGCGCACGTTCGGCGTCAAGCGCGGCATGCTCAAGCGCGCATGCGCGCCGGAACGCCGCGAACCCCACCACACCCAGATCGCTTGCAGAACGCCGGAGACGCTCACCGCGACCGATGCGGAAAACGCCGCCTCGGTCGGCGTGTCGCCAAAAAAGTAAACGGCGATCAGCAAGCAGATATTCAGCAAGGTCGGCGCGGCGGCGGCGGCGAAGAAACGGCCGCGCGCATTAAGCGCGCCGGCAAAAAGCGTCGCAACGCTGATCGCCACCAGATAAGGCATCGTGATCTGAGTCAGCAGCGTCGCCAGCGCGAACACTTCCGGATCGTCGGCATAGCCAGGGATCATCACCAGGTTGATCCACGGCATCGCGACGATTGCGAGCGCTGTGATGACGCCCGTGATCAGCAACAAGACGGCAAGCGATTCACTTGCGAGCCGATCCGCCGCCTCCTCGCCTTGTTCGGCCAGGGTTTTGGAATAGACCGGAACGAACGCTTGGCTGAAAGCGCCCTCCGCGAACAGCCGGCGGAATAAATTCGGAAATCGCAGCGCAGCGAACCAAGCATCCGCAACCGGCCCGGCGCCGATCACGGCGGCAAGCGCTAAATCCCGCGCCAATCCGAACAGGCGCGAGATCAGGGTAAGACCGCCAATAACGGCCGTGTTGCGGGCAAGGCTCATGTTTGGCGGCGAATCACGCTGTTGAGATGTGTTTGCTAGCGCGCCGTGGAGGCGCGCGCCACCGCGAGCGGCTGCTTGGCCGGATCGGCGGGGGCTGCGGGCTCGGCGGCGCGGAGCACGGCCTCAATCTTCGTCTTCAACGCGGACGCGCGCCGCGCATTGGCGATTTGCCCTCCCCCTTCATCATGCACGTAGAAAACGTCGGAAGCGCGTTCGCCCAGCGTTTCGATGTGGGCGCTGGCGACGGAGATTTTGGAATCGGACAACACCCGCGCCAGCCCGGCAAGCAAGCCCGGCCGGTCACGCCCTGATGCTTCGACGACCGAGGCATGCGGGCTAAGTTCATTGTCGATCCGCACCCAAGGCTCAATCGCGAAGGCCGCGGCCCGGCGCGAAGGCGGCCGCGCATCCGGCGGGGCATGATCTTCAACCGCGGCCTTGCGCAAGCGCGCGATCAAGGCGGGCAGCGCATCCTGATCGTGCAAGCCGAACGCCGTCTTGTCGGCGGTCTGGATCGAAAACACGTCGAACGCCGCGCCGTCCTTGGTGGTGTGCACACGCGCGCGGGCAATGTCGGCGCCGCTCGCCGAAAGCGCCGCCGCCAAGCTTGCGAATAAGACAGGCCGGTCTTCGGCATAAACCAGCACTTCCGTCACCGCCTGGACCGGCTGCACACGCACCGCGACGTGCGGCAAATCTTTATCGGCGCGCGCCGCCATCACTTCACGCGCATGCCAATGCAGCGCTTCGGCATCGTGATTGAGCCAATAGCCGTCTTCCAGCGCATCGAACCAGGACAACACGGCCGCATCACCGCCGATGCTTTGAGAGAGTTCTTGCTTGGCTGCCTGCGCCAGCTCGGCCAAATGCTCGCGCACCGCGCCTTCATCGGATCGCCCGCCATGCAGCGCCGCTTCCGTGAGGCGATACAAATCGCGCAGCAATTGCCCCTTCCAATCGTTCCAGACACCCGGACCGACAGCGCGAATGTCCGCCACCGTCAGCACCAGCAGCAAACGCAGCCGCTCCACCGTGCCGACGATTTCCGCGAATTGCGCCACCGTGCGCGGATCGCCGATGTCGCGCTTCTGGGCGAAATCACTCATCACGAGATGGTGGCGCACCAGCCAGCCGACGAGATCGACTTCCTCTTTCGGCAAACGCAAACGCTCGCACGCGGCGCGCGCCGACTTCTCCCCTTCGATCTGCTGATCGCCTTCGCCCTTGCCCGTATCGTGCAACAGCATGGCGAGATAAAGCGCGCGGCGATTGATGATCTTCGGGAAAATCCCTGTCGCCAGCGGATGTTGCTTCTTATGCCGCCCGTGCTCAATGGCGGCCATCGCGTCGATCGCCTGCAGCGTATGCTCGTCCACCGTAAAATGGTGGTACATGTTGAACTGCATTTGCGCGACGATGCGGCCGAACTCGGGCACGAATTTGCCCAGCACGCCCGTCTCATTCATCAGACGCAAAGACGCGCCAGGCTGACGGCTCTCCTTGAACACATCGAGAAACGCGGCGCGCGCCTGCGGGTCCTTGCGCCATGACGGCGTCATGGAGCGCACTTGGCGCGCCGCTTCGCCCAGCGCTGTCGGGTGAATGTCGAGATTGTGCCGGCCCGCCACCTCGAACAGGCGAATGAAATTGGCCGGCGTCTCGAACACCGTGGGCGATTCAATGTCGAGACGGCCCGCCTCAATGCGGAAGCCCTCGCCAACCAAGACCGAAGACGTGCGGCCCGCGGGCACAAGACGCCGCAAGCCCTTGGGCGCGCGCTTGGCCTGATCGGCCTCAAGCTTGGCGCACAACACACGGGTCAGCGCGCCGACCTGACGCGCCTCCAGAAAGTAGCGCTTCATGAAACGCTCAACCGCCGTGTGATTGCTGCGCGCGCTGTAGCCCAAGCGCTTGGCGAGCTCGGGCTGGAGATCGAAGGTCAGACGCTCTTCGGCGCGGCCGGTGACGAAGTGCAAATGGCAGCGCACGGTCCAGAGAAATTCCAGCGCGCGGCGCAACGTGTTGCGCTCTTCGGCCGTGAACACGCCGGACTCGGCGAACTCGCGCGCATTGGCGAAACCGTAGCGATGATTGACCAGCCACATCAGCGTGTGCACGTCGCGCAGGCCGCCCTTGCCCTCCTTGATGTTGGGCTCGACCATGTAACGCGATGCGCCGATGCGCTGGTGCCGCTCGTCGCGCTCGGCCAGCTTCGCGGCGACGAAGCCGGCATGGTCGCGCTCGGCCACCTCCTTGCGGAAACGCGCATGCATTTCAGCCGCCAGCGATTCATCGCCGGCGATGCGGCGCGCTTCCAGGATCGCGGTCTGGATGGTGTGGTCGTCGCGCGCGAGCTTCAGACACTCATCAATATTGCGTGAGGAATGGCCGACCTTCAGGCCCATGTCCCACAGCATGTAGAGCATGTATTCGGTGACGCTTTCGGCGAAGGGCGTCGGCTTGTAGGCGCGCAGAAACAGCAGATCGAGATCCGACGACGGCGCCAGCTCGCCCCGGCCATACCCCCCCACAGCCATGACGGCGAAACGCTCGCCCTGGGTCGGGTTGCGGGCGCGAAAGACGTGCGTGGTGGTGTAATCGTAGAGCGCGGAGACGACTTCGTCGGCCACCTGAGCCAAAAGCCGCGCGACGGCGTAGCCATGCTCGCCCGCTTCCAGGCGCTCCTTGGCGATCATGCGCCCGCGGAACAGCGCCCCGTGCAGCAAGTGCTTCACAGTGCCGCGCGCGTTGTCCCCTTCCGCGCTATAGGCGCCGCTAAGTTGGGCGCGCAGGCGTAAGCCATCGACAACGGTTTCGATGCGGGCTGGCTTCAGACGTGCAGCGGCCATGTCGCAGTTATTTCGTCATTCCGTGGGAGACACGCCACCCCGAAGCAGTGCAGCATGACTTCTTATTAAAATGTCAGTCCCGAAACTTGCCTCATTTTATCGGCAGAGCCAAAGAGGAAACGGGATCTGGAAGAGGCATATGCGATGGCAAAAAGTAAGATCGTCCCTGTGAGTCCTCCGCGGGACGATGCGCACGTGCATGACCACCCAGCACGGGCGGGCCTCGAAGCCATCATGGACCAAAAGCTGTTCCATCAGCGCATCAAAAGCGAGCGCGCGTCTGCTTATTGGTTCGCCGCCTCACTGTGGGGCGTGACCGGCCTTGTGCTCGGCGCCCTGATGGGCGTGTTCCTGACCATGACGGTTCAGACCGGCTCCGTGCCGTTCATCCGCGATAATATCATTGCCGGAACGGCCATCGACGCCGCACGGGATTCCGTGAACCAGCGCGCGCCGCGCCTGCCCGGCCCGGCGGACGAGCAGCAACCTTAAATCTATTCTTTCAGCGACTTAAGCTGATAGAGCGCATCGAGCGCTTGCTTCGGCGTGAGCGTATCCGGGTTGAGCGCATCGAGCGCCGCTTCCAGCGCGGACGGCTCGTTCTCAGCCATGACTTGCGAGAATAGCGGCAGGTCATCGGCGATCTCGACCCGTGTCGCGCCGCCATTCGCTTCAAGCCGCGCCAACACGCCGCGGGCGCGCTCGACCGCGCTCTTGGGCAAGCCCGCCAGCTTCGCGACCTGAATACCGTAAGATCGGTCAGCCGGCCCCGGCGCGACTTCATGCAGAAAGACGAGATCGCCCTTCCATTCCTTGGCCCGCAAATGCGCGTTGGCCCCCGCCTCCAGCTTATCGGCCAGCCGCGTCATCTCATGATAATGGGTGGCGAACACAGCGCGGCAGCCATTGGCTTCGTGCAGGTGCTCGGCGACCGCCCAGGCGATGGCGAGGCCATCGAAAGTCGCGGTGCCGCGTCCGATCTCATCCAACACCACCATGGCGCGCGGCCCAGCCTGATTGAGGATCGCCGCCGTCTCGATCATTTCGGTCATGAACGTTGAGCGCCCGCGCGCGAGATCATCCGAAGCGCCGACGCGCGCGAACACCCGATCGACCACGCCGAGACGGAGCTTCCTGGCTGGAACGTAAGAACCCGCCTGCGCCAGCACCGCGAGCAGCGCGATCTGCCGGAGATAGGTGCTCTTGCCGGCCATGTTCGGGCCGGTGACCACCAGCAAGCGCGGCCCGGAGCGGCCTTCCGCATCCAGGCGCGCGTCATTGGGCGTAAAGCCCTGCCCTTCACGCCGCACGCCCGCTTCGACAACAGGATGGCGCGCGCCTTCAGCGAGCAGCGCGCTTGTTTCATCCACCTCCGGACGCGCAGCCTGGCTCTCCTCGGCCCATTCGGCTAAAGCCGCCGCCACGTCGAGCGCGGCCAGCGCTTCGGCGGCGGCGCGAATGTCCACCTCGCTTGCGGCGGCGCTTGCGGCGAAATCCTTGAACAGCGACAGCTCTCGCGCCAGCGCCGCTTCACCCGCGCGCGCGATGCGCGCATCCAGCTCTGAGAGCTCGACCGTAGTGAAGCGCACCGAGCCCGCCGTGGTCTGGCGATGCATGAAGCGTTCGTTGAGCGGCGGCGCCATCAGCGCCTCCGCTTGTTTGCTGGTGGCCTCGATATGATAGCCGAGCACGTTGTTGTGCTTGAGCTTCAGGCCGGCAATGCCGGCCTCCTCCGCATACTTTGCTTGCAATGCGGCGATCACTTTGCGGCTGTCGTCGCGCAAGCCGCGATGCTCATCCAAAGCCGGATCAAACCCCGGCGCGATGAAGCCGCCATCACGGGTCAGCATCGGCAATTCAGGCGCAAGCGCCCGGTTCAGATCCTGCACAAGTTTCGCGCTGACCGGACGCGCGCTCAAAGTCAAAGCGGCGCAAGCGTGCACGATCTCTTCCGGCGCGGCCGCATCCTGTCCGGCACAGCGCGCCGCCGCGCGGTCCCCCGCGCTCAATCCATCCCGCAATTGCGCCAAATCGCGCGGCCCGCCGCGCCCCAGCGCAAGACGAGTCAACGCGCGCGCCAAATCGCCGGCGGCGCGCAATTCCTGGCGCACGCCGGAGCGATGCTGCGCCGACTGCAGGAAGAAGCCAACGGCGTCATGGCGCGCGGAAATCGCGGACACATCCATCAATGGCCGCGCCAGCCGCTCCGCCAATAAGCGCCCGCCCGGCGCGGTCACGGTGCGATCGACGCAGGCAAGCAGCGAACCTTCGCGCCCGCCGCGCGAGGAACGGTCGATCTCCAGCGCCGCGCGCGTTGCGGCATCAATCGCCATGAAGGCGCGTTCGCTATTGCGGCGCGGCGGCGCAAGCCTTGGCGCCGCGCCCGCCTGGGTCAGCTCGATATAATCGAGCACCAAGCCCATCGCCGAGAGTTCGGCTTCACCGAACGCGCCATAAGCATCGAGCGACGCCACCGCAAACGCCGACTTCAACCGCCGCGCGGCGGCCTTCGCATCCGCCTTCACGCCAGGACGCGTCGTCACCGCCGCACCCGCCAAACGCGCAGCCGCCTCTACCCGCGCCGCATCCGCCTCGCACACGATCAGCTCGGCGGGCGCGAGCGCGACAAGTTCTTCCTCCACATGCGCAAAGCTGAGCGCGCGCGTCTCGAACGCGCCGGTCGATACATCGGCCCAGGCGATCGCCGCGCCATCATCGCCAAACGCAACAGCCGCCAGCCGGTTGGCGGCGCGGGCGTCCAGCAGCCCCTCCTCCGTCAGCGTGCCGGGCGTGACGACGCGCACAACCCCGCGCTGCACGATGGATTTGGAACCGCGTTTTTTTGCCTCCGCGGGATCTTCGAGTTGTTCGCAGACGGCAACCTTGAAACCGGCGCGGATCAGCTTGGAGAGATAATTCTCGGCCTGGTGCCACGGCACGCCAGCCATCGGGATCGGCTCGCCGCCATGATTGCCGCGCTTGGTCAGCGTGATGCCAAGCGCCGCCGCCGCCTTCTCCGCATCTTCAAAGAAGAGTTCGTAGAAATCGCCCATGCGGAAAAACAGGAGCGAATCCGGGTGCGCGCTCTTCGCCGAAAGGTATTGCGCCATGAAGGGCGTCGCGCGCGGCGGATGGGAGGATGAGGAATCAGCCACGCTTCCCTTTACCCGCTTGCGCGCATGGCTTCCATGACCCGGACTTCCATTGACGCGGCTTCGGTCACCGTTAGGGTGCCGGGCTCAATTGCCGGAACCGCTCGCACCTCATGCCCGACACGAAAAAGACGTTCACTGACGCCGAAGCCCTCGAGTTTCACCGCGTTCCGACACCCGGCAAGATTTCCATTACTCCGACCAAGCCGATGGCGACGCAACGCGATCTGTCGCTGGCTTATTCGCCCGGCGTCGCGGTGCCGGTGAAGGCCATCGCCGAGGATGTGGACCGGGCCTACGATTATACCTCAAAGGGCAATCTCGTCGCCGTCATCTCGAACGGAACAGCGATCCTCGGGCTCGGCAACCTTGGCGCGATGGCGTCAAAGCCGGTGATGGAAGGCAAGAGCGTGCTGTTCAAGCGCTTTGCCGACGTCGATTCCATAGACATCGAGGTGACGACGCAAGACGTCGAGGAATTCATCACCACGGTGCGGAATATCGGCCCCACATTCGGCGGCATCAATCTGGAAGACATCAAGTCTCCGGAATGTTTCGTGATCGAGAGCCGCCTGCGCGACGAACTCGACATTCCGGTGTTTCATGACGATCAGCACGGCACCGCCATCATCGCCGCCGCGGGACTGCTGAATGCGTGCGAGCTTACCGGCCGGCGCATGGAAGACATCACAGTCGTCGTCAGCGGCGCCGGCGCCGCCGGGCTCTCTTGCATCAATTTGATCAAACAGCTCGGCGTGCCGCACGAAAACGTCATCGCCTGCGACCGCCAGGGCGTGATCTATCGCGGCCGCGAAGGGCTCGACCAATTCAAGACCGCCCTCGCCGTCAACACCAAGGCGCGCACGCTGGAAGAAGCGCTGAAGGGTGCGGACGTGTTCATGGGCCTTTCCGTCGCCGGCGCGATGACGAAGGAGATGGTCAAGTCGATGGCGAAGAAGCCGATCATCTTCGCCATGGCCAATCCCGATCCGGAAATCACGCCGGAAGATGTGTATGAGGCGCGCAAGGACGCGATCGTCGCGACGGGACGCTCCGACTATCCCAACCAGGTCAATAACGTTCTCGGCTTTCCGTACATCTTCCGCGGCGCGCTTGACGTGCGCGCGCGCACCATCAATGAAGAGATGAAGGTCGCAGCCGCGCGCGCACTGGCCGAGCTTGCCAAGCAGGACGTGCCGGACGAAGTGGCGACCGCGTATCATGGCCGCCAGCTTAAGTTCGGGCCCGATTACATCATCCCCGCCCCGTTCGATCCCCGTCTGATCTCGGAGATCCCTCCTTTCGTCGCGCAAGCCGCGATGGATACCGGCGTCGCCCGTAAGCCGATCGAAGATATGGACGCGTACCGCCAGCATCTGGCGCAGCGGCTCGATCCGACAGCGGCGATGATGCAACGCGTGCAATCACTGGTGCGCAGCGCGCCCAAACGCATCGTCTTCGCCGAAGGCGAGGAACATTCCGTCATCCGCGCCGCCTATGCGTTCCAGGAAAGCGGCATGGGCCGCGCGGTGCTGATCGGACGCGAAGAGCTTGTGCGCGCCAACATGGCCGAACTCGGCGTGCCGGAAGCGGCGAGCCTTGAAGTCATCAATGCGCGCGTCTCCGAGAACAACACCGCCTATTCGGATTTTCTCTATAAGCGATTGCAGCGCTACGGCCTGCTGATGCGCGACGCGCAACGCCTCGTGAACCAGGACCGCAACGTGTTCAGCGCCTGCATGGTGGCGATGGGTCACGCCGACGGCATGGTCACCGGCGCGACGCGCAATTACGCGACGGCGCTGGAAGATGTGCTGCGCGCGATCGATCCGGCGCGCGGCGAACAGCCGATGGGCATGTCGAT
The DNA here is from genome assembly GCA_030430715.1 of Alphaproteobacteria bacterium. Taxonomy (GTDB): domain Bacteria; phylum Pseudomonadota; class Alphaproteobacteria; order Caulobacterales; family Aquidulcibacteraceae; genus Vitreimonas. The sequence goes on from JAUIJZ010000007.1 coordinate 16,476, forward strand.
CGTGCTCTCGCGCTCGCGCACGCTGTTCGTGGCGGACACCGCGGTCGCGGAATTCCCAAGCGCGGAGGAATTGGCGCAGATCGTCACGCAAGCCGCGGCCATGGCGCGCCAGTTCGGCGCCACGCCGCGCGTCGCGCTGGTTTCGGCCTCGACCTTCGGCAACCCAAAGATGGAACGCTCGGAAAAAATCCGCGACGCCGTTTCCATTCTCGACCGCCGCGAGGAAGTCGATTTCGAATACGAAGGCGAGATGAATATCGACGTCGCGCTCGATCCGGACATGCGCGAGCTTTATCCTTTCTCTCGCCTCTCCGAGCCGGCCAATGTGTTAGTGATGCCCGCCATCCACTCGGCGGCGATCTCGACCAGCCTGCTGGCGACTGCCGGAGACGCGACCGTGATTGGCCCCGTGTTAACCGGCCTTTCCCGGCCGATCCAGATCGCGCCATTGGGAGCTTCTGCTTCGGATATCGTTATGTTCGCAACGCTCGCGGCGTTTCAAGCGGCCTCGGCGAACTAGGCCGGCGCCGGTTCGGGCGCGGGCCCGCCCTGCGCCTTTTGCTTTCGCGCAATCATGACGGCTAGCACCAGCGCGATCACGCCGATGAGGCACGAATACGCAAAGAAGACGATGTAGCCGGCGCCGAGGGCGGCCGGCGCGACCCCAATATCCGCTGCGCGCGCGAACGAATTAGCCGGAAGATTCGAAAACAATCCACGCAAGCCGCCCAGCAGGCCGCCGCTATCGGCGCTGCGCGCCGCCGCTTCGACGATCGCCCCCGATTGCGCCGCGATGAGCTTACCCGGCAGAGCGTAGAGCGATGAGAACAACGCATATTGCGTTGCGGTGAAACCCGCGCTTGTCAGACTCGACATGTAGGCGATCAGCACTGTGCCGGAATAGCCGGCCGTGGTGTTGTCGATGGCGATCGCAACGGCGAACGCCTCCCAGTCCGGCCCCTGAAAGGCGAGCCAAGCAAACACGATATTCGAGATCGGCCCAGCTAGCGCGCCGACGATCAACGACTTCATCAAGCCAAAGCGCGCCACTGACCATCCAGCGAGGCCCACGCCAACGCTCAGCATGATGACGCCGAACACTTTGCGCACCTCGGCGATGCGTTCGAGGCTGAACCCAACGTCCAGATAGAATGGGTTCATGATGTTGAGCACGAAATCGCTCAAACGATACGCGCAGATCATCGCCAGAATGAGCCCGGCCGTACCCGAGAAACGCACCAGAAAATCTTTGATCGGGTGCCAGTAGGAACGCACGAAATATACGCCAGGCCGCGTAGAGCGCCCGGGAAGCGGCAATACGGCGGCGACAATCAGCGCCAAGCCCGCGAGCGCGAATCCGACCTGTACAAATACGCCAAGCGGACGCGCATCCCACGCCTCATTCAAGGCCGGCAACGAACCTTCGCCGCCAAACAGCGCCTGCAACAAGGAAAGTTGAGCGGTGAAGCCGGTGCCGAACAGCAATGCGCCGAGCAAAAGCAGCAAAAGCCTGCCGGCCCATTCAAGCGCCTCTTCCGCCGGCTTCTTCGGCATGTCCGCCGGCATGAGCGGCGGCATGTCGGGCCGCGCTTTTTCCTTGGGCGCGAGCAGAACCGCAAGAATGCCGACGCCCATCAGCACAGCCATCGTGGCGTAGGCGATGCCCCAATTCGCACGCGACGCAATGAACAAAGGCGCCACGCCCGCAGTGAGAATGGCGATGCGATAGCCCCATTGATAGGCGGCCGCCATTGCGCCCTGCCGCTCCTGCCCTACCGCCTCGATGCGCCACGCATCGATGACAATGTCCTGCGTCGCAGAAGTGAATGCGACGAACACGGCGAACAGCGCCACCAAACCCAAATTCACTGTGGGATTGGCGCCGGAAATCATCCAGAGGCCGACAATGATCGCCCCTTGGCACACCAACATCCACGAGCGTCTATGGCCAAACAGCGCGCTCAGTCCGGGAATGGCCGTGCGGTCCACCAAGGGCGCCCACAAGAATTTGAGCGAATACGACAAGGTAGCGAGCGCAAAGAAGCCGATGACCTGAAGCGACACGCCAGACGTGCGCAGCCATGCGGACAAAGTGTCGAAGACGAGGAGGTTCGGCAGCCCGGCCGCGAAGCCGAGCGCCAGCATCACCAGCGTGCGCCGCTCAAAGAACACGGCGAGCGCGTCCCAGGTCGAGCGTTTGGGGGCTGCGCCCTCGTGAAGGTTTTGTTCCGCCATCGGACTCCTCCGTCCCCCTATTCGCCCGCGAAAGTGGCGGCGTTCGGGCGGGCGGTAAAGCGCTCGGCCACACTGATCAAGCGCTCTGCTTCGATCGGTTTGGTGATGAAATCGTCCATCCCGGCTTTGAAGGCCTGCACACGCTCAGCCTCGCCGGCGTCAGCAGTCAGGGCAATGATTGGCGCGCCAGCCGATGGGCCAGAACCGGCGCGAATGCGCTCAGCAGCACCAATGCCATCCAGACGCGGCATACGAATGTCGAGCAGAATAAGATCAAATTCCGCCGCGCGGGCCGCCTCAACCGCCTCCTCGCCATCCTGCACCGCGGTCACAACGCAACCGACGCGCAGTAGAAGCGTGCGCGCAAGCAGCGCGTTGATTGGGTTGTCCTCCGCAAGCAGCACGCGCAAGCCTTCGAGGCGCGCCGCCGCCCCTTCATCTTCGCGCACGGCGCGCTCTTCCTGGGCCCCTTCGGCATCGCCCCGCGCTATATTGATACGCGTCGCCAAAGCGCGGCGGCGCACGGGCTTCAGCATGTAATGCGCCAAGCCTGCCTGACGCCACGCGGCGATCACACCGCGATCTTCCTGCGCGGCCAGCACGATCACGACGCCCGCCGCGTGCTTTAATTGTTCCAATTCTTCTGAGGACGTATCGGCGCGCCAATCGTACAAGATCACATCCGGCGCCTGATCGCGATCGACCACAAGCGCGCCCAGCGACGCGAGGTTCGCGCGCAGACTCTGCGACAAAATCGGCGAATGGCTCTCGATGCAGACACGCACGTCCGTCAAAGAGGGCGCGGCCTCGCCGCCTGACGCTTCAGGCAAAGGCAGTTCAGCCCAAAAACTGGCGCCGGCGCCGGGACGGCTTTCGAGTCCGACATCGCCGCCCATCGCGAGCGCCAGCTTTTTCACGATCGCCAAGCCGAGCCCCGCGCCGCCATGACGGCGCGCGACGCCAGCATCAGCCTGCGCAAACTCCTCAAAGATCAGCGCTTGCTTATCCGGCGCCACGCCAGGGCCCGTATCGCGCACAACAAAACGCAGACGCCCGCCCGGCCTGGCCGAAAGCTCCAGCATCACGCCGCCGGTTTCGGTGAACTTCACCGCATTGCCGGCAAGATTGCACAGGATCTGCCGCAAGCGGCCATCATCGCCCATGACACGGCTGGGCGCATCGCCGCGCACCGCCACCGTCAATTCGAGCCCCTTCGCGCGCGCCTTCGGAGAAAGCAATTCGGCGACGTCCTGCATGGCGGATTCAGGATCGAAGGGCGCGGTCTCAAGCGCGACTCGCCCTGCTTCCAGGCGCGAATAATCCAGAATTTCAGTGATCAAATCGAGCAAGAGCTCGCCAGATTGCTTGATCGCATCGACATAAGTGCGCGCATTGGCTTCGAGCTTTGCCTGCTCAAGCAAGCCCGCCATGCCGAGGATGCCATTGAGCGGCGTGCGCAATTCGTGCGTGAGCGTTGCAAACAATGTTGTCTTGGCGCGCAGCGCTTCATCGGCGGCGCGGGCGTGACGGGTAATGTCACGCGCAACGATCAGGCGCGCGCCATCCGGCAGGAGGCGTTCGATCCATTCGAAATGACGCCCATCCGGCGCAGGCGCATCGAAGCGGCGCTCGCCATCCTTGAAGGGCGGTGGTTCGGTGCGGCCCCAGGGCGCCCGTCGCGGACCGATCCATTGCCGGAACGCGGCGCGAAACGCCGGATTGGCGCGCAACAGCGTGCCATCCGAAGCGAGGATCGCGACCGGATCGGGCAATGCGTCAAAGGCATCGAAAGCTTGCACCAGGGCGGGCTGAGCCATGGGCGGATGAAGCGCTAAGGAAGGTTAAGAAACCCTGGCCAGATCGCCCTCTTCGGCCCCGGCCCATTGCCGCTTGAGGCTGAGCGCCTCGGCGACATGGATGCGTTTCACAGCGCCGGCGCCATCGAGGTCGGCAATGGTGCGCGCTACTTTCAGCGTGCGATGGTAAGCGCGCGCCGACAGCGACAATTGCTCAGCCGCTTTGGCAAGCAACGCAGCGCCCGGCGCATCGGGCGCGGCCAGCCGCTCCAAAGCCGAAAGATCGAGCGTGCTGTTGAGCCCGGCGCCGCGTTCGCTTTGCGCCCCGCGCGCATGCCCGACACGCGCGGCCGCTTCCGCCGTGCCCTCAAGCGGCGGCGGCAAGGCAAGATCGGCGGCCGTCACCGGGGGTACGTCGAGCTGGATGTCGATGCGATCGAGCAGCGGGCCTGAGAGCCGCGCCTGATAATTGGCCGCGCAACTTGGCCCGCGCTTGCATCGCCCCGCCCCCGGCCCACCGCCGCAGCGGCACGGATTCATCGCCGCGCATAACAAAATCCGCGCGGGATAGGTGACGTGATGATTGGCGCGCGCGATCATCACATTGCCGTTCTCGAGCGGCTGACGCAGCGCATCGAGTGCTTGCTGCGAAAATTCCGGCAGCTCATCGAGGAACAGCACGCCATGATGCGCCAGCGAGATCTCTCCTGGCCGCGCGCGCAGGCCGCCGCCGACAAGCGCCGCCATCGAAGCGGAATGGTGCGGCGCGCGGAATGGGCGCGTGCGCGTTAAGCGCCCACGCTCCAGCAAGCCCGCCACCGAATGCAGCATCGACACTTCAAGCAATTCCTCGCTCGAAAGCGGCGGCATCAAGCCTGGCAAACGTTGCGCGAGCATCGATTTGCCGGCGCCAGGCGGGCCGACAAATAAAATATTGTGCGCGCCAGCGGCGGCGATCTCCAACGCGCGCTTAGCTTGTTCCTGACCGCGCACATCTCTCAGATCCGGCACGCCAGCTTCGGCGATTACGTCACCGCGCTCCGGTGGCTTCAGCGCCGCACCGCCGCGAAAATGATTGACCAGAGCAAGCAAGGTTGGCGCAGCGATCACCTCCCCGCCGGCCCAAGCGGCCTCGGCGCCGCACGCTTCGGGGCAAATGAAGCCTGAGCCCATGCCTTGTGCGGCCATCGCCGCCGGCAAGGCGCCGGGCGCCGCCGCAAGCGCGCCATCCAAACCGAGTTCGCCGAAACACACGACACCATCGAGCGCGTCGCGCGGGAGCGCGCCGATCGCCGCCATCATGGCGAGCGCGATCGGCACGTCATAGTGCGAGCCCTCCTTGGGCAAGTCGGCGGGCGCGAGATTGACGATCAGCCGGCCGGCCGGAATGGCGAGGCCAATCGAGGCGAAGGCGGCGCGCACACGCTCGCGCGCTTCGGACACGGCTTTGTCGCCAAGGCCGACGATGACGATGCCCGGCTGGCCGCCAGCGAGCTGGACCTGAACCTCCACCGGACGCGCCTCAAGACCGGAGAACGCAACCGTGACGGCGCTCGCGCACATCTGCATGGCCCGGCCCTCTTATCCACAAACCGGCGCACCGAAATCGAACATATTGCGAACAAAAGCGCAACCTATGCGGGCGTCAGGGCTGTGCATAACGCTGGGCGCGCGCCAGCAAAGCGCCCGCCTGTGGATAAAATCAGATCAGTTGGAATGAGTGCGGCTTAATAGCCCGGGGTCGGCGCGCCGCGATATTCCGGCGCCGGCGGGCCTGAGGCCATCGCCTGATGATGAGGGGCGACAACCTGCATGAACGACACCACCCGGCGCACGCCCGAAGTCGTGCTGGCGATCTCGGCGGCGCGCTGCAATTCGCGCTCATTGCGGGCCGTGCCCATCAGATAGACATTGCCCTGGAAGGTCTCGATATTGACGTTGATGCCGCGCACCGCCCGGCTGGCCGTCAATCTTGTACGGATTTGCGCGGTGATCAGCTCGTCCTGCGCGCTGCGCACAAAGCCTGACGGCTGGCCGACCACGATTTCATTATAGACCGAATGCACGCTGGTGACGTTGCGCGCGATCATCTCGGCGGTGGTGCGATGCTCAGCGCTGGGCGCATTGCCGGACAGCAGCAATGAGCCGTTGGCGACCTCGACATCCACTTCGGAAAAGCCGGTGCTATCGGCGGCGAGAAGCCGCGTTTTCACTTGTTGCGATGCCGCCGCATCATCAATGCCCTGCCCGATCGTGCGATCCTGCAAGGCATAGAGGCCGACGCTTGCGCCCGCGCCGATAGCGGCTGTCACGCAGCCGCTCGCGCCCGCGCAGGCGGCAAGCACAGCAAGAAGGGCGCAAACGCGATGCATGCGGACAATGTGCGCTTGCATGGTTGCAACGCGCTTAACGCTGTTACGATTTTACGCGCCTATCTGTTCGAAAACCCAGGCGCCGCGTTCATGTTTCGGCAACCATCCTGTACCGACCACCATCAAATCGTAACGGATTGGGGCCGCGTTCAAACGCCAACGGCCGGCAAGCACGGAAGCAGCGCGTGCGATGCGTTGCTGTGAGGCTGGCGTCAACGCATACGCGCCTGCTGCATAGGTTGCGCGCGCCTTGACCTCGACGATCACCAGCACGCCGCTTTTCCATGCCGCGAGATCGACTTCGCCATAAGGCGTGCGCAGGCGATGGCCGAGCACGCGATAGCCTTTGAGCATCAGCCAGATCATGGCCAGCCATTCGGCCCAGCGGCCGCGCCGCTCAGCCGCGCGGCGGCTCACGCTTTCAGCTCCAGCGCGCGCGTATAGGCGCGCTTGCGCGGCACGCCGAGCCTTTTTGCGGCTTCGCTGGCCGCCTCTTTGACACCGCCCCGCTCAAGCGCCTCACGCAGGAATGCATCGAGCGCTTCCGGCGTGACTTCCACCTCCAGCGGCGGGCCGACAACGACGACGATCTCCCCTTTCGGCGCGCCAGCTTCGGCATAATGGGCCGCCAGCGCGGGCAAGGAATCACGGCGCGTTTCCTCGAACATCTTGGTCAATTCACGCGCCACCGCCGCCGGACGCGGCCCCAAGGCTTCGGCCATGTCGGCCAAGGCTTCGGCCAGGCGCGGCCCGCTTTCGTAAAACACCAGACTCGCATCGATATCGGCCAGCGCCGCCAGTTCGCCGCGCCGGGCACCCTGCTTGGCGGGCAGGAAGCCTGCGAACATGAAACGGTCCGTCGGCAAACCGGCCGTCACCAAAGCGGCCAGCAGAGCTGAGGGACCAGGTATCGGATAGACCCGGAACCCTTCCGCCAGCACGGCGCGCACCAATTTATATCCCGGATCTGAAACAAGCGGCGTGCCCGCATCCGAAATCAGCGCCACGCTTTCGCCTGCGTGAAGCGCCGCAACGATGTCCGCACGGGCGGCCTCGGCATTGTGTTCATGATAGGCGGCCAGGCGCGGCTTTAACCCATAAGCATCCAAAAGCTTGCGCGCGACCCGGGTATCTTCGGCATAGAGGCGCCCTACACCCGCCAAAATATCCAATGCACGCAATGTGATGTCGCGCAGATTCCCGATTGGCGTGGCGACCACATAAAGGCCCGTTTCCAAAGGTGGACTGGCGGAGCGGGCGCCCTTACGGTCCCGCCCGATCTCATCGGGGCCAGGTTCATCTGGATTTGTCGAAGGATTGCTCATGGGCTTTCGCCGATCATCAACGCGCGCGCTTCCCATTCCAAGCTCAAAGACCGCCGCCGCGCTAAGTCTCGCGGCGCTGATGGCTGCTTGCGCCACACCACAAGCGCCGACGCAACTTCCCGGCCAGCCGCCGCCAGCGCCGCCGCCACCGCCGGAAGCGCAGGTGCAGACCCGCGACGGCGTCACCCCGCCCTTCATGCGCGGACAGGATATTGTCCGCGTTGGGCTGCTGCTGCCGTTCTCGCTGCGGCCGCAGGATGCTTCCGCGCTCTATAACGCCGCCGAGCTCGCGCTGTTCGATCATGGCGGCGCCAATACGCTGCTCATCCCGCGCGACGCGGGCTCCGACGAAGCCGCCGCCGCCGCCGCCGCGAGCGCGCTCGTCAATGACGGCGCGGACATTATCATCGGCCCGGTGCTGCGCGACGGGGTTTCCGGCGCGGGCGCCATCGCGCGCCGGAGCAATATCCCGGTAATCGGCTTTTCCTCGGACCGCACGGTCGCTGGCAATGGCGTCTATCTGCTGAGCTTCCAGCTCGAAGACGAGATCGACCGTATCGTCTCATTCGCGGCAAGCCGTAATCTGCAAACCATCGCGCTGCTGGCGCCATCAAATGAATATGGCCGGCGCGTTCAGGAAGCCCTGAACGCCGAGGCGCGCCTACGCGGCGTCACCGTCGTGCAATCGCGGCTCTATAACCGCACCGACGCAGATGCCTCCGCCGCCGCTTCCGCATTGGCGCTGGCGCTGCGCAACACGCCGGCGCAAGCGCTGCTGATTGCCGAAAGCGGCACGGTGCTGCGCTCCATCGGCACGGCGCTGGTGCAATCGGGCGTAAGCCAACGGCAGACACGCTTCATCGGCACGAGCGCCTGGGCCGGAGATGCGCAGCGTGAGCCTTCGCTCGCGGGTGGCTGGTATGTTGCGTCCGAGCCCTCGGCGCGGACGAATTTCGAACAGCGCTATCAATCAACGTACTCGCGCGAACCCACACGCCTCGCCAGTCTCGCCTATGACGCCGTTGCGCTCACGAGCTTGCTGACACGCGACGGCGCTAACGGCATCACGCGCAATTCGCTGGAAAACAGCGAAGGCTTTGCCGGTTCGGATGGGCTGTTCCGTTTCCGTCCGAGCGGGGCCATTGAGCGCGGCATGGCGATCATGGAAGTGGGCCAGAACCAGATCAGCGTGCTGGATCCTGCACCGCGCCGCTTCGAAGGCCGCCCAAGCTAGACCGACAGTTCAGCCGCGATCCGATTGGCGAGGATGCGTCCGCTTTCCGTGAGACGCACACGTCCTTCGTGCTGCACGATCAAGCCTTCTTCGGCGAGCCATGCCAACGCTTTGCCGTTCAGCGGACGCCCGCGCGCTGTTTCGAATTCGGCACATGAAACGCCGTCGGCTATGCGCAAGCCCATGATGAGCATCTCATCCGTGCATTCTTCAGCAGATAAACGCGTTTCACTGATCCAGCCCACGCCATTCTCACGGACCGCGTCGATATAATCTGCGGGTCTGCGCTGCGCCTCTGTCGCGAACCGCGCGCCATCATGCGTGATGCGCCCGTGTGCGCCTGGCCCTACCCCGACCCAATCGCCGCTGCGCCAATAGATGAGATTGTGCCGTGAGCGCGCCTCTTGGCCGCGCGCATGATTGGAAATCTCATAGGCGGGAAAACCGGCTGCATCGCACACGGCTTGCGTCGCTTCATAGAGTTCGGCCGCCCATTCATCGTCCGGCAATGCGACGTCGCCGCGTTCGACACGGCGCGCCAGCGCTGTGCGCGGTTCGACCGTGAGCTGATAGAGAGAAACGTGCTCGACCGGCAGCGTGAGCGCTTGCTCAAGCTCAGCTACCCACGCCTCCACGCTCTGCCCTTGCCGCGCATAAATCAGATCGAGCGAAACGCGCTGGCCGGTCGCGTGCGCAGCTTCGACAGCGCGCATGGCGGACGCGGCGCTATGATGGCGCCCCAACGCCTTCAACGCTTCATCATCGAACGCCTGCACGCCAAGCGAAAAACGATTGACGCCCGCCGCGGCCTGTTCGGCAAACAACCGCGCATCTTCGGGATTGGCTTCGAGCGTGATCTCGCAATCGGCAGCCAGCGTGAAGACTTGCGAGGCCGCATCGATCAGACGCGCAATATCGTCTCCGCCGAGCAAGGACGGGGTGCCGCCGCCAAGGAAGAGGCTCTCCGCTTTGCGCGCGCCAAATCGATCCGCATGCGCGGCAAGATCCGCCGCGATGGCTTCGATCAGCGGCGCATGATCGGCGCCGCGCGCGCGATAGACGTTGAAATCGCAATAAGGGCAGATCGACGCGCAAAACGGCCAATGCACGTAGATGCCAAAGCCGCTCATTTTAACGCCGCGAGCAATTTCTCGAATGCGCGCGCGCGATGCGTCAGAGGCAGCTTCTCTTCGTGCGTCATCTCACCGAACGTGCGCGTCTCGCCCTCGGGCAAAAAGATTGGGTCATAGCCGAACCCCTTCTCCCCGCGCGGCGGCCAAACCAGAACACCGTTCGCCTCACCGCGAAAAGTTCGCACGGCGCCATCGGGAAAGGCGAGCGCCAACACGCACACGAAACGCGCGCTAAGATCGCGCGCGCCTTTGGCTTCGAGCTCGTCGTGCACGCGCTGCATGGCGAAGGCGAAATCCTTGCCGGGCCCAGCCCAGCGCGCCGAATAAATCCCCGGCGCACCGTCGAGCGCCATGACCTCTAGCCCGGAATCGTCAGCCAAGGACGGCAGGCCCGATTGCGTCGCCGCCACCGCTTTGAGTTCGGCATTGCCCTCGAATGTCAGCGCCGTCTCTTCGGGCTCGGGCAAGTTCAGCGCCGCCGCGGAAACCGCCTCGATGCCAAGCGGGGCCAGGAGCGCGCTGATCTCGCGCACCTTGCCGGCATTGTGGCTCGCCACGACAAGACGTCGCCCCGCCAATTCGTGTTGTTCGGGCATGATTAGCATCACTTATTTGACCACTGACCGGTTCGCCTATATCGTTTTTCAATAAATCCCTGTTAGAGGGTGCTCAGGGAGAAGAAACGCGGCGATGCAGGCGCTGGGCAAACATTCCATTGCTTCGATCGTGCGCGGCGGCCTCGGAGTCGCCTGGATCGCATCCTGGCTGTTCGCGGCCGCGACCGTGCTTGCTCTGCTTGGCTATGTCATTGCGCTGATCATGTCCGCCGTGGGCGGTGTCGACCCGCAATGGCTGCACGACATGAGCCAGCAAATCCGCCTACGCAACGGCAGCATCGAAAATTATAACGGCCCCGGCTGGCTGCCCGTGTTCGGCACATTCGCGCTCGCTGGCGTCGGCGCCGGCGGCGCTTTGGTCGTCATCTGGCGCCTGCGCAAAATGTTCGACAATTTCCGCAGCGGCGAGCCATTCCGGCGCGAAAACGCCGACCATTTGCGTGTGATCTGGATCACCATGCTGATCGTGGAAATATCCCGCCTCGCCCTGCTCGCACTGCTGGGCTTGCTAATTCGCATTCTTGGCGGCCCTGGCGTCACGGGTCATTCGGGCGGCGGCGAATTCAACCTGATGACTTGGGCGTCGATCCTCATTCTGATCGTGCTCTCGGAAATCTTCCGCGAAGGCGCGCGCCTGAAGGAAGAGCAGGAGCTGACGATCTGATGGCGGTCCGCGTAACCCTCGATCGCATCCTGCTTGAGCGGCGTATGTCGCTCACGGAATTGAGCGAGCAAGTCGGCGTTACGATGGCCAATCTGTCCATTCTCAAGACCGGCAAGGCCAAGGCGATCCGCTTTTCCACACTGAGCGCGCTCTGCCGCGTACTCGATTGTCAGCCCGGCGAATTGCTGAGTTACGAACCGGGCGAAGATGGCGACGACGTAGAGGCTTCCGCCTCAGACAATCGGCGCGCCAATCTCTAAATCGTAATCGGCGATCACACGATCGGCGAGAGCCGCCGCGTAAATGAGATCGGCCTCGCCAAAAATGGCGAGTTCTCGGCCACCGCAGGCAAACACATAGCCCACGTCGACACGATAAGGCTGCGCCATGATCAGACGGCGCGGCGACGAAAGTGTCTGCCCCATCGCCCAATCGAGATCGAGCGCTTCACGGGTCCAATCGCGTTCGATAGCGGCGAATGCGGCAGAATTCTCCACGCGCAAATGGCCGAACGCTTTTTCGAGATAAGAGCCCTCGCCTATCTCGAGATCGGTCGCGTCCATGGCGCGCACGTCGATGTAGAACACGGCGCCGCTCGCGAAGCGCACTTCGAGTGGGTCGTCCGCCTCGAAAGGCGCGTGGCCCACGCGCGCGATCTCCGCAATCGCGCCTGCCGCGCACAAACGCAGGATCATGTCACGCACGCTTGCTCGCTTTCTCTCAGGCGATGGCGCGCTTTTGCGCCTCGAACAATTGCCCGCAGCCAAGCTTCGCCAGCCGCATCAATTCCGCAAATTCTTCATCCGAGAACGGGCGCGCTTCGCCGGTGGCTTGGATTTCGATCAACCTTCCATCGCCCGCGAGCACGAAATTGGCGTCCACTTCGGCGCTTGAATCTTCCGCGTAATCGAGATCGAGCACGGGCGCATCGCCGAACACGCCACAGGAAATCGCCGCCACTTGGCCGGTAATCGGATTGGTCTTCAGCTCTTTTTCTTCGACGAGATAAGCACAGGCTTTCGCCAGCGCGACCCAGGCGCCGGTGATCGCAGCTGTGCGTGTGCCGCCATCGGCCTGGATCACATCGCAATCAAGCGTGATGGTGCGGTCACCCAACGCCTTGAGATCGATCACGGAGCGGAGGCTGCGCCCGATCAGGCGCTGGATTTCCTGGGTCCGGCCGGATTGCTTGCCTTGGGCCGCCTCGCGGCGGCCGCGCGTGTGCGTGGCGCGCGGCAGCATGCCGTATTCGGCTGTCACCCAGCCGCGGCCTTGGCCCTTGAGCCAACCGGGGACGCCTTGCTCGACGCTGGCGGCGCACAGCACGTGGGTTTGGCCGAACTTGGCGAGGCAGGAGCCTTCGGCGTAGCGCGATACCGCGGTTTCGAGCGCAATGTCGCGCAATTGGTCTGGCGCGCGGCCGGACGGACGCATGGGAAACTCCTGAAAACTAGGTTTGTTTGGTTAAGTTAGGTGAAATAAACCTAACTTTTTTATAAACGCCTATGGGCATGGCTGAATTGGGCCGGCAAGTCGAGAGCCACTCCATCGCGCGCATAGCAAAGTTCGCTGGAGTTAGGCCGACTCAGCCTAAAGAACCGATATAGTTCTCTATAAGATTGTTAGGTTAGATCGGCCTAACTCGGCCAAACAATCCGATGAAAGCTACCCTCAACCCTTATAATCCCGGCGCCGGGGTCCCTCCCCCCGAACTGGCGGGCCGCGATGATCTGATCGAGCAGGCGCGCGTGGCGGTCATCCGCGCAAAGACCGGCCGCGCCGCCAAAAGCGCGATCATGCTGGGCCTGCGCGGCGTCGGTAAAACAGTGATGCTCAACGCCGTTGAGGCCATTGCAGAAGAGCAAGGCTGTCAAACCGCGCTGTTGGAAATCGATCCCGACAAGCCTTTGGCGCAACAACTCGCGCCACAGCTTCAGCACACGCTGCATCGTCTCGACCGCATGAAAAAGGCCGGCGCCGATTTGCAGAAGGCGTTCGCATCACTGCGTTCATTCGGCGCCATGTTCAAAGCCTCGATCGGCGAAATTGAATTCGGCCTGGCCGGGCCCGCCGCTACGGGCGACCTGACCATCGATCTCACAGAGCTTTTGCTCGCCATCGGTGAAGCGGCCAAGAAGCGCGAAACCGCCATCGTGCTTCTGATCGATGAGATTCAATATGTGCAGAAAGGCGACCTCTCGGCGCTGATCATGGCGATGCACAAAGTTTCGCAGCGCCAATCACCCATCCTTTTGTTTGGCGCGGGCCTGCCGCAACTGGCGAAGCTTGCGGGCGATGCGAAATCCTACGCCGAGCGCCTCTTCGACTACCCGCCAATCGGCCCGCTCTCAGATACGGGCGCGCGGCAAGCGCTGGCTGGACCGGCCGAAAGAGAAGGCGTGAAATACGCAAGCGACGCGCTCGATTTCGTGCTGGAGCAAACCGGGCGCTATCCGTTCTTTCTGCAAGTTTGGGGCGCGCATTGCTGGGAGGCGGCGGCCAAATCGCCGATCACGCTGGCCGACGCCAAAAAGGCCAGCATCGCCGCGACAGCCGCGCTCGACGAAGGAATCTTCAAAGTCAGATTGGCGCGGCTCACGGAGCGCCAGCGCTCTTATGCATTGGCCATGGCCGGCTTTGGCCCCGAGCCGGTCCATTCTTCCGACGTGGCCAACCAGCTTGGCCTCAGCCTCAGCCAAGCGGCGCCCATACGCGACGAACTCATCAAAAAAGGCATGGCGTATTCGCCCGAGCGCGGGCTGATCGGCTTCACCGTGCCGAAATTTGACGATTATATGCGCCGCACCTGCACCCCCAAGCCACCGGGCCGCCGAAAAGGAAAGAGCGCAGGCTGACGCTTGCGCGCCCGCGCCGCTTCGCTACCTAAAATCCTGCTCATGGCCGCGCCGCCCTCCCCCGCCGATCTGTCCACGCTCGATGCGCGCGCTCGCGAGATTTTCCGCGAGATCGTGGAGACGTATTTGACGACGGGGGAACCCGTGGGTTCGCGCACGCTATCGCGCCAAGGCGGCGTGACGCTCTCAGCCGCTTCAATCCGCAACACGATGGCCGATCTCGCCGCTTTGGGCCTTATCGACGCGCCGCACGCCATGGCCGGACGGCGCCCCACCCAGCTGGGTTTGCGCTTTTTCGTCGACAGCCTGTTACAGCTTGGCGAGCTGGGCGATGAGGAAAAGCGCGAGATCGACGCGCGCATCGGCAGCGCCGGCGCCAACCCGCAAGAAGTCATGGGCGCCGCGTCCGAATTGCTCTCGGGTCTGGCCGGCGGCGCCGGTCTGGTCATGACGCCGGAACGCGAAGCGCCAGTGCGTCAAGCCGAGATCGTGCCGCTCGGCCCGGGCCAAGCGCTGCTGGTGCTGGTGTTTGAAGACAATCAGATCGAGAACCGCCTGCTGACAACGCCGCCCGACGTGTCGCCCTCCGTGCTGGCGGAAGCGGCGAATTACATGAATGCGCGCTTTAAGGGCCGCACCCTCGCCGATGCGCGCAACGCGGCCGCGGACGCATTAGCGCGCGACCGCGCCGCGCTGGATCAGGCGGCGGCGAAATTGGTGGAAAGCGGGCTGGCCGAGTGGTCGGGCGAAGACCCCGCCATGGGCCGTTCCTTGATCGTGCGCGGCCGCGCCAATTTGCTTCAAGATCCCCAGGCGGTGGCAGACCTCGAATTGGCGCGGCGCCTGTTCGATGACCTGGAAAAGACCCGCGAACTGATCCAGGTGCTCGATCTGGCCAAGGCTGGCGAAAGCGTGCGCGTGTTTATCGGCTCGGAGAACCCGCTTTTTTCGCTCTCGGGGTCGAGCTTGATCGTCGCCCCCTATATGAACGCGGAACGCCGCGTGGTCGGAACGCTCGGGGTGATCGGCCCTACCCGCGTGAATTATGCGCGTGTGATACCGGTAGTCGATTATACCGCCCGCGCCGTGGGCCGGGTGCTCGATGCGCGCGGTGACAGGCAAAGAGGAACGGAATGAACGAAGAGTCGGACGCACAAGACCAACCGGAAGCAGCGCCCGCAGAGGCGCTTGAAGCCGAACTGGCCAAGGCGCGCGACGACATGCTGCGTGCATTGGCTGAAGTCGAAAACACACGCCGCCGCGCCGAACGGCAGGTGCAGGATGCGCGCGCTTACGCCATTGACCGTTTCGCCGCCGATCTTCTGCCGGTGGCGGACACGTTGGGCCGCGCGCTTTCTGCTGCTCCCGAGGGCTGGCGCGAGAGCGCCGACGATGGCCTGCGCAATCTGCTCACTGGTCTGGAGCTGACGGAGCGCTCTCTGCTGGAAGCATTCTCGCGCAACGGCCTCAAGCGCGTGGGCGCGAAGGGCGAAACCTTCGATCCCAACCGCCATCAGGCAGTAGCGCAGATCCCCTCTTCCGAACCGCAAGGCGCTATCGCCGAGGTGATGCAGCCCGGCTATGTGCTCGGTGATCGCACCGTGCGCCCCGCCATGGTCGCGGTTTCCTCGGGCGGCAACGCGACCGAGGACGCCAAAGAAGAACCGGGCGAATCCCAACACGTCGACATCAAGATTTGACCCGCCGCGCGTTCCGCATGTGAAACTTTTGTCGCCACGGCGCGTGCGACTCCGTTTAGCCAGATTTCCGCTTTACGCGTCGGATGACGGATTGTTAACCATGTGTCCGTCTGCGGTCGAGGGAGACGGATATGCGGGGAAAACTTTGGTTAGGCGCCGCGCTTGCGGCTTTCGCTTTCGCTGCGCCCAGCGCCTACGCGCAAGCGGGCGGCGATCAACCAGCCGATGCGACGACGACTGCGCAAGCGGCGCCGGGCCAAGACATCCTGGGTGATATTTCTGCCGGCGACGCCGATTGGTTCAGACTACGCGTCGAACAAGGCCAGCGTTATCACATCACGCTTGACGCCGCGCCCAATGAAGATGAACCGGCGCTCGATACGGTGCTGTCCGTTTATAATCTCGCCGGCGATCAGCTCGCTTACAACGATGATTCAAACCAGACCTTCAATTCAGAGCTCTATTATGCGCCCGCTGAAAGCGGCGAAGTCTTCCTCGAAGCACGCGCGTTCAGCTCCGAGGCGGAAGGCCGTTATCGGCTTCACGTAGAAGCTTCGCCGCTGCCGCCGGACGATGCAGCCAACGATGCGAGCACCCGCGCAAGCATCGAGCCGGACCAAACCATCGAAGGCGAGCTTGAGATCCAAGGCGACACCGATTGGTATCGCCTCAATGCACGCAGCGGACAGATGTATCGCATCTCGCTTTCAGGCAGCGGCGATGCGCCGCTCGGCGATCCCCTGCTTCGCGTTGTCGGCGCCGATGGCGAAGAGCTGGCCGTCAATGACGATTACGAGAACCTGAACTCCTATCTCGAATTCGCGCCCGCGCGCAGCGGCCACGTTTTTGTCGTCGCGGGCGGTTTCGCCGATGCGCATGCCGGCGCCTATACGCTTGGCGTCGAAGCCTCGCGTCTGCCGCCGGACGAAGCCAGCAACGATACGCGCACGCGCGGCCGCTTGCGCATGGGCCGCACCGTCGAAGGCTCGCTCGATTATTCCGGCGACCGCGATTGGTACCGCATGCGTTTGGAGGGCGGCGAGACCTATCGCTTCGCGCTCTCAAGCGACAGCGAAAGTGAATCGCCGCTGCGCGATCCGCTTGTGCGCATCTATGACGGCGATGGCGGCGAACTCGCCATGGACGATGACGGCGGCGGCGAACTCAATTCGCTGCTCGAATTCACAGCGCCGGAAACAGGCAATTATTTTATCGAAGCAGCGGGCTACGCCGATCAGATCATCGGCGCCTACACGCTACGCGCCAGCGAAGGCGACATCCCCGCGAACGCATCGACCGACATGAGCCTAAGTGCCGCCGGAGATTATCGCGAAGGCGCTCTGGCGCCCGCCGGCGATCGCGATTGGTATCGTATCGATCTTACCGCCGGGGAAGCGTTGCGCATCTCGCTGGCCAATGCAGAAACGCCCGACGGGCTCGCCGATCCCTACATCGTGCTTTACGGCCCCGACAGCCAAGAGGTCGCGCGCGACGATGACAGCGGCGAAGGTCTCAATGCGTGGCTTGAATACGAGGCTGCCGTCGATGGGCCGCACTATCTGGAAGCGCGCGGCTTCGGCGACGAAGCGCAAGGGCGTTATTATATCGCGATACAGCCTGGCGAAATCGGCGATTCCTATGACACCGCGGAAGCCATCACGCCCGGAGGCGAAGGCCGTGTCAGCGTCATCGGCGCCGATGGCGATGCGGATTGGTTCAGCCTCGAGCTGGTTGAAGGCCGTTCCTATCGCTTCAATCTTCAAGGCGTGGATTCAGCTCCGCTCGCCGATCCTTATCTTGTTCTCTACAACGCCAATGGCGAGCAAGTTGCGGCGGACGACGATGGCGGCCGCGGCCTGAACTCATATTTGTCTTTCGCCTCCCCTACAGGCGGGCCGCATTTCGTATCGGCTTCGTCCTACAATGGCGAAGGCACGGGCCGGTATCTGCTCAGCGTGATCGATACCGAAGTTCCTGGCCACATCTATACGGATGAATATCTCGACGCGAACGGAGACGATCGGTTGAGCCGCATCGAAATGCCCGGCGATCTCGACACCTATCGCGTCGATTTCGAAGCAGGCGCGCGCTATCTCATCGAAGTGCGCGCATCCGGCGATTACGCAATGACCGACCCTTATCTCGTGATTCTGAACGAAGCCGGCGAACGGGTGACCTCGGATGACGACAGCGGCCCAGGGCTTGATGCGCGCTTGCGTTTCACGCCTGAAAGCACCGGCATCTATTACATCCAGGCCAGCGGCCTTGGCGGTTCGACGGGCGGCTATCGCGTCTCCGTCGCGCGCGAATAGCGTGTCAGGGCGGGGTGACCCGGCGCAGCGTGAGATTGATGCGCCCTCCCCCCGCCAGCCCCGCCTGCGGCAGCAAGCGCGAGGTGCCCGGCATAATGCGGTCAACGCCGTGATAGGCGCGCCGCGCCTCACCGCCGAGCATGCACACATCACCAGAGGCAAGGCGCACGCTGCGCGTGGGATCGGAACGCAACGTGCCGCCAATGCGAAAGATCGCGGTATCGCCGAGCGAAATCGAAAGCACCGGCGCGTCCCACGCTTCCTCGTCGCTATCGACGTGGAGCCCCATGCGCGCGTCGCCTTGATAGAGATTCACCAGGCACGCCTCTGGCGGGGCTGGATAGCCCGAAAGCCGCGCCCACAAATCCAGCACCTGCTCGGGCATCTCGGGCCAAGATTGGCCGGTTTCAGGATGCAGCGGCTCGTAACGATAGCCCCGCTTGTCCGTGACCCATCCCAGCGCGCCGAAATTGCTCATGCGCACCCGCATCGGCGCGCCCGAATTGGGCATGCGCGGCACATAAAGCGGCCCACTCCGAAGCCGCTGCAATACCGCCGCGCACAGCGCTTCCTGCGCCGGGCGGTCCAGCAGGCCTGGCCAGAGCTTGAAACCGAGATCAGCGGGCGCGCGCATTATCATCGTCTCTCATGCCATTCGGTTTCTTTTTTGTTCTCCTCGCGCTCAATGTGCTCGTTCCCGTTTGCTATTTCCCTGTGCCGAATGCGGTTACGACAGCCAAGAAGACCTTGCACCACGTGGGCGATACACCACATGAACCGGGAAACGAGTGGTCCGAAACGTTGGGGGTCGGTCCGCTTAATGCAAAGTAGAACTTGAACAGGACGCGCGCTTCGGGGACGCCTTTTGGGTCCACAGGCCGAAACCGCGCCGCTGAAAGGAATTGAGGACGAGACAATGGGCAAAGTGATCGGCATCGACCTGGGCACCACCAATTCGTGTGTGGCCGTCATGGAGGGCGGCAATCCGAAGGTGATCGTCAATGCGGAAGGTTCCAACACCACCCCTTCCGTGGTCGCGTTCAGTGACAAGGGCGAGCGCCTTCTCGGCGTTCAGGCCGTGCGCCAAGCCGTCACCAATCCCGAGCACACCTATTACGCCGTCAAGCGCCTGATCGGCCGCTCCTTCGACGATCCGATCGCCAAGAAGGACGACGAGCTCGTTCCGTACAAGATCGTCAAAGGCCCCAATGGCGACGCCTGGATCCAAGGCCGCGACAAGCAATATTCTCCGTCGGAAATTTCCGCCTTCGTGCTGCAGAAGATGAAGCAGACGGCGGAAGATTATCTCGGCGAGACGGTCAGCCAGGCCGTCATCACCGTGCCCGCCTATTTCAACGACGCCCAGCGCCAAGCCACCAAGGACGCCGGCAAGATCGCCGGCCTTGAAGTGCTGCGCATCATCAACGAGCCGACGGCCGCCGCCCTCGCCTACGGGCTCGACAAGTCCGGCCAAAACAAAACCATCGCCGTCTACGACCTCGGCGGCGGCACGTTCGACGTTTCCATCCTCGAAATCGGCGACGGCGTGTTCGAAGTCCGCTCGACCAATGGCGATACGTTCCTTGGCGGTGAAGACTTCGACGTTCGCATCCTCAATTATCTCGCCGACGAGTTCAAAAAGCAGAACGGCGTGGATCTGCGCCAGGACAAACTCGCGCTGCAACGCTTGAAGGAAGTGGCTGAGCAAGCGAAGAAAGAGCTCTCGTCCCGCACCGAGTTCGACGTTTCGGTGCCGTTTATCAGCGCCAATGCCTCCGGCCCGCTTCACCTCAACATGAAGCTGACGCGCGCCAAGTTCGAAAGCCTGGTCGAAGACCTGGTGCAAAAGACGATCGGCCCGTGCAAAGCCGCGCTGAAAGACGCCGGCCTCTCCGCTTCGGACATCAAGGAAGTGGTGCTTGTCGGCGGCATGACCCGCATGCCGAAAATCCAACAGGTCGTGAAAGAGTTCTTCGGCCGCGAACCGCACAAGGGCGTTAACCCGGATGAAGTCGTCGCCGTGGGCGCCGCGATCCAAGCCGGCGTGCTGCAAGGCGACGTAAAGAACGTCGTGCTGCTCGACGTGACGCCGCTTTCGCTCGGCATCGAAACGCTGGGCGGCGTGTTCACGCGCCTGATCGAGCGCAACACCACGATCCCGACCAAGAAGAGCCAAATCTTCTCGACCGCCGAAGACAATCAAAGCGCGGTGACGATCCGCGTCTTCCAGGGCGAGCGCGAAATGGCGCAGGACAACCGCCCGCTTGGCCAATTCGATCTCGTGGGCATCCCCTCCGCGCCACGCGGCATGCCGCAGATCGAAGTCACCTTCGACATCGACGCCAACGGCATCGTCTCGGTTTCCGCCAAGGACAAGGCGACGAACAAAGAACAATCGATGCGCATCCAGCCCTCGGGCGGCCTCAGCGACGACGACATCCAGCGCATGGTCAAGGAAGCCGAAGAGCATGCCGGCGAAGACAAGTCGCGCCGCGAAATGGCCGAGTCCAAGAACCAGGGCGAGGCTCTGGTGCACGCGACCGAAAAACAGCTGCAGGAAAATGGCGACAAGATTCCGCCCGGCGACAAGCAAGCCATTGAGGCTGCCGTAGCTGAGCTGAAGGCCGCGCTCGAAACCGAGAATACCAGCGAGATCGCAACGAAAACGCAGGCGCTCGTGCAAGCGTCGATGAAAATCGGCGAGGCGCTCTATGGTGGCGCGGGCCCAGGCGGTGACGGCGATGGCGACGGCGGCGGTGGCGGCGGTCAGAGCCAACCTGGCGAAGAAGGCGTTGTCGACGCCGACTTCGAAGAAGTCGACGGCAACAATAAAAAGAGCGCCTGAGACTGGAGATGATCATGCGCGTGGGTAAACCCGCATGACCGACCGTGATTATTACGAGATCCTCGGCGTGCCGCGTGAAGCGGACGCGGCGGCGATCAAGTCGGCATTCCGTAAGCTCGCGATGAAACTGCACCCGGATCAAAACCCCGGGTGCAAGGTTTCCGAAGAGAAGTTCAAAGAGCTGGGCGAAGCCTACGCGGTACTCTCGGACCCGCAAAAACGCGCGGCGTATGATCAATATGGGAAAGCCGCCTTCCAAGGCGGCGGCGGCGGCGGGCCTGGGTTCGGTCCAGGCGCGGCCGGGTTCTCCGACTTCTCCGATTTGTTCAACGAGATATTCGGCGGCGGCTTCGAAGACATGTTCGCGCGGGGCTCACGCGGCCCGCGCAACGGGCCCCAGCGCGGCGCCGATCTGCGCTACGATGTCGAGATCACGCTCGAACAAGCCTTCCGCGGCATGGAGCGCGAAATCGTCGCCCCACGCGCGCAAGCGTGCGAGCCCTGCTCCGGCACGGGATCGGAAGGCGGCGCGCCGATGGAAACCTGCCGCACCTGCCAAGGCGCCGGCCAAGTGCGCGCCAGCCAGGGCATGTTCCGTATCGTGCGCACCTGCCCCGGTTGTCATGGGCGCGGCCAATCCATCAAGACGCCGTGCGGCGCGTGCGGCGGACGCGGGCTTACACAATCCGAGCGCAAACTCGCGGTGAAGATCCCGGCCGGAGTCGAGGACGGCACGCGCATCCGTCTTGCCGGCGAAGGCGATAGCGGCTTGCGCAGCGGCCCGCCGGGCGATCTCTATCTCTTCCTTTCGGTGAAGCCGCACACGCTATTCGAACGTGACGGACCCGATCTCTACTGCCGCGCGCCCGCGCCGATGTGCAAAGCCGCGCTGGGCGGCGAGATGGAAATTCCAACCATTGACGGCGAGCGCACCAAGATCACCATCCCCGCCGGCGCCCAAACTGGGCGGCGCTTCCGCATTAAAGGCAAGGGCATGACGCACTTGCGCGGCAAGGATCGCGGCGATCTGCACGTAGAAATTTTTGTCGAAACGCCCGTCAATCTGAGCGCCAAGCAGCGCAAGCTGCTCGAGGAATTCGCAACCGATTGCGGCGAGGAAGCGCACCCGCAGACGCAAGGCTTCTTCGATAGCGTGAAGAAATTTTTCGACGCAGGCGGCGACGCGCCATCGCGCTGATCATGGAAAAGCCCCGCGCCTCGCGGCGCTGGGCTCCCCCTATTCTACCCTTTATCTTTAGACGCCTGCGCGCGGCGCCATGGTCAGAGGCGCCGTTTCCGGCATGACGGTTGAAGACATCGTCACTTCCACGAATTCCGGCGACACGCCGTAGGCGACCTCCCGCACAGACGGCATCGGCTCAATCTGCATCACATCCCAAGTGCGGCCATTCAGGGCGGCCATTACCGCCGCGCCGCGCTCCATCGCGCGCGGACTCGTCGCTTCCGCGGAGACGTGCAGCTCGGCATAGGCGCACTCCGCCATGTTGCCCGATGCGGCTTCCAGCATTTCCACCGCCAAAGGCGTCAGTTCCGAGGAACCATGATCGAAATAAATCCGGAAGCTCATATCCGCGCAGCGCGCCGGCTCCGCCGCCGCCGAGCTTACTGGCGCGATGGAAAAACCAATGAAAGCGGCAAGGGCGTAAGCGGTATAGCGCAACATGGTCGATCTCCCAGCGGCTCCGCGAACGGAGCAATTTCTATGAGATCAAGGATAAAAGGCCGCCTCGGGTTCCGCCATGACCCTTGTCACCCTTCACGCAGAAGCTCACAACCTCGCCTATGACGCTTTGCCTCGCTATCGCCGGCGCCGGAGGCCGTATGGGCCGCGCGCTGATCCGCGCCGCCGCGGATGACACGCGCTTTACGCTCGTTGGCGGCAGTGAGCGGCGTGACAGCCCTTCCCTGGGCGCCGATCTTGGCGTGCTCGGCGCGGGGCCTGCGCTTGGTGTGGTGACGAGCGATTCCGCCAGCGCGGCCGCAAGCACCGCCAATGTTTGGATCGATTTTACGGCGCCCGCGGCGACGCTCGCGGCGCTGGAATCGCTAACCGCCACCAAAGTCCGCGCCGCCATCATCGGCACGACCGGCTTCGACGAAAAACAAGAACAGGCGATGCAAGCGCACGCCGCGCGCATCGCCATCGTGCGCTCTGGCAATTTCAGCCTGGGTGTGAACGTGCTCGCCGCGCTCACCAGAAAGGCGGCTGAGCTGCTTGGGCCGGAATGGGATATCGAAATCGTCGAAGCGCATCACCGCCGCAAAGTCGACGCGCCTTCCGGCACAGCCCTCCTCCTCGGCGAAGCTGCAGCGGAAGGGCGCGGCAGGCAGCTCAGCAACCTGCGCACAGCGCCTTATGACGGCATCACTGGGGAACGCGCGGCCGGAAAGATCGGCTTCGCCTCCATTCGTGCCGGCGGCATTGTTGGCGAGCATGACGTTGTCATCGCCAGCGAGCGCGAAGTGTTGCGGCTTTCGCATCATGCCTTGGATCGCGCCGTCTTCGCCGATGGCGCGCTCGCGGCCGCGCTGTGGGCGGCGGACAAACCGCCCGGCCTTTTTTCCATGCAGGACGTGCTTGGGCTCTAAAAGAAAAGGGCGCGGCGACCCTCATCGCCGCGCCCTTTTCAGCGCCTGGCGCCGATTGCCGGCGCTCCTCCCCTGTCTCTATTAGTGGGTCACTCCGGGCTCCATCGTGCCCGCAGCCGCGATCCAAGCCGACACTTCCGGAAGCGTCGGCGCACGCCGCGCCAATTTCTTTTGCTCATTTACCTCTGAAAGCTTTGCGCAGAGCGAATCCGGATTGCGCATTTTCAGTTCGCGCACCGTGTCCACGCCCGCCGCTTCCAGGAGCTGCGAATATTCTTTGCCAACACCGTTGACGCGCATCAGGTCGGCGATGTTGACCCACTTCAACAATTGCGCTTCGCGAAGCTCGGTCGCCGCAGCGATACGCTGACGTCCTTGACGGGCGCCGCATTGCTCCAGCAACGCCTCCGTCGTTCCGATCCCAACGGCTTCCAGCTTGGCGCGATAAACCGGGCCAATGCCCTCAATCTTGTCCACACGATTCATACGCGAACTCTCCTTCGACTATGTTCCGCCAGCACACCCCGCTGCATCAGCGGCGGCGCGTGAGCAAGAGTCCGATCAGGGCGCCGACTCCGGCGCCGGCCCCAACCCAGACGAGCGGATGCTCGCGAATACTGGTGCGCAAGGCGCCTGTCGCTTCGGTTGTCGTATCGCGAGCGCGTTCAGCGACATCGCCCGCACTGCGCCGCAGCGCTTGCGCTAATTCTTCAGCCGCTTCGCGCGCATCTCGTGCTGTCCGTGACAAGTCCGCCCCGAGCCGCTCAGCCGCTTCGTGAACGACCTCTTGCACTTCGTGCCCAACATTTGATCGATTACCTGAACCCACGATGCCCTCTAATGTATTCGTAAGCGCGCAGCGACCCGTTTAGGGCGCGCGGCCAGTTCTTATAAGTCTATGATTGTGTGGCCATCCTATGCCATCACGGCGCATCCGTCAAATTTCGGATAATTACTTTCTATTGCCGCTTATTCTACTTTGTATTTCTCATGGGTTTTTCTGCGATTATTACCTTTTGGGATCTATATTCACTTTGCGCCATGCATTGCCCGGATCAAAGCTTCCGCGCCCCGATCCAGCGTCTCGTCTTGTTTAGCAAAGCAAAGCCGCAGCAAATCCGGAGCTCCCGGCCCAGCATAAAAGATGGAATACGGGATCGTGCCGACACCGAACTCGATCGCGTGCATCGCAAACGCCTCCGCGCCCATCTCGATGCCGGAAGCGCGCAGGTCGACGCTAATAAAATAGGTCGCGCACGAAGGCAGCGTCACGAAGCCCTCCCCCGCGAGCGTGGAGACAAGCCGATCGCGCGAGCGCTGCATCTCCGCGCGCATCCCCGCAAAGAAAGACGCATCCTTGCCGAGCGCATACGCGGCCCCGCGCTGAAGATTGGGCGGCGTCGTGAAGGTGAGAAATTGATGCGCCTTGGCGAATTGCTCGGTCAGCGCGGGCGCGCCGCAGGCAAAGCCGACCTTCCATCCCGTCAGCGCAAACATCTTTCCGGCTGAGCCGATCTTCAGCGTGCGATCGCGCAAGACATTCAGGGCCGAGGTGAAATGCGCGCCGTCCTGCAGCACATGCTCCCACACTTCATCGCTCACAATGATCGCGTCATGCTTGCGGCAAAGCTCGGCGAGCATGGAAAGTTCTTCGCCGCTCATCATGCTGCCGGTTGGATTGAGCGGCGTGTTGATAACGACAACGCGCGTCTTCGCACTGAACGCTGCTTCGATGGCTGCGCGTTCGAAGCGCCAATGCGGCGGCTCAAGACGCACGATGCGCGGCACGCCCCCTGCCCGCTGCACCATCGGCAAATAGGCATCATATAGCGGCTCGAACAGCACGGCCTCGTCACCCGGCTCGATGAAGGCCAGCAACGCCGCCGCAATCGCTTCGGTCGCGCCGGACGTGATCGTCACCTCGCGCGACCAATCGAGGTCGAGCGCATGATGTACATTATAGTGTGCAGCTACGGCTTGCCTGAGCTCGGGCAAACCGCGCATGGGCGGATACTGATTGGACGCTTCAAGCGTTGCGCGCGCCGCCGCTTCGCGAATGTCCAGCGGACCGTCCACTTCGGGAAAGCCCTGCCCAAGATTGATTGCGCCGCGCTCGGCCGCAAGCTGGGACATGACCGTGAAGAAGGTCGTCGGCAGCGCGGCGTAGGTGCGGTTCATACCCGCATTGGTGGCTGCAGATTTCTCTCCCCGCAAGAGGAGAGATTGCGGCGATCAGAACCCGCCGCGCAGGCGCCGGATCACTTCATCGAGTTGGGCCAGCGACTTGTAGGAGATCTTTACCTCCCCTGCTTCGCCCTTCTCGCTGATGATCACATCAAGGCCGAGCGCGTTGGACAACGATTGCTCCAATGCGCGCGTGTCCGCGCTCTTGGCTTCCGCCGCCGCCGCCGAAGCACGCGGACCGTGCTTTTCGTCCTTGGCTTGCTGCGCGAGGCGCTCGACTTCGCGAACGCTCAAGCCTTCGCTGATCGCCTTCTTGGCCAGACCATGTGCATCGGGCGCGGTGAGGATCGCGCGCGCATGACCGGACGAAAGACGTCCGTCGCGCACCATTTCCTGCAAATCGTCCGGCAGCTTCAGCAAGCGCAGCATGTTGGCAATGTGTGGACGCGACTTGCCAACGGCTTCGGCGATCTCTTCTTGCGTGCGGCCAAAGCGGTCAATGAGCGCTTGGAAGCCCTGAGCTTCTTCGATCGGGTTGAGGTCCGTGCGCTGCACGTTCTCAACGATCGCGATCTCGAGGACTTCCACCTCATTGAGTTCGCGCACGACTGCAGGAATGGCATGCAAGCCAGCGCGTTGTGCTGCGCGCCAGCGGCGTTCGCCGGCGACAATCTCGAAGCGCCCGTCGGCGATCGGGCGCACCAGGATCGGCTGCAGCACGCCATGCGTGCGCACCGAGTTAGCCAGATCCGTGAGATCGCTCTCATCGAAATGCTTCCGCGGCTGTTGCGGATTGCGCTGCACGAGGTCAATCGGAATGGAACGCGGGCCAGCGTCGGATGCCGAAGCCTGCGGCGCGGCGGCGGCGGGCGCGGCCGGGCGCGGCGGCTGTTCTTCAAAAACAGAAGGCGCGGGCTTCGGCGCCGGTTGTTGTTGCGGCGGTGCGTTGGCGGCAACGGGCAGCTCAAACACATTGCGCGACGGCTCGATCGGCGCGCGCGGCGCCTCGGGCGGACGTTGCACTTGCGGCTGCGGCGCGGTTTGCGGCTGAGCCGTATTCGTTGCTGGGGCCGGCGCATCGGTGCGCACAGGTTCGCCAAGCAAAGCAGCGAGGCCGCGTCCCAATCCCCGTGGTCTCGCAAAATCGCTCATCGCCCTCGTCTCCTGAACCCGACCGATTCGGTATGCTTAAAGAATTGGTGGGAAATCGTTGCCTAGCGGTAAAAATTTCCAGGCTGTTTACTACGCAGCCTTCAATGCGCGCTCGCGATCGATCAATTCCTTGGCAAGCTGCATGTAAGCTTTCGAACCAGCGGCGTTTTGATCGTAGATGATCGCAGGCAAGCCATGCGACGGCGCTTCGCTGATCCGCACGTTGCGCGGGATGACCGTCTCATAGACTTTATCGGGGAAGTGCGCCCTCACCTCTTGCGCCACCTGATCGGAAAGCGTGGTGCGCCGATCATACATGGTCAGCACCACGCCCTGGATCTCCAGCGTCGGATTCAAATTGGCCTTCACCGCATTGATGGTGGAGAGCAATTGCGCCAGCCCTTCGAGCGCAAAGTATTCCGTCTGCAAAGGCACAAGCACGGCGTCGGACGCGGTGAGCGCTTTGACTGTGAGAATGTTCAAGGATGGCGGGCAATCAATCAGCACATAGTCGATGCCGAGCGAAGACTCGTTGCGGAACTGCTCGATCGCTTTGCGCAGAAAATGTTGTGGTTGCGCCTCGCCCATCAATTCGCCTTCAACACCCGACAATCCAGCGGAGCCAGGCGTGATGTACAAGTTGGGCACCTTGGTCGGCATCACCGCCTTCGAGAGCGGGTGGTGTGCAACAAGCACATCATAGGACGTGACGTTGCGGTCCTCCGGCTGAATATCGATGCCGGTGGAGGCATTCCCCTGCGGGTCCGTATCAAAAATGAGGACACGATGACCGGTCGCCGCCAGCGCGGTTCCGAGATTGATCGCAGTGGTGGTCTTGCCTACCCCGCCCTTCTGGTTGGCGATCGCCAAAACGCGCATGTCCGCAAACTCCTAAATTCTGGAGCTTAAGCGCGCGCGGCCTTGCGAATGCGAACGATACGGCCGCGCGGATCGCTTAAGCTCTCCAGCACGTCAGCCTGGAACGCCCCACCATCTAGAGCGTCTCTCGCGGCGGCCAGCTCGGCGTCTAACTCAGCGCCTTTATGAAAGAGCCCTTGCGCGCCGCGATCCAGAATCGGCTTCGCATACGCTATGAGTCGCGGCAAGGGCGCCAAAGCACGGGCGGTAACCACATCATATGGTCCCTCGCCTTGGCCAAAGTCCTCAATTCGCTGATTGAACAGCTTTACCGGCAGAGCCGCCTCCTCGGATACCGCACGCAGGAACCCAGCCTTTTTGCTCGTGGATTCAATCAAATGTACTTGCGCGCCTGGTTTGTCCGCAAGGAACGCCGCGATCACCAGACCGGGAAATCCCGCCCCCGAGCCGAGATCCACCCACTTTTTCGCCTCAGGGGCGAACTTGAGCAGCTGAGCGCAATCCAGCACATGCCGTGACCAAAAGGCCTCAAGCTCCTTTGGGCCGACTAAATTCATGCGTTCGGACCAATCCCCAAGCAAGCGCTTGTGGATTTCCAGCCGCTCGATTGTTTCACGCGAAACGCTATCGCCCAGGTCACGCCGAAGCTCGTCGGGGCCGTAGATCGTCATTGCCATGGCGTCACCTCTGGGGGGCGCCATTCTATGTTTACCCCCGCCCCGCCCACAAACAGGTTATTCGCGATCCGGATCATGTCGCCAGCATAGCGCGGATTGCACCCCCGCCTATGACCGGCTCGGAATTCGCACTATCGCGCGGGCTCATGGGTGCGGCCCTGCTCCGCCATAGGCGGCGGCCAGATAACGGCTAATGGCTTTGGGATCGTCGATGAAGCGCCGGCCCTCATAATCCTTCGCGTCCTCGGGCGCCTTGGCGCCGTCGGCCAACACCAGCACGGGCAAGGATTGATTGTCCTCGCCGATCAGCGCGATCACATCGTAGCGCGGCCGCGGATAAGGCATGCGGCGCACATCAACCGAGCGCGCCCATTGCGGGTTGGCCAATAGCGCACCCTCCATGGTCGCGCAGCTATTGCAGAACCATGTGCCCTCAAGCTTGGGATCCTCGAACGGCGCCTTGATGATGAAAAGCGTGTCGCGCTTCAGGCTCATGCGCGCTTCCTCTGTTCGCGCTTCACATGCGCCAGCAGCGCCGTCAGCGCGCCAGGCGTGACGCCCTCGATGCGCGAGGCTTGCCCGAGCGTGACCGGCCGCGCGCGTGCAAGCTTCTCGCGCACTTCATTCGACAGCCCGCCGACGCGCGCATAATCGAGCGCGGGATCGATGCGCAAATCTTCGTCGCGTTTGAACGCTTCGACATCGATCGCCTGGCGCTCAAGATAACCCGCATACATGGCGTCGATCTCAAGCTGCTCGCTCGCTTGCTTTGAAAGCGCGCCGAGCTCCGGCCATATGTTTGCGAGCTGCGCGAAATGGATCGAAGGATAAGCCAGCAGCTGCATCGCATTGCGCCGCACGCCATCCTGATTGACCTTGAGACCATGCGCCTCTGCTTGTTGCGGCGTCAGATTGCGCTCACGCGCCATTTCTCGCGCTTGCTCAATTTCCCGCATTTTATCTGCAAAAACGCGCGACCTCTCCGAGCCGACGCAACCAAGCTCGATGCCTTTCGGCGTGAGCCTTTGATCGGCATTGTCCGCGCGCAGCGAGAGACGATACTCGGCGCGCGAGGTGAACATGCGATAGGGCTCGGTCACCCCGCGCGTCACCAAGTCATCGATCATCACGCCGATATAGCCTTCCGCACGCGTGATCTCGAACGGCCCCGCCCCGCTTGCCGCGCGCGCCGCATTGAGCCCCGCGATCAGGCCTTGCGCCGCCGCTTCTTCGTAACCGGTCGTGCCGTTGATCTGACCCGCGAGATAAAGACCGCCAATGCGCTTTGCTTCCAGCGTCGGCAGCAATTCGCGCGGATCGACGTAATCGTATTCGATCGCATAGGCGTGCCGCTTGATGCGCACATGCTCCAAGCCGGCGATGGTGCGGATGAACCTTTCCTGTACGTCTTCCGGCAGCGATGTGCTGATGCCGTTCGGATAAACGGTGTCCCCATCCTCGTTGCCAGGTAGGCCTTCCGGCTCGAGGAAAATCTGATGCGCGGTCTTCTCCGCGAAACGCACGACCTTGTCTTCGATCGACGGGCAATAGCGCGGGCCGCGCCCGCTGATCGCGCCGGAATAGACCGCGCTTTTGGAAAGCGACTGCTCGATAATCGAATGCGTTTCCGCGTTCGTGTAGGTGACCCCGCACGCCACCTGCGGATTAGTGATGCGATTGGTGAGGAAGGAGAACGGGGATGGGTCTTCGTCGGCGTGCTGCTTTTCCAGCGAAGCCCAGTCGATGCTGTGCGTATCGAGCCTGGCCGGCGTGCCAGTTTTAAGCCGGCCCATGGCCAGCCCCGCCCCGTAGAGCCGATCTGACAGCCCAAGCGCGGGGGCTTCGCCATGGCGCCCTGCCGGGATGCGCCGGTCGCCAATATGGATGACGCCCTTCAGGAACGTGCCGGTTGTCAGCACCACGCGCGGCGCCCGGAATTCCCGCCCGTCAGCGGCAATGACGCCCGCCACGGCGCCGTCATTGAGGATCAAGTCCTCAACAGCAGCAGCCTCAATGGTCAGCCCCTGCTGGGCCGCCAGGGCCGCCTGCATAGCCTTCCGGTAGAGCCCGCGGTCAGACTGGGCGCGGGGGCCGCGCACGGCGGGACCCTTGGAACGATTGAGCAGGCGGAACTGAATTCCGGAAGCATCCGCCACCCTGCCCATCACCCCATCCAGAGCGTCAATCTCACGGACGAGGTGGCCTTTGCCCAGGCCGCCAATAGCCGGGTTGCAGCTCATCTCGCCAATGGTCTCGAGCTTGTGCGTCAGCAGCAGCGTGCGCGCGCCAAGGCGCGCCGCGGCCGCCGCCGCCTCGCAGCCAGCATGGCCGCCACCGATGACGATGACGTCGTAGGAACGCTCTGAACTCATCTGATCAATTCCATATAGGAGCAGGACGAGGACGTCACCGCATCACCCATTCCCGTATGCGCAAAGCGCAGTCCGAGACCCATAAACGCCTTTGGTTCGCCGTTATCCGGGCTGGAGTCGGCCCCGCGCATCGCCCCGTGATGAAGCCGCTTCAGGATTTTGTACAGGAATCCCAGCCGCTCACATTTTCACGGGAAACCCGCTAACGCGCGTTCAGAAGTTTCGCGTGAAACGCCCGCATCCATGCGGTTTTTCGTAGGCTCACTTGCCGATGCAAAAGTTGAAGAAGATTTCGCCCAGCAGATCCTCGACGTCGATACGCCCTGTCAGGCGCCCGATCTGATCGGCCGCGGCGCGCACATCTTCAGCCGCCAGCTCCGCCCCTTGATCCAATGCGGGGATCGCCCGCTCCAACGCAGACCGCGCCGCCTCCACCAGCCGCCGATGCCGCGCCCTCGTCAGCACCGGCGCTTCCTCGCGGCCCAGCGCGTCGGCGACGCGGGCGGCCAGAAGGTCGTGCAATTCCGCGAGGCCTTGGCCGGTCGTCGCGGACACGGACAGCTTGGTTGTGCCGTCCGTAGTGACGGGTCGGATATTCAATCCGACGAGATCGTCCTTGGAGGCGACCAGCAGGTCGCCAGGTTGGAGCGCATCCTTCAGGGTGTCAGGCGGCGTGGTGGAAGCCTCTGCTACGCCGATGCGCAGATCGGCCTCCTCAGCCCGCGCCAGCGCCCGGCGCACGCCTTCGGCCTCGACGGCGTCCGCCGCTTCCCGGAGCCCCGCTGTGTCGGCGATCCAGACCGGGTAGCCCGCCAGCACCAGGCGGACCTCTACGACATCCCGCGTCGTGCCCGGGATGTCGCTGACGATGGCGGCCTCGCGCTGGGCCAGCGCGTTCAGCAGGCTCGACTTGCCGGCGTTGGGCGGCCCGATGATGGCGATCCGATAACCGTCCCTGACCCGCTCGCCGCGATGAGCGTCATTGAGGTGCCGGCCCATATCATCGGCTAGGGCCTGGAGCATGGGCCCGGCGCGCTGGGCCAAGGCGCCCGGCAAGTCCTCGTCTGGGAAATCGATCTCGGCCTCGATCAGCGCGGCCGCCTCGATCAGCCTGAGCCGCCAGCCCTCATAGAGCCCCGAAAGCGCCCCACGCCGCTGTCTGAGCGCTTGGCGGCGCTGGCCCTCGGTCTCGGCATCCACGAGGTCCGCAAGACCCTCAGCCTCGGCCAGGTCGAGCTTGCCATTCTCGAAGGCGCGGCGGGTGAACTCGCCCGGCTCCGACAACCGCATGCCGGGCTGACCCAAAGCCGCGTCGATAATCGCCGCGATCACGGCGGGTCCGCCATGCACTTGGATCTCGGCGACGTCCTCGCCGGTGAAGCTGTTGGGCCCCGGGAACCAGAGCGCGATGCCGTCATCCAGCGAGAGCCCGCCATTGGGATCGCAGAATGCGCGCAAGGCGGCATGGCGCGGCGGCGGCGGCGGGCGATCGGTCAGGGCCTTCAGCACCGGGCCAGCCGCTGGGCCGGACAGGCGGATCACCGCAACGCCGGCGCGGCCCGCGCCGGAAGCCAGCGCGATGATCGTGTCCGGTTTCATGTGAAAATATCTAAGCGATCTTAGGGCTTTTCACGTGAAGCGCCGGGCATGGCCGAGCCCGCCGCCGATGTCATCATGCGCACGAAGGCGTCTTGGGCCTGCGTACCCACGCTCATCCAGGCATTCATCATCGTATCGGGGCTCATGAGCTGCATGTTCGCCTCCATGCGCTTCGTCATCTCACCGACGAGCGCTTCGTTGATCGGCGTGACATCGGGCAGCCCCATGAAACGGCGCGCTTCCTCGGGCGAGCACTCAACATTGATCGTGAATTTCATAGCCATACCTCTCGCGCATTGGACGCCTGAGAGGGTTATAGACGTCTCGGACAGCGCCAGACAGTCAGGAGAGAACGCATGGGTGAGTGGATTGAGGTTCAGGGGCCGGAAGGCGCATTCGACGCATATGTCGCCCGTCCGGCAGGCGCCCCGAAAGCGGCGGTCGTCGTGCTGCAGGAAGTGTTCGGCGTGAACAAGGTCATTCGCGGCAAAGCCGACTGGCTGGCGCGCGAAGGCTTCCTTGCGATTGCGCCGGATCTGTTCTGGCGGCGCCAGAAGCGGCTCGACATCACGGATGGCTCCAAAGACGAATGGGCCAAGGCCATCGAGGAGATGCAGGCGCTCGACAAGGACAAGTCCGTGAAAGACGTCGCCGCGACCATGGCCAAGGCGCGCGAGCTGGGCGCCAAGAAGGTCGGCGTGATGGGCTATTGCATGGGCGGGCTCATCGCCTACATGACCGCCGCGCGCGAGCAGACCGATGCGACGGTCGCCTATCATGGCGGCGGCATCCACACGCTGCTGGACGAAGCCAAGAACCTCAAGACGCCGATCCTGATGCACCACCCGATGAAGGACAAATTCGTTCCCGTCGAAGCGCTCAACACAATCCGCGAAACGTTGAAGGGCAATCCGCTCGTCTCCATCAGTGAGTATGCAGAGCAGGATCACGCGTTCACGCGCGAAGGCGGCAAGGAATACGATGCCGCAGCAGCCAAGCAGGCGGACGGCGAGACCGTCGCTTTCTTCAACAAGCACCTCGCATGAGGCGCGCGTTGCTTGCATGCGTCCTGGCGCTCGCTTCGTGCGGGCCGCCAGGTGCAGCCAACTACAGCGCCGGCGAGGCAGCCGCACTCGCGCCGTCCGACCTCCCGGCTTTCTTCGACTGCCTGCGTGAGCGCGGCCACACGGTCGTCGCCGCGCATCGTGGCGGCCCCGCGCCCGGCTACGCTGAGAACGCCATCGAGACGTTCGAGCACACGCTGAGCCGAACGCCGGCGCTGTTGGAGATCGACATCGCGCGCACGCGCGATGACGTGCTCGTGCTGATGCACGACGACACGGTCGACCGCACGACCAATGGCCGGGGTGACGTCAGCGACCTCTCCCTGGCCCAGTTGCAAGCATTGTCGCTGGAGGATGAGGATGGTCGCGTGCTCGATGCCCGCGTCCCAACATTGCGCGAAGCGCTCGCCTGGGCGGCGGGCCGGGCGATCCTTGAACTCGATGTGAAACGGGGCGTCGCTTATGAGGACGTGATCGCCGAGATCCGCGCCGCCGATGCGGCCGACCGCGTGGTGTTCATCACCTACAGTTTGGGTGCGGCAGACCGCGTGCATGCGCTGGCGCCGGATCTCATGATCTCCGTCGCCATGGAGGATGCGCGCGATCTGGACGAGCTTGAGCGGCGGGACATCGACCCTACGCGCGTTTTGGCTTGGACCGGCATCGACGAACCGAACACTGCGCTCAACATCGCGCTCGCGCAGCGCGGCATCGAACCAATGTTCGGCACGCTGGGCGGACGCGATTCCTGGGATGAGCGCTTTGCCCGAGAGGGCCGCGATCAATACGCGGCCTTTGCCGAGACCGGCCTCACGCTGATCTCAACCGACAGGCCCGTCGAAGCCGGTGAAGACATTGATGCGCATGACGGCGCCGATGGCGTCGCGGCCCTGCAATGCTTAGGCGCGGAGTAAGAGCATGAAGGCGATCCGCATCGAACAAAATGGCGGTCCGGAGGTGATGCGGCTCGTCGATGTCGAGATGCCGGAGCCGGGGCCTGGCGAAGTGCGCATTCGCCATGAAGCGATCGGCATCAACTTCATCGACACCTACCATCGCACCGGCGCGTACAACATGCCATTGCCGACCGGCCTCGGCCTCGAAGGCGCCGGCATCGTCGATGCGATCGGTCCGAACGTGACGCGATTCAAGCTGGGCGAGCGCGCCGCCTATTGCAGCGGACCGATCAGCGCTTATTCAGAAGCGCACGTCGTGCCGGAAACGCGCGCGGTGAAATTACCAGACAGCGTCAGCTTCGACATCGCCGCGTCGTCCATGCTCAAGGGCATGACCGCGCGTTATCTTCTGAGAAAGACGTTTCCTGTGAAACGCGGCGACGCTGTGCTGATCCACGCGGCCGCCGGAGGCGTCGGGCAGCTTCTTGTACAATGGGCCAAACACCTGGGCGCGCTCGTCATCGCCACGGTTGGAAGCGACGCGAAAGCAAAGATCGCCAGCGATCTCGGCGCCGATCATGTGCTTGTGACAGGCCGCGATGACGTCGCCCAGCGTGTGCGAGAAATCACCAGAGGCGGCGTGCATGTCGTCTATGACGGCGTCGGCAAAGATACATGGGCGTGCTCGCTCGACAGTCTGCGTCCGCTCGGCATGATGGTGAGCTACGGCAATGCGTCTGGCCCGCCGCCGGACATCAATCCGCTTTTGCTGTCGCAGAAGGGCTCGCTGTTTCTCACGCGTCCGACATTGTTCAACTATACGGCAACGACCGAAGCGCTCGACGAAACCGGTGCGGATCTGTTCGGCGTTATCGAACAGGGCGCAGTGAAAATCGCGCCGCCGGCGCGCTATGCGCTCGCCGATGCGGCACAGGCGCATCGTGACCTCGAAGGACGCAAAACGACCGGAAGCTTGGTGCTGACGCCTTAGACCTGGCCCGCCGCTTTCTTGTAAGCGGGCCGGCTCGACAAACGCTCAAGATACGCCGCGCTTTTCGGCTCAAGCTCCGACAGGCCAAAAAACTTTACGATGCCAAGCGCGTAACCGACTGAAATGTCGGCCGCCGTGAAGCGTCCGCCGGCCATATATTCATGATCCTGCAGCCGCGCCGCGACGATGCCCGTACGCTGACGGATCGCCTCGATCACGTAATTCACGGTCCAGTTTTTCTTCTCGTCTTCGGGCGCGCGCAAACGGGTGGCGACGTAGGCGTTGCCGATCGCGATCAGGCCGGCTTCGCCGAATTCGAGATATTGCAGATACGCGGGGAAGTCCGGCTCGTCGCGCTTCACTTCGAGCGGCGACGGGCCGTGCTTTGCGAGCAGATACTGCATGATGGCGATGCTCTCGAGCATCGTCACATCGCCATCTTCGATCGCCGGAAGTTGCCCCAACGGGCTCGCGGATTTGAACTCAGGCGAATGCGGTCCGCCGAATTGAACCGGGACCACTTCATAAGGGATGCCCATTTCCTCCGCGAGCCAGACGACGCGCACCGAGCGTGTGGGCGGGGTGTGATAGATTTTGAGCATGGGGCGGACTCCTCTGTCGGCCGCAATCTAAGCCGTGTGCCAGCAAAAGCCACGCGCTTTCAGAAGCGCAGGGGCAAAAGAAAGAGGGCGCGGCCAGCGCCGCGCCCTCTCACAAGTCTAGGCTGATATGAAGCCTTACGTGTTCATGCTCTGGAAGAAGTCGTCATTGTTCTTCGAGCCTTTGAGCTTATCGAGCAGGAACTCGACCGCGTCCTGCGTGCCCATCGGGCTGAGGATACGGCGCAGAACATACGTCTTCTGAAGATGCTCTTTCGGCGTGATGAGCTCGTCCTTGCGGGTGCCGGATTTAAGCACGTCGATGGCCGGGAAGATGCGGCGGTCAGCGACCTTGCGGTCAAGCTGCAATTCCGAGTTACCCGTGCCCTTGAACTCTTCGAAGATGACTTCGTCCATGCGCGATCCGGTATCGATCAGCGCGGTGGCGATGATGGTCAGCGAGCCGCCTTCTTCGAGATTCCGCGCCGCACCGAAGAAGCGCTTGGGGCGCTGCAGTGCATTGGCATCGACACCGCCCGTCAGCACCTTGCCTGAAGACGGCACGACCGTGTTGTAGGCTCGGCCAAGGCGCGTGATGGAATCGAGCAGGATCACAACGTCCTTGCCGTGTTCGGCGAGGCGCTTGGCTTTCTCGATCACCATTTCCGCGACCGCGACGTGACGCTCGGCCTTTTCGTCGAAGGTGGAGGAAACGACCTCGCCCTTCACGCTGCGCTTCATGTCGGTGACTTCCTCGGGCCGCTCATCAATCAGCAGCACGAGCAAAAACACTTCCGGATGGTTGGTTTCGATGGCTTTGGCGATGTTCTGCAGGATCACCGTTTTACCGGTGCGCGGCTGCGCCACGATCAGCGAACGCTGGCCTTTGCCGATTGGCGCGACGACATCGATCACGCGTCCGGTTTTATCCTTCAGCGTCGGATCGTCGATTTCCATCTTCAGGCGCTCGGTCGGGTAGAGCGGCGTGAGATTGTCGAAGTGCACTTTATGGCGGACCCGATCCGGGTCCTCGAAATTGATCGCGTTGACTTTGACCAGCGCGAAATAGCGCTCGCCATCCTTCGGCGCGCGGATTTGCCCTTCGACCGTATCGCCGGTGCGCAAGCCGAATTTGCGGATTTGCTGCGGGCTCACATAGATGTCGTCCGGTCCCGGCAGGTAGTTCGATTGCGGCGAACGCAAGAAGCCGAAACCGTCGGACAGAATTTCAACGACGCCGGCGCCGCCAATCTCGACACCGCGTTCGGCCACCTGCTTGAGGATGGCGAACAGCATGTCCTGGGTGCGCAGCGTGTTGGCGCCTTCGATCTCCAGCGATTCCGCCAGCGCCAGCAATTCAGCCGGGGGCTTGCGCTTGAGTTCCTGCAGCGTCAGCTGGTTCAGCTCTTCGAGTACTTGTTCGTCAGTCATGGTTCGTTCTGGATGGCCGGACCCCACACGCACTTCGGCTGGCGGGGGCGGGGCGATGGGGAGGAAAATTCGGCGGTAGGAGGGAATTCATGCGCCGCCGATGCGCCGCACATCGCGAGGCGATGCGCAGGCTCATGGCAATCACAGGACATGCGTCCCGTCAAGAGATCGCTTTCGCACGGCGGGTGTAATCACCCGGTAAATGCTCAGGGTTCGAGCGTCGCCAGCAGCACCGCGGCGATGGCGACCAGGAATGGAATTTCGCTCATCAGCCGCCAGAACTTTTCAGAATGCCGGCGTTCGCCCGCAATCAGCTTCCGCCCCGAAGAGATCAGGAAGCCGTGATACCCGCTCAGGCCCAGCACAAGGATCAGCTTGCCCCAGAACCAGTGCGGCACCGTGCCAAGCACTTCCGGCAACGGCCGGCTCCAGTCTCCGGATATGTAGGTAGCGAACAGGAAAATCCCAAATGCCCATGTCAACACTAGGGAGGGACCAAGGATAATCATGCGCAGATTGCGCGCCGCCTTCAGCATGGTCTGCTCGACCTCGCCGCCAGGCGCCGATGCCGTGATGTACGCGTAGAATCGCGGCAGCATCAACAGCCCGGAAATCCAAGCGATCACCGCAATGATATGCAGCCCGCGCGCCAGATCGTAGCCGATAATATGGTCCATTAGCGCTCCCCCTGCGGGCATAGCCGGAAGTGTCCGCCGCACAGGCGTCCCCCGGTCTCTGATTGCAGCTTACCCGGTTCCGCCATCGCGCGCTCCACCAAGTCCGCCAGCGCGTCAATGAAGCGCGGCGCATCCCCAAGCGCCTCCGCGCGCAAATAATAGGGAAGGCCAAGCTCTTTGGCCAAATCGCCATACTCGATGTCCAACTCGACCAGCGTCTCGATATGCTCGGACACAAACGCAATCGGGGCTACGATCACACCGACTTTGTCTTGGGCGGCGGTGCGAATTTCTTCCTCGGTCGAGGGACCGATCCATTTCATCGGCCCAACGCGCGATTGGTAGCAGATGCGTGCATCCCACTCCGCCGGCAATAGTTTGCGCACTGCCGCGACCGAACGCTCCACCTGCCATTGATAAGGATCGCCGCGGTCAATCACGCTCTGCGGCAAGCCGTGCGCTGAAAACAGCACACGCGGACGATCGGGCGAACCACCAGCGCGCCAAGCGTCTTGAATTGCGGCAGCGTGCGCGGCGGCGAAATTTTGTCCCTGCGGATAACAGCAGATTGTCGCTGCAGGCAGAGCGGATGCTTTGCGCCAAGCGGCGAGGGAAGAGCCTGTCGTTGTGCTGGAATATTGCGGGTAGAGCGGCAACAAAATGGCGTCGGTCGCACCCCATGATTGTACCGCATGAGCCACGTCTTTGGTGAAAGGCCGCCAATAGCGCATGGCCGGGAAGCACTTGAAAGTCACGTTGGAAACGCGTTTGCGGATCGCCGCTTCCAATGCATCGACCTGCTTTTGCGTCTCGGGCAGGATCGGCGATGCGCCACCCATCAGCGCATAATTAGCTTTGGCGGTTTTCTCTCTCGACCGCGAGATCAGCTGCGCAATGAGAAAACGCAATGGCTGCGGCGCACCAATGATGGCGCGGTCATTGAACAGATTGAACAGAAACGGCCGCACCGCTTCTTGCGTATCCGGTCCGCCCAGATTGAACAAAACAATCGCAACCCGGCGCGCCGTCATCACGCGCAGGTCTGGACGCTGGGGTCCATCGTCAGCCGGTTGCGCACTCATGCGCCTTTAACCAGGCGCACCAGCTCCGCCAGATTTTCCGGCGTCGCGTCTGGCGTAATGCCGTGGCCGAGATTGAAAATATGCGGTCCGCCCTGGAACGCTTCGACCACGTGCCGCACGCCTTGCTCCAGGAATTTTCCGCCGGCCACCAACAATTGCGGATCGAGGTTGCCCTGTAACGGCATGCCTGGCGGGGCTTGTTCGCGCGCGAACGCAGCCGGTGTTTGATAGTCAACGCCGGCGGCGTTGATCCCGGTTTCACGCGCGTAAGTCCCAAACTGAGCGCCACTGCCGCGCGGAAAGCCGATCACTGGCGCGTCCACGCCAAGCTCTCGCAGCCGCCGCACTAGCTTGGCAGTCGGTTTCACGATCAATCGTTCAAACAGCGGTTTCGTCAGATCCTGCGACCAGCTCTCGAAAATCTGCAAACAATCTGCGCCGGCTTTCACCTGCGCCGCCAGATGTTGCGCCGAACATTCCACCAAGAGATCCAGTAGGGCATCGACATCCTGGTAGCGCTGATAGGCGGC
Source organism: Alphaproteobacteria bacterium (assembly GCA_030430715.1). Lineage (GTDB taxonomy): Bacteria > Pseudomonadota > Alphaproteobacteria > Caulobacterales > Aquidulcibacteraceae > Vitreimonas. The sequence goes on from JAUIJZ010000007.1 coordinate 56,307, forward strand.
CAGGCGGGCGCGGTCTTTATCGCCACCCTGACCCTGCAACATGTAGGTCGCGACCGTCCATGGGCCGCCGCAGAAACCTATCAGAGCTGTCTCACGCGGAAGCTGGCCTTTTATGCGATCCACCGTCTCATAGACCGGGGCCAAACGCTGGATTGCCTTGGCTGGATCATCGAACCGCCAGGTCGCTTCTTCTATCAGCGGATCTAGCTGCGGCCCTTCGCCCGCGACAAAGCGGACGTTGCGGCCCAAGGCATCCGGCACGACCAGAATGTCGGAAAACAGGATCGCCGCATCGAGCGGGAAGCGTCGCAAAGGCTGCATCACCGCCTCGGTCGCGATGGCGGGGGAATAGCAAAAATCCAGGAAGTTCTTCGACCGGCCCCGCAGCTCCCTGTATTCCGGCAAATAACGGCCAGCCTGACGCATGATCCAAACTGGCGGCGGATCGATCCGCTCACCTTTAAGAACACGCAAGAGCACAGGGGTCTGATCGGCCATTCCGCGCTTTCTAAACCTAAATTTGAAATGAGAAGGGATAGGGGATTCTTTGTTGTGGCGTTTTGAAAGCGAGGATAGCTCTGCCGTCCACAGCTTGCCCACAGACTTATCCATGTCCGGCATAGCTACCAAGCCGTTAACCATAAAGCATTTTTGGCGCTTTACGTGAGCAGCCGATTCCCTGCCGAAGCGAAACCGGCGCTTGGGATAACAGGGGGAGGAATCGCAGATGAACGGCAGAAATTACGGGCAGTCCGAGATGCCGGCGCCTTCCGGCAATGGTTTTCCCGTGCGTAGCTGACAGCTTGTCCACAACCCGCGAAGCGCTGATATGAATGAACATGCCTGATCGATTGGCGACCTATTTCAATGTGCACCTGGTTTCGGACTCGACCGGGGAGACCCTGGCCGGGGTGATGCGCGCGACGTGCGCGCAATTCGACAACATCCTGCCCATCGAACATTCCTACTTCCTGGTGCGTTCCGCGCGACAGATGGAGCGGGTGCTGCGCGAAATCGAGGCCGCGCCCGGCGTGGTCATGTTTACGCTGTCCAGCCTCGAGCACAGGGCCATGCTGGAGCGGCGCTGTCGTGAATTGAATATACCGTGCGTGGCGGTTCTCGACCCGGTTCTCGATGTCACATCCCGTTACCTTGAGCAGGAACTAAACCACCGTGTCGGGGCTTCGCGGCGGCTAACGGCGGAATATTTCAAACGCATCGATGCGCTTGATTTCGCCATGGACCACGATGATGGCCAGCAAGTGGTCGAACTGGAAGACGCTGACGTTATTCTCGTGGGCGTCAGCCGCACCTCGAAAACACCGACAAGCGTCTATCTCGCGCATCGCGGCGTTAAGGCCGCGAATGTGCCGTTTGTTCCAAGCGTGCCGTTGCCGCCAGAATTGTTCGCCGACCAACATCCGCTGGTGGTTGGCCTGCTGATTTCCGCGGACCGCCTGATCCATATTCGGCGCAATCGCCTGATGGCGATGAAAGAGACGCGCGCGGAAAGCTATACCGATGAGGATCTTGTGCGCCGCGAGGTCATGGAGGCGCAAAAGCTATTTGAGCGCGAAGGCTGGCCGACGATCGACGTCTCGCGGCGTTCGATTGAGGAAACGGCGGCGGCGGTGCTCAATCTTCTGGCGGAGCATCGCGGCGCGTGAATCTTGTACTTGCTTCGGCCAGCGCTTCGCGCCGGCGGCTGCTCGAAGCGGCGGGGCTGAGTTTCGAAGTCGATCCCCCGCGTGTTGATGAAGAGGTGGAAAAGGCGCGGCTACGCACGGGCGGGGCGTCTCCGGTAGAGCAAGCGCAGGCGCTTGCGGGGTTCAAGTCGCTTTCCGTTTCGCGGCGCCGTGACGGCTTGGTGATCGGCGCGGACCAGATGCTCGCCATTGAAGGTGAAACACTGGACAAGCCGCGCGATCTGGATGAGGCGCGCGCCCACTTGCAGCGCTTGCGTGGGCGCACGCACGAATTGCTCACTGCCATCGTTGTGACGCGCGGGGACGCAATTCTGTGGCGTCACATGGAAACGCCGAAGCTGAAAATGCGCGCGTTCAGCGATGATTTTCTCCAAACCTATTTGCGGCAGGCGGGGCCAAGCGTGCTGTCATCCGTGGGGGCTTACCAGCTCGAAAGCGTGGGGGCGCAATTGTTCGAACGTGTAGAAGGCGATTATTTCTCTGTGCTTGGTCTGCCGCTTCTGCCGCTTCTGAGCTTTTTGCGAGAGCAGGGTGTGGCGACGGCATGAACATCACCGGCAAGACTCGCGTGCTCGCTGTCATCGGCGATCCGGTTAGCCACTCTCTTTCGCCGATCATGCATAATGGCTGGATCGCCGATCACGGCATTGACGCCGCATATGTAGCGATTCCATTGGTTAGCGAGGACGCGGAAAACGAAATCCGCGCTATGTGCCGCTTCGGCTTTGCCGGCGTGAATGTGACGGTGCCTCACAAACACGCCGCCGCCGCGGCTGCTGACCGAAGCGAAGCGAACGTGGCCAATGTGTTGCGCTGGGAAAAGGACGGATCGGTCTCCGGCTTCAACACGGATGGGGTAGGCTTTCTTGATGCCTTGACCGAGGCGGCGCCGGATTGGCGCATGCGCGTGAAGCGCGTGCTTATGATCGGCGCGGGCGGCGCGGCGGTCGGCGTCGCGGCTGCGCTCAATGCTCATGTCGATACGATTCACTTCGCCAATCGCACGCATGCGCGTGCGGAAGCCGCGGCGGACGGTTTGCGCGCTGGGCGGGTGTTGCGCTGGGACGATCTGGAGCGTGGCTTTGGCGCCGCCGACTTGATCGTGCAGGCCACCAGTCTCGGCATGGAAGGAAACCCGGCGCCAGCTTGGCCAATGGCTGCGGCCAAGCCCGGCGCCATCTGCGCCGACATCGTTTATCGCCCGCTGGATACTGAGTTCCTGCGCGCGGCACGCGGGCGAGGACTGGTGGCGATCGACGGTCTCGGCATGCTTATTCATCAGGGCGCGCGCGCATTCGAGCATTGGTTCGGGGTGCGTCCGGACGCGGGCAAAGCGCGCGAACGCCTGATCGAGGCGCTTTCATCGTGATCCAGCTTGGGCTCACCGGCTCGATCGGTATGGGCAAGTCAACGGTGGCGCGCATGTTCGCGGAGCAGGGCGCGCCGGTGTTTGATGCGGACGCCGCCGTGCATGCCCTTTATGCGAAGGGCGGGGCGGGTGTTGCGGCGGTCGGGGTAGAATTTCCGCAGGCAATCCGCGACGGCGCCGTTGACCGGGCTGAACTAAGCCGCCTCGTCATGAATGACCCGGCCGCGTTTAGGCGGCTCGAGCAGGTCGTGCACCCGTTGGTGGCTCAGGCGAATGCTGATTTTGTCGCTGCTCAACGCCAGGCCGGCGCTCAGGTGATCGTATTTGACGTGCCGCTTTTGTACGAAAATCGCGGCGCGGCGCGTTTCGATAAGGTGGCGGTGGTGTCCGCGCCGGCGGATATGCAACGCGCCCGCGTTCTGGCCAGGCCGGGCATGACCGAGGAGAAGTTCGAGGGCATTCTCGCGCGGCAAATGCCGGATGCGGAAAAGCGCACGCGCGCCGATTTCGTTATCGATACGGGTTGCCCGCTGGAGGAAACTCGGGCCCAAGTCCGCGCAATCCTGGACGCGCTCCGCGAACACGATTAGCAGCGATTCATGCGGGAAATCGTCTTCGATACCGAAACCACCGGTGTGTTCGCTCAGCATGCTGAGCTACAATTGCGCGATCGTATTGTCGAGATTGGTTGCGTGGAGATCGTCAATCTCGAGCGCACAGGCCGCGAGTTTCACGTCTATATAAACCCAGAACGCTCTGTGCCCGACGAAGTCGTTCGGGTGCACGGGCTAACGCGAGATTTTCTTCTGCAACATGCGCGTTTTGCTGAAGTGGTCGAAAGTTTCCTGGACTTTGTAGGCGATGCGCCGCTGGTCGCGCACAATGCGTCATTCGACCAAGGCTTCATCAATGCTGAGCTGGAGCGTTGTGGCCTGCCGTTGCCTGCGGCGGAACGGTTCGTCGATACGCTTGCTATCGCGCGCAAGCGCTTTCCGGGCGCGTCATGTTCGCTCGACGCGCTGGCCAAGCGCTTTCAGCTGGACCGTTATGGTTTCGATTTGGCGTCGCGTAAGGGAGCTGGCGGCCACGGCGCGCTCGTCGATGCCCGCATCCTGGCCGAAGTGTATCTGCAATTGCAGGGCGGACGCGAACAGAAGCTCGCCTTCGACATGGACGATATTGCGGGGGCATCTTCCGCCGAGCAGGGGCCGATCCGCTTCAATGCCCGCGCGCCGCGCCCTGCGCCGCTGCCTTCGCGGCTTACAGCAGAGGAAGAAGAAGCGCATGCTGCTTTCATCGCCACGCTGGGCGACGAAGCCTTATGGCTCAAAACGGGTGGTTAGAAACCTGACACGCCGCCGCCGCTACTTGCGGCGCGGTTCTGGCGGTCTTGCTGTTCTGCCCAATAGAGCGGCGCAAAATCGATCGGATTCAGCATGAGCGGTGGATAACCGCCCTCACGCGTCACTTCCGCAAGCATTTGCCGGCTGAAAGGAAACAGGAGACGCGGACATTCGATCCAGATCAGCGGTTCGATCTCCTCGGGGCGCGCGTTCACGAACTGAAACAGGCCCGTATAGATCAGGTTGACGCTGAACATGTTCTCGTCGCCACGATGCGCCTCCACCTTGATGCAGAGATCGACCTCAATGGTCTCGCCGGCATCGCCGACAGGGCGGGATTTGACCTCGACGCCCATATCGATCGTGGGTTCGATTTCGTAGGCGCGCTCCGTCGCGGCCGCGAGGCCGTTCTGGAATGAAAGTTCTTTCACGAACTGGGATAGAACCCTGAGTTGAGGCGTTTCAGCGGGCCCGCTACCCGGTGCTGCTTGCATGCTCATACGGCAACTCGCCTTTTAGGATCAGTAGGCGGGCTAACATGGGCGGCTGGACGCGGCAACTGAGCCCGCGCTGGCGCTGCGCGCCCGTTCGCACTATCTTAACAGACGCGCGCAGAGGGCGACTCTGTCGGATCGGAGCAAGTATCAGTGGATCGGAGCCTACTCGAAATCCTGTTCCTGGCATTCATTGCCGGGTTCGTGCTGTTTCGGCTCTATACGACCTTAGGCCGCCGCACGGGCGCTGAGCGGCCATCTGAGCCGCGTCCGGCGCCGGCTCAAGGCCAATTGCCGCGTGAGCCGATCGGGCTGCAGCAAACCCAAGCTCCAGCCTCGAGCGGGCCAGCGGGCGAGGGATTGGGCGCAATCATGCGTGTCGATCCCAGCTTCGACGTCGAACATTTCCTTTCCGGCGCGCGTACCGCCTATGAGTTCATCGTCAATGCGTTCTCTCAGGGAGACCGTGACGCTCTGAGCGAGATACTGACGCCGCGCGTTTTCGAATCTTATTCCGCGGCCATCGATGCGCGCGAAAAAACCGGCGAGCCAGGCCCCGAATTGGTTCGTTTGAAGAATGCCGAGATCGTCGACGCCGATTTGTCGGGCGATACGGCGCGTATCGCCATCCGATTTGAAGCGGAGCTCGCTGAAGGCGCCCATGGCGTGCGCGACGCACGCGAACGCTGGACCTTCGAGCGCGATGTGCGGTCCGACGATCCGAACTGGCGATTGGCGCGTGTGGCGGCGGCGTGAGCAGACGCAAGCGCGAACTGAGTGTTGAAGAAAAGCGGCTCTGGCGACGCGTTGCCGAAGGCCTGCAGACGAAAAAGCCTCTTCCAGAACTGATTGAGCCGGCGCCGGACGAGAGCAAGCCTCCGCGCCCGGCGGTGCGGATGCGTGAGACCAATGCAATCAAGCCGTCACCGCGCACAATCACGACAGCGCCCCTTGCTGATCGCGCAAGCGAAAAGCGCGTTCGGCGCGGGCAAGTCGAGATCGGCGCAACGCTTGATCTTCATGGCCACACTCAAGTCTCGGCGCGTGGGGCGCTGCACTCATTTCTGAGTGCGAGCCATGCGCGGGGCGATCGCACGGTCATTGTGATCACGGGCGTTGGCCGCGCGGGGGAAGGGGTATTGCGCCGCCATCTGCCGGATTGGCTCGCTGATCGCGAGGTGCGGACATTCATATCCGGCTATGCGCAGGCCCACCGCACACATGGCGGCGCCGGCGCCTTTTACGTGTTTCTAAAGCGCGCCAAGCACTGAAGCGGTTTGGTGAATGCGCGTTTACACCATTGAACAAATCATAGCCGCGGCTTTTAGCGCAAAATAACCAAAGCGTACGAGATTCCCCCGCGCGCGCAATTCGCGCGCCGCGGAGACTTTATGCAGCCCTCGACGAGCATGCGCCACTTGAAGCGCCCGCACGGCCTCGCCGCGCGGGCCGCGCTGTTTGCCGCGATGCTGATCGCCGTCACCGCGGCGCTCACGGCTGCAATTTTGATCGTTGGAGCGCAGCAAGCAAGCGGGCGCGACCAGATTGTACGTATTGAGAATCACGCAAAACAATTCGCCGGGGCCGTAAATGAGGCTCTGGCCAATGGCACGATAGCGGAAATAGATGCCTTGGCGCAGGTGTCGCTGAGAAGCCCTTCAGTGCGCGGCATTAGTGTGCGCACCGCGGACAACACAACGGTTTTCGAAGCGCTGGCAACGTCGGCGGACGCCGCAGCGCTTGATAGAGCGGCCCGCAGAGTTATTGCCGAGGGCCAGCTGGTGCGCTTGTCCGTTGATGGCGGCATGGTGGTTGGCGCGCCCACACAAGATGGCGGTGTCGCTTTGCGGTCTTGGAGCGATGAGGCCTTTCGCTTCGACCTTCTACCCGCGCTGGCGCCAATCTTGTTGCTGCTCGCCGGGCTCGGCCTGACGGCGATACCGCTGACGGTTTGGCTCGTGCGCCGTTCGCTTGCGCCGCTCGATGAACTCACCCGCTTCGCCGAAACTGTTACCGACGAGGGTGCGACCCAGCCGATTGAACTGCAAGCGGGTGATGAATTCCGAACACTGGCGAACGCGTTCAATCAAATGATCGCGCGCTTGGACAAGTCTATGCGGCACATCCAGCAAATCGCTTTGGTCGATCCCGTGACCCAGCTGCCCAACGGCGAACAATTCGTACGCGAGGTGGATCATTGGATTGTCCAAGGCAAAGCCGGAGCCGGCGCGGTTCTGGTATTCGAGCTTCAGCGTCTGCCCAAACTGATGCAGATGCTCGATCAGGCGGCGACGCGCGATTTTATGCGCGTTATCGCCGAACGCTTCACCAGCGCGGCGCAAACCGTGGACAAATTAGTACGCGTTGGCCGGCGAGACGGCGCAGCCGCAATGGCGGCGCGTCTTGGGACCGTGGAATTTGCGGTGTTCGCGCCTGGCGTCGTGTCAGCCTCCGATGCGGCGCGCTTTGCACAACATTTGAATGCGGCGCTGAACCAGCCGTTTGATTGGCGCGGCCATAAGCTCACTTTGGGCGCCTGCTGTGGCGTCGCACTTGCTCCGCGTGACGGCCGCGACGCAGACGCCGTGATCCGCCATGCGCATATGGCGCTCGGCGCAGCGCAGGCCGCGCCTGGGCGCCTGAAAGTGTTCACGCAATCGCTTGACCGCGAGGCTGTCGCAAAACTCACGCTGGAACGTGAAATGCGCGGGGCGCTGGAGAACAATGAATTTCGCGCCTATTTCCAGCCCAAAATCAATCTTGCCAACGGCCGGATCGAGGCGTGCGAAGCGCTGGCGCGCTGGGTGCGGCCGGACCGCACGATTATCAGCCCAGGACGCTTCATTCCCGTTGCCGAGGAAAGCGGGCTGATTGGCGCATTATCCGATGCGATTATGCGCGAAGCGTGCTGGAAGGCTGCTGCATGGGCGCGCGCCGGTTGTGCCGCGAAGGTGTCGGTGAATGTCTCCGCGCTGCAATTCCGCAGCGAACGCTTCGCCGAGAACGTCTTGCGCATTGTGCAGCATGCGGGTCTCGCGCCGAAACAGCTTGAGCTTGAGATCACGGAATCGGTGGTGATGGAGGATCTAGACCGGGCTCTGAGGCTTATTCAGCCTTTGCGTGAAGCCGGCGTCCGTCTCGCTATTGATGATTTTGGCTGCGGGCATTCCAGTCTGGCCGCGCTTTCAAAATTGCCCTTCGATGTGATCAAGGTCGATCAGCAATTTGTGCGCGCCCTGGAGCGCGGTGACGCGCAAGGTGCGGCTATCATTGAGATGATCCTTGCCTTGGCTGACACGCTCGGCCTTGAGGTGGTTGCCGAAGGTGTGGAGCGGCGTCAGGAAGTGGAATTCATGGCTGCGCGCGGCTGCCATTGGGCCCAGGGCTTCCTCTACGGCGCGGCGGTATCGGCGCCGGAATTCGCGGAGATGCTGCGCCGTCAAGCGGGTGAGGATGTCGTCGCCATCGACGCGGCTTGATCGAAGCGGCGGTCTCCGCCACATCTGACGCATGAGTGAACAAGCGAATTGGCACGGCACGACCATCGTGTGCGTGCGGAAGAATGGTCGTGTCGTGATCGCCGGAGACGGCCAGGTTTCGGCGGGCCCGACGATCCTGAAGGGCAATGCACGCAAGGTGCGCATGCTTGCTGGGGGCGCTGTGATCGTGGGATTTGCAGGCGCGACAGCGGATGCATTCGCCCTGTTTGAACGTTTGGAGCAGAAGCTGGAGCGCTTCCCAACACAATTGGCCCGCGCCTGCGTCGAATTGGCCAAGGATTGGCGCACCGATCGCATGTTGCGCCGCCTGGAGGCGATGCTGATCGTGGCGGACAAGGATGAAACGCTGCTTCTCACTGGCGCGGGTGACGTGCTTGAGCCGGAATATCCTGTGATCGCCGTCGGTTCGGGCGGCAATTTTGCGTATGCAGCCGCGCGCGCCTTGTATGATTATGACAACGATCCAGAAGCGATCGCCCGGCGTGCAATGGAGATCGCGGCCGATATATGTGTGTACACCAACCGTTCGCTGACGGTGGAGACGTTGTCCGCGTAGGCGCGGCCTGCTGGCGCCTTGCGCCATGCGCCCGGACCTCTAAGTCATGGGCGTCATGACTTACTTCTCTCCGCGCGAAATCGTCTCTGAATTGGATCGCTTCATCGTTGGCCAGAACGAGGCCAAACGCGCCGTGGCCATCGCCCTGCGCAATCGTTGGCGGCGCAAACAGGCGCCTGAACATTTGCGCGATGAAATCACGCCAAAAAACATCCTCATGATCGGGCCGACGGGCGTCGGCAAAACCGAGATCGCCCGCCGTCTGGCGAAATTGGCGGGCGCGCCTTTCCTCAAGGTCGAAGCCACCAAGTTTACGGAGGTCGGTTATGTCGGCCGTGACGTCGAACAGATTGTGCGTGATCTGGTGGAGGTGGCGCTGAGCATCGCCCGAGAACGCCGCCACCGTGAAGTGCGCGCGCGCGCCGAAGCGGGCGCGGAAGAGCGGGTGCTTGATGCGTTGGTGGGGCAGGGTGCGAGTCCAGCGACGCGCGAAAGTTTTCGCAAGAAATTGCGCAATAACGAACTGGGCCAAAGCGCGATTGAAATCGATATTGCGGATACCTCGAATCCGATGGGCGGGCTCGACATTCCAGGCCAGGCGGGTGTCGGCGTCCTCAATATCAACGACCTGCTCGGCAAGGCGCTAGGCGGGCGCACCAAGCGCGTTCGTATGACGGTCGACGAAGCTTATGAACCGCTGCTGCGCGAAGAAAGCGACAAGCTGGTCGATCAGGATGCGCTGACCAAGGAGGCGCTGAAGCTGACAGCGGAAGACGGCATCGTGTTTCTCGATGAGATCGACAAGATCGCCTCGCGCTCGGAGCGCGCAGGCGGCGGCGATGTCAGTCGTGAAGGGGTGCAGCGCGACCTGCTGCCCTTAATCGAAGGCGCAATCGTGCCCACCAAGCACGGGCCCGTGAAGACGGACCATATTCTGTTTATCGGCTCCGGCGCGTTCCATATCGCCAAGCCGTCGGACCTTCTGCCGGAATTGCAAGGGCGCTTGCCGATACGGGTGGAGCTGAAAGCGCTCACCCGAGAGGATTTCCGGCGCATCCTGACGGAGCCGGAAGCCAGCCTCGTTACCCAGTATAAAGCGCTGATGGAAACCGAAGGGGTGACGCTCAATTTCACCGAAGATGGGGTAGAGGCGGTGGCGCAGCTCGCCGCTGAGGTGAATAGCTCGGTCGAAAATATCGGGGCGCGGCGCCTGCATACTGTGATGGAGCGTCTGCTGGATGAAATCAGCTTTTCCGCTCCGGACCGCCGCGGCGAAACGCTGACCATCAACGCCGACTATGTACAAAATCAGGTTGGCGACCTTGCCAAGAACACGGATCTCAGCCGATTTATCCTCTAGCCAGGCAAGGTTTCGTTAAGGCGGCGCGTAAGCCCTTTTAACGCTCATCCGCTACGCTGGCGCCCGGAGGCTGTGTCAGTGAGCGAAACAGGGGATAGCGCGGCGGCTACGCCCATCTTTGCGCGTGTTCGCGCAATGGTGCGCCTGGGCGTGATGCGCATTCGTCGGCTCGCACTGATGAAGCTGCCGCCTGAAGAGTCCGGCGAGGTCCGCAAATACATTTACGGCGAGGGGGCGCTGACCGAGCGCTACGTGCTGATGTGCGGACTCTCGGCCGGCATTGCCACGCTGGGGCTGCTGCAATCGTCCGCTGCCGTGGTGATCGGCGCGATGTTGGTTTCACCGCTGATGGGCCCGATCGCGGCGCTTGGGCTCGGCATCTCTTCGCTTGATGGGGAGCGTACAATCCGCGCGGCGCGTGCCGTCGGTCTGGGCGCGCTGATGGGCGTGCTCGTCGGTATGGCCATCACCGGCCTCAGCCCGATCCGAAACGCGACGCCGGAAATCATCGCACGCACCGCACCGACTTTGCTCGATCTCGCGGTCGCGCTGCTGTCTGGCCTGGCCGGCGGCTACGCCACGGTGCACCGGCGCGGCGAAACCGCGATAGGCGTCGCCATCGCAACCGCGTTGATGCCGCCGCTGGCGACGCTGGGCTATTCGATCGCTGTCGGGCGCATGGATTTCATCCTGGGCTCGCTACTCCTCTTTCTCACGAACCTTGCGGCCATCGCGTTTGCCTTCGCGGTCGTGACGCGTTTGCGCGGCGTGGCGCGGCCTTTCTTTCACGCCAAGATGACGCCTCAGCTGATCGCCGCCAGTATTGCCGCTTTGTTATTGCTGGTTACGCCGCTCGGACTCACATTGCGGCGGGTGTCGCAGGAGGCCGTGGCGATCAACGCGGTGCGCCATGAGATCACTGCCGTTATGGGCGACACTACGGATATCGCGCAGCTCAACGTGACGTGGCCGAACTTCGAGCCTTTGAGCGTGGACGCCATTATCGTCTGCGACCGGTATTCCGATGGCGCCGAGGCAGAATTGACGTCTCGCTTGGCGCAGCGCTTACGGGCCATTCCAGAAGTTAATTTGCAGCAATTGGTGGCGACCAATACGCGCGCGGAAACCCAAGCGATGATCAACGCGGCCTTGGCGCCGCAGGCCAGCGCGCAGCCTCCGATCGCCGCCGTGCGTCAGGCCGCGCGCGTGCCCACATTGTCTGCCTGGGCCGATCTCTCGACCCGCACGATCTATCTTGCCATGGCCCCATTGCCGGAGCACGGCCTTGCCGGTTTCCGCGCCGAGGAGCGCCGCCTCGATTCATTGCGTCCGGGCTGGCGCGTTGCGGTCATTCCGCCGTTCGCGGATCGCCTTTGGGTTGGCTTCGCGGATGACGCGGTGACGCTCGATGCGGCCCAGGAAGCAGAGCTAGACGACATTGTATGGGCATTGCAGCGCTGGGGCGCGGCGCGGGTGCGGCTTGAGGGCTTTTCCGGCCGCAATACAGGCGTTGTTGCTTCGTCTCGCGCGTTCGCTACGGCGCGCGCGGCTGCTGTCGCGCAGCGTTTGCGCGCGGAGGGTTTCGAGGTCGAGGAGATTATCGGCGACCGCACCGTCAGCCGCGCCTTGTACGAAAGTGGTGGCGCGGCGCGCGTGCGCAGCGTCGATATACGCGTCACCGCGCCTCAAGCGTCGCGCTAGACCCGAAAGCCGCGCTCCAATGCCAAAGCGCGCAGGTTTTGCTCCGGGCGCGGGCCCATGTGACTGATGACCTCGGTCGCGGCGAGCACGGCCAGGGCGCCGCATTCGGCCAGAGAGCGTCCCTTCGCGTGTCCGTACAAAAAGCCGGCGGCGTATTGATCGCCGGCGCCCGTGGTGTCCACCACATCGACCTTCATCGCCGGAACATCGACGCGTTCGGATGGCGTCGCGACCAGCGCGCCCTTGTCCGAGCGCGTGACGTTCACGATTGGGCAGGCGGCCAGCGCCTTGTTCACCGCATCGTCGAGATTGCTGCCCTCATAAAGCGAGAGGATCTCGGCCTCGTTGGCGAACAGAATATCGACATGGCCCGCCACCAAATGGCGGAAGCTTTCGCGGTGCCGGTCGACGCAGAACGTATCGGAAAGCGTCAGCGCGACTTGGCGGCCCGCCGCGCGTGCGATCTCCGCCGCGTGCACGAAGGCGGCCT
>JAUIJZ010000097.1 GCA_030430715.1 Alphaproteobacteria bacterium
GGGGGCCGTCGCGGCGCAGGCCACGGGCGTCAACCCGGCCATCGGCGCGGCGGCGGGCGGCCTGGCCGGCGCAACCTGCGACGATCTGGGGCTTTCGGTCTGTAACTGACACGCCCCCGCAAGGCGCGCCCCTGGCGCATCCCTCTGCGGTGGCGGGCGCGGCAATTGCGCCGGACAGCGCCAAAGTTCAGGCGCCGTCACGCAGGGCGAAGGGGATCTGATATGGCGCGCAACGGCATCACCGTCTATTTGCCGCGCGATCTGGAAGCCAAGATCCGCCGCATCGCCAAGGATCAGCACCGTTCGGATTCGAGCGTGGTCGCCGATGCGGTCAAGGCCCGTTACGAGCGCAATCAATTCACCAATGAGGCGCTCGAAGAAGCCGCGCGACGGCAGATTTCTCGCGTCGATGCGCGTCTGTCCAAAGCTATAGGCGAGACGCTGATCCTCAAGGAAATTGTCCTCCTCTTCATTCGGGTTTGGCTGGAACACAATCCCCCGGTGGATGAGGCGCTGGAGGAAAGCGCTGCGGCCAGCGCCGAGGCGCGCTTTGAACGCTTCCTCGATTTCGTCGCCCAGGCGCTTGCGCCGGGCAGATCGCTTACCGGCGAAGAGACAACGCTCGTCGCCGCAGAAGGCGCGGTTGCTGCAAGTAGCGTGTCCACACACGGCGAGGCGCGGTCATGAGCGCCAGCGCCATTGCACTTGGCGCCGCACGTCGCCGCTCAGCGCTTACCCGCGCTTTGGGACCCGAGATCGCCGCCGCGCTTGACGCCGACGATGTTGTAGAAGCCTTGGTCAATGCTGACGGTGCGGTCTGGCTCGATTTCGTGGGCGCTGGCCTCACGCCGACCCAACATCGTCTCTCGGCCCAGGATCGTGAAGCCGCCATTCGGCTGCTCGCGCATGAAGCGGGTGAGTCCGTCGGCGAAGATCGTCCCGCATTGCAGACTATTCTGCCCGATAGCGCTGCGCGCGTGCAGGCGTTGCTCCCGCCCTTAGTTGAGGCGCCGGTCCTCGCCATCCGCAAGCGCCCCAATGCAATCTACACGCTCGCCCATTATGTGCGCGACGGCATCGCCACTGAACAGCAAGCCGAAATGCTGGCTCGAGCCGTGCACAACAAGCGCAACATTGTTGTCGCCGGTGGTACAGGGTCAGGCAAGACAACTTTGCTCAATGCACTTTTGGCGGAAGACGCCTTCATCTCAGCGCGCGTCGTTATCCTAGAGGACACGGCAGAGCTGCAATGTCAGAGCCCGAACGCGCTTCAACTGCTGACCAAGCGTACTGATCCAAGCGTCGTCATGCGTGATTTGGTGCAGATGACGCTACGACTTCGCCCTGACCGTATCGTCGTCGGCGAAGTGCGCGACGGTGCAGCGCTCGAAGTATTGAAAGCCTGGAACACTGGCCACCCTGGCGGCCTGCTTACCTTGCACGCCAATTCCGCAGCGGACGCATTGATGCGTCTGGAAGACCTCTGCATGGAAGCGCGCGCCACCCCGCCCAAGCGCCTCATCGCCAGCGCCGTCGACATGATCGTGTTCATTGCCCGCAGAGACGGCGGGCGCGCAATCACCGAAATTGTGGAACTGGACGCAGTATATGGGGAGGCTAAATGAGAATGGGGAGCTTCATATGCATCGGCGTGTGCGCGCTCGCGTTCTGCGCCTTGGTTGCGCCGGCCTATGCAGCCGGTTCGGGCATGCCTTGGGAAGGACCGCTCGAACAGATCGTCGACTCCATCACAGGGCCGGTCGCGCGCGCCACCGCCGTGATCGCCATCGTCATCGCCGGCGTCACCATCATTTTCTCTGAAGGGGGCGGCGGTGTGCGCAAGCTTGCCTTTGTCGGCCTCGGCATCGCCATCATGTTCGCGGCGGTCTCGTTTTTTCTGGACTTTTTCGGCTTTGCAGGTGGCGCGGTCATCTGAAATGGGCGCTGTTTTTGTTCATTCTGGCGAACTCGAACCGGATGGTTATCGCATCCCTTTGCGAACGTCGCTCACGCGTCCGATCTTGATGGGCGGGACGCCGCGCGCGTTCGCCATTCTCAACGCCACGATTGGCGCGGCGATCGGCTTCGGCCTGCAGCAGCCCTTCATCGCCTTCCCGCTTTGGGCCGCGTTGCAAGGTGCGGCCGCATGGGCCGCGGCTCGCGATCCCTGGTTTCTCGACACCTGGCCGCGGCATCTCGCCAAGCCCCATTATTTTGCAGTGTGAGCACGCCCATGATCGATCTTCGCCCGTATGCGCGAACTGGCGCCAAGCTCTCTGATTTCTTGCCGTGGGCCGCGCTTATCGCGCCAGGCATCGTTCTCAATAAGGATGGCGCGTTCCAGCGCACCATGGCGTATCGCGGTTTCGACCTCGATTCCGCCACGCCCGCCGAATTGATGGGTGTCGCGGCGCGCCTCAACAATGCGCTGCGCCGCTTGGGTTCGGGTTGGTGCCTGCACATCGAAGCGCGCCGCTCGCAGGCGCCGGGCTATCCGGACGCTCTTTGGCCGGATGCGCTCTCCTGGCTGATCGATGAAGAGCGGCGCGCCGTGTTTGATGCGGGCGGCGCACGTTTTGAAAGCGCCTACTTTCTCACTTTGACCTGGCTGGCGCCGTCTGAACGCCAGAGCAGAATCGAAAGTTTTCTGTTTGAGGGCGCCGACACCGCAAACGGCGACACGGCCGTGAACGATTATCGCCAGCATCTAGAGCGTTATCAACACGAAACAGATCAGATCCTGGCGCTGATGGAAACATTGGCGCCGAAAGCGCGCTGGCTCAGCGACGAGGAAAGCCTCACGTACCTCCACGATTGCGTTTCCGATCGCCCCCACCGCGTCGCCAAACCCGACACGCCCTTTCATCTAGACGCGTTGCTCGCCGACGCGGCGCTTATTGGCGGGCTCGCGCCAAAGCTCGGCGCCAGATATTTGAAGGTCATTTCGGTGCGCTGCTTCGTTACTGAGACCGAGCCGGGACTGCTCGACGCGCTCAATCGTTTGCCGCTTTCATATCGCTGGGTGACGCGCTTCATTCCGCTCGACCGCGAGGCGGCGCGCGGCGAATTGGAGAAGGTCCGGAAACGCTGGTTCTCCAAACGCAAAGGGTTGTTGACGCTTCTGCGTGAGGCGCTGTTCAGGGAAGAAGCGCTGCTTGTCGACAATGACGCGGCCAATCAAGCCGCGGACGCCGATACAGCGTTGCAGGATTTGGGCGCTGACGCCGTTTCCGCAGGCTACGCGACGCTTACGATTACAATCGCCGAGGAAAGCGACGAACGCGCCAATGAGACGGTGCGCCAGGTCCAGCAGATCGCCGACGGGCTTGGTTTCGTCACGCAGGTGGAAAGCATCAACGCCGTGGAGGCATGGCTCGGTTCACTTCCGGGGCAGGCCTACGCCGACCCACGCCGCCCGATCCTCTTGTCGCCCAGCCTCGCGCATCTCTTGCCCCTCTCGGCGGTATGGGCGGGGCCGCAGCGCAACGAACACTTAAATGGGCCCCCGCTCATGATGGCCGCGACGGACGGCGCAACACCGTTTCGTCTTGATCTCCATGTCGGCGATGTCGGCCATACGATGATTGTCGGCCCGACCGGCGCCGGCAAATCGGTTCTGCTCGCAACGCTCGCCGCGCAATGGCTGCGATACCCAGAGGCGCAGATTTACCTGTTCGACAAGGGCAGGTCGGCGCGCGCAATCATATTGGGGCTCGGCGGCGCATACTTTGACCTGGGCGAAGAGGGCGCGCTTGGCCTGCAGCCGCTTGAACGCATCGATGACCAGGCCGAGCGCGCCTGGGCGCTCGATTGGCTCGCTGGCCTGATCGCCTCCGCCGGCGTCGCGATCACGCCGGAGCTGCGCGCGGAATTGTGGCGCGTGCTCGCATTGCTAGCTCACCGCCCACGCGAGGATCGCACGCTGACGCTGTTCGCCGCGCTCATTCAGGACGCGCGCGTGCGCGCGGCGCTTCATCCGTTTACACAAGCGGGACCCCACGGACGCCTCATCGACCACGATCAATCCACGCTGGGTTACGGCGCAGTGCAGGCGTTCGAGATGGACGATTTGATGCGCCGGCCCGCCGCCGCGGGCGCGGTTCTGGGCGCGCTCTTCCATGCGTTGGAGCGCCGCTTCACTGGCCGTCCGACCCTGCTGATGCTCGACGAAGCTTGGGTGTTCTTAAAAGACGCCTTTTTTGCTGCGCAGATCCAGGACTGGCTGAAGACGCTGCGAAAGCGCAATGTCGCCGTGGTGTTCGCAAGTCAGGAATTGGCGGATATCGAACACTCGCCCATCGCCTCGACGATTATCGAGGCATGCCAGACGCGCATCTATCTGCCGAACGCGCGCGCGCGTGAACCCCACGGGCGCGCCTTCTATAACGCGCTCGGCCTCAATGGCCGTCAGATTGACGTGATCGGCGCCGCCACGCCAAAGCGCGATTATTATTTCGTCAATCGCGGCGGCTGCCGGCTCATTGAACTGGGCCTAGGCCCTGCGGCGCTCGCCTTCGCCGCCGCCTCACGTCCCGAGGACCAAGCGGCAATTGATCATGTGCTCGACGAGAGCGGCGCGGAACGCTTCGCCGAATCCTGGCTCGATCGGCGTGGGCAACACGAGGCGAGCGAGGCCATGCGCCGCTTTAAACGCGAGGCGGAAAACCTCACCGATCGCATCTCCGTCGCGGCCGAATAGGAGCGTTCCATGAAGCGACTTTGCCGAACCATATATGCGGGACTGTTTGCAATCGCGCTTGCCGTGGCGCCCGCGCCGCGCGCGCAAGCCATGACCGTGTTCGATCCGACCAATCTTGCCCAGAACCTTCTGCAGGCCACGCGCGCGCTGGAGCAAATCAACAACCAGATCCGGCAAATCGAACAGGCGACAGCGATGTTGCAGCAAAATCCGCTGCAGCTTTCCGCGGAGATTTCTCAATCGATCAGCGAGGCGCGTCAGCTTTTCTCCGCCGCGCAGAGCCTGGCTTTTGAGGTCGATCGGTTGAGCAGCGACGTTAGAGCCCTCTATCCGGCTGCTTGGGAAGAGATCGGACTTGAAGATATTCTGATCCAATCGGACCGCTGGCTCGGCGAAAGCCGCGCCGCGCTTGAACGCGCCATGGCCGCTGAGGCCCGGGCTGCGCGTTCGATTGAACGCACGCAGGGCGGCATCGACCGCGCATTGCAATCGTCGGCTGCTTCCGAAGGGCAGACCGGCGCCATTCAGGCCGCCAATCAGCTGTTGGGCATTCAGGCTTCGCAGCTTGCAGAGATCCATGTGCTGCTCATCGCCCAGGGTCGTGCGCTTGAAACCGAACGATTGGAGCGCATCGCGCGCGAAGAGCGCGCCAGCGAAATTCAGCGCCGTGCTTTTCCAACCGAAACCACGCGTGCGCCCGATCCCGCGCGCTCGGCGTTCGGCTCGTAGCGGAAAGGCAAGCGCGCATGGACCCGTCATCGGTGAATTCGTTTCTGGATCAATTTCTGGCTCTCGCCAATTCCGGCTTTGGCTTGATCCAGGGCGATGTGACTTATGTTCTTAATGCGCTGATCATCATTTCCATCGCGCTGTCCGGCGCGCAATGGGCGCTTGCACAGGAGGCCCCGCTCGCGCCGTTCTTTCGCAAGGTTCTATTTGTCGGTCTCTTCGCCTTCTTGATCAACAACTGGAATTTTCTCGCCACCGCGATCAATCAATCCGGCGCCATGTTGGGGCTGCGCGCCGGCGGCGACGGTCTCAGCTTGGCTGAGCTTCATAATCCCGGGCGTGTGGGGCAGATTGGGATTGAATTGTTCGGGCGCACCGTTGCACTCGGACGCGGCATGACGATCATCACCGATTTTGTACCGCTCATCACGATCTACATCGCCGCCTTTTTCGTCATGCTCGGCTTCTTTGTATTGGCGCTGCAGCTCTTCGTGCTGCTGATCGCTTTCAAGCTGGGGAGCCTTGCCGCTTTCGTTGCGCTTCCTTGGGGCGTCTTCAACGGCACCGCCTGGGTGGCTGAGCGTCCATTGGGCTGGGTCGTGGGATCGGCCGCGCGCCTTTTCATCATCGCTTTCGTGGCTTCCGTCGCCATCAATTTCGTCGGCACGCTTCCTGGAACTTGGTCCTTGGATGCGGGCGGTGCGCTGCAAGTGCTGTTCTTCGGCCTCAGCGTGCTGGCGCTGGCTTGGTTTGCGCCTCAGCTTGCGAGCGAAGTGGTGCAGGGCCAGCCCAACCTTGCCGGCGGCGATATGGTGCGCGCCGGTCTTGGCGTGGCTGCGACGGCGGTCGGCGGCGGTTTTGTCGTGGGCCAGATCGCCCGGCCAGCGCTGAGCGTGGCGGGGGCGATGATGGGCGGAGCGCGCCGCACGCTTGCACACGGCCATGGCGGCGGTGCTTCGAGTAGCGGCGCCATCGATTACGCGCGCATGCAGCCGCGGCCTAAGCCGCCATCGTCTCCGCCGCCGGCATCGTCAGGAGAATCCAAGTCATGAAGACGCCATTTACGGCGCCGGCCCAATCCTTTGCGGGTGGTGAACCCGACAGCCCATATAAACGCGCGCGCCAGGAGTGGGACACGCGTATGGGCGCGGCGGTTCTCTCCGCCCGCGCCTGGCGCGTCATGGCCATGGCCGGGCTCGGTCTCTCAGCGGGCCTTGCGCTCGCGCTTACGATTGTGGCCCTGCAGCAGCGCACCTTCGTTCATGTGGTCGAAGTCTCGCCCGAAGGCCAGGTGATGAATGTGCGCGCCGCAAACGGCGAATGGCGCGCAACCGACGCGCAGATTGCTTATCATCTAGGACGCTTTGTCGCCCTAGTGCGCGCGCTGCCGACCGATGGCGTGGTGTTGCGCGAAAACTGGCTGGAGGCGTACAAATTTCTGGCACCGCGAGCGGCGGCGCAACTCAATGAGATCGCGCGCCAAGACGATCCCTTCCTGAACTTGGGCCGGGTGGGGCGCACCATCCATATCCGCTCGATCATTCAGCGCGGCGACCGCGCCTGGGAAGTGTCTTGGGTCGAGCGTGAAACCAATGCGACCGGTTCTCCCGACGCTCAGGCTTATAGCGGGGTCTTTACAATAACGACGCGCCGGCCGCGGACGGCCGATGAAATCGCCGCCAATCCATTGGGATTGCTGATCTCCGAATTCAGCTGGAGCCGCGTGCGATGATCCGTGTTGTTCTCTTCAGCGCAGCAATCACCATGCTGGCGCCGCCGCTTGGAAACGCGCAAGAGCGCGCCGCCGCGCAATGCCCAGGCTTGAACACAGCCGCGGAAGCCGCGCCTCGGCGCGGCCGCCGCGAACCGACGCCCGTGCAAATGCTGGCGGCAGCCAATGATGCGGCGCGCCAGCGTCCCGAAACAACGGCATTCACGCAGGCGCGCCAGATCTACACCTATGCGTCCGGCGCCATCTACGAACTCTATGCCAATCCAAGCTTCATCTCCGCCATCCTGCTCGAGCCAGGCGAGAGCCTCAACGATGTCGCCGCTGGCGATACATCGCGCTGGATGGTGCAGGAGACCAATGCGGAATCCCAGATTGATGGGCGCACGATCGTTCTGGTGAAGCCGCAAGCAAGCGGGCTTAGAACCAATATCGTGCTGGTCACCGATAGGCGCACCTATACGATCGAGGCGATCGCGCAGAGCGGGCAGGCCTATTCGGCGCAGATCGCGTGGTGCTACCCGGAAAGTGCAGAGCGCACTGAACGCACGGCCTCGGTTGAATCGCTCAATTTTTCCTACCGCATCCGCACCATTCGTGGGCGCAGCCCCCCCTGGCTGCCGATGCGCGTGTTCGATGACGGACGCCGCACCTGGATTGAAATGCCCGAGGCGGCCGCAGCCAGCGATCTGCCGCCGCTCTTCGTCATTACCGGCGAAGGCGCCGAGCTTGTGAATTATCGGGTCCAGGGGAGGCGCTATATGGTCGATCGATTGTTTGAGGCCGCTGAACTGAGACTCGGCACGCGTTCGCCCATCATTGTGCGCATTGAACGCGAGGGTTTGTCGGCGCCACGCTCGCGCCTGCGCGGGCGCCGCGGATGAGCGAGAGCGCACATCCCGGTGCGAGCGAAGCTGCGCCATCGCCCGATGTCGCGATCCGCGCCCGTCCGCCCAGTCCCCGCCGGCTCTCTCGCAAAGTGCTGATGACCGGGGCTATCATCGCAGCCGCCATCGTTACGCTGTCCTTGTTCATTGGCTTGAGTGAACGGCCCGAGCGCGGGGCCGCCCAAGCCGACGCGCAAGCGGCTGCTGGCGGGCCGCCCGAATCGATCCGCAATGCCCCTGGCCAATACGACGCCGGCGATCTGCCGCGGGGCCAAGTTGAAGCGGAAGATATTCTGTGGGGCGAGCACACTCCGTCCGTACAAAGCGCGCTCGCGCCGCCACAGAATGCAAACGCAAGAGGTTCGCCCGCGAACGCATCGCCAAGCCAACAGGCGCCAGACCCTCAAGTATTGGCGCGGGCGTCGTCGATTCTATTCTCCGGCGGCGGTGCGGTTGTTGGAGGTGAGGAGGATGTACGTCTCGACGCCCGTCTCTTGCCGCCGCGTTCGCGTTACGAGCTCATGGCAGGCGCTGTGATCCCGGCGGCCTTGGTCACGGAACTAAATTCGGATCTGCCAGGGCGCGCCATTGCCCAAGTCACCGCCAACATATTCGACAGCATCAGCGGGGAGCATCTGCTCATCCCGCAAGGCGCGCGTCTGATCGGCGCCTATGACAGCGATGCATCTTACGGCGATCGGCGTTTGCTGCTGCTCTGGGACCGGCTCATTTTTCCCAACGGTTGGAGCCTCAGCCTCCGCGCCATGCAGGGTACCGATCCGACCGGCGCCTCGGGCATGCGCGACCGCACCGATAATCATTTCGGCCAACTTGCGGCCGCGATTGGGATGTCCGCCATCATCTCCGTCGTCGCCGACAATGCGCAAGACGATGATGGAGACAAGCTGGGCCAGAGCGTTGGCGACGCGGCGTCGGCGGAGGCCGCGCGCAGCGGAGGGCGCATCGTCGATCGCCAGCTCAATGTGCAGCCAACCTTGCGCGTGCGCGCGGGAGGCGCGGTGCGCGTGTTGGTGACCCGAGACATTCAGCTTCGGCCCTATCGGCCATGAAGGTTCCGCCCGACCTCATGCACCAGAAGGCTGTGGCGCACGAATTGTGCGTCAGCTTGGTTACATTGTGGCGCGCGCGCCGGTGCAACATTCCCGGTTTTCCTCAGCCGGTGATCTTCCGCAAGATGGTGTTCTGGAAGAAAAGCGATCTGGATCGTCTCGAAGACGCGCTGATGAAGTTCGAAGGCCGTTGCAAGTTTGAAAACAGACGCCAGGCGCAGCAAAAGCTCGACCGTCTGCGGGAGCAGGCAAGACCATCGCCAAAGCGCGCGCGCGCTTCAGCAAACGCCGCCACGGTCCAAACAGACCTCTTCAAACGCCGTCCTTAGACTTGCCCCGTGTTCGGCCCGCGCCGGAGGCGCTTGGTGGCTTTGATAGAAGGGACGCGCCCCGCGTCCCGACAGCTTCAGATGCGCCGTCGCGCGCAGGCCGGCGTCAAGGGCGATAGAGCGCATGCGTCCCTTGACGCCGGTGAGCACGATGGCCGATCCGAACGGCTATCATATTGAAGAAGTCAGCGCCTTTGGAAAACCAAGCTTGAGGGGGTACAAGAGCGGCGGCTTCGTGGCCAACACATGAGCCGCGCGTTTGCGGCGACGCCTAGCGGCGAATCTTGCTAAATTGACGAAAAAATGCGTACGAAGGCATTCATCGCTGCCGCTCTCTTAACGCTTACGCCCACGCTTGCTTGGCCGATCCTTGCGAAGGCGCATTGCCGCGTCGCGCCGGTGAAACCTTTTCCGGCACGGTGCGCTATATTGGCGATGGCGACAGTCTCTGCGTAGGCCGTTCCAGCGATCCCGATGGGTGGATCGAGGTGCGTCTTGCAGATTTCAATGCGCCCGAGTTGAACCAACAGCGCGGCCGCGCGGCCAAGCGGGCGCTTGAACGCATCGCCATGGGCCGTCCGGTTCAGTGCACCGCAGGCGGGGGCGCTCCGGTCGCGTCGTCTCCTATGACCGCGTCGTCGCGATCTGCCGCATTCATGGCCGCCAGATCGGCGATCTTTTGCGCGAGGCCGGGGCAACGGAGGGGGACGCTAGTGCTGGCGCGCAGCCGCATGCGGCGCTAGGCTCGCGTCATGGCTTTTGATGCATCGCGCGGGGGACCGCGCGATCCTGCACCCACGTTCAAACACGCACCCATTGATTGGCTCGATTGGGGTCTGCGGATCGTGGTCTTCGTCCCGCTCATGGGACTCTACCTTTATTGGATTTGGACCATCTTGGAGGTCGTGCTCGGCGGTTTATTCACGCATTGAGGCAGGATGGGTCCCATCTGGTTCAATCGGGCCAAAGCCTGGACGAATAGCGCCGCGTCGGCGGCACATTGATGATTGGGATGGCGCGTTCGTCGCGATAGATCTCAGCGCGCAACCAGGCGATTTCCGCATCGGGATCCTTGGTCATGGTCCACCAAGCTTTTGAACGTTTGCCTTCCCCGTCATCCCAGCGATATCCGCGCGACTTCAGCGCGGCGCGTTGTTCGAACGCGGTCTCTTCCGCGCGTACGGCCCGCAGCGGTGTGCGCGCATTTTCAAGCAGCGCCGCGAGGCCAAGCTTGCGAGACATGGGCAACGTCCGTGTGAGCAGGAACAAGCTTGCCAGCGCGTCTGACAAGGCGCGGTGTCCATCGTGAAACCAGCCTTGCGCATAGAGCAGATAATCGAGCTTGGCCGATCCGATTTCTTCGGCCGTCCAGTCGATATCCACGAACGAGCAAGCCCAATGCTTGTCTTCAAAGACGGGCCAATGTTTTTCCGTCATGGGCCGGTCAAAGCCTGCATTGTGGGCGATGATGAGGTGTGCTGAGGAGACGATCGCTCTCACACATTCGGCGTCGATAGTGCGTCCCTTCACCATCTCGTCGGTGATGTGATG
>JAUIJZ010000008.1 GCA_030430715.1 Alphaproteobacteria bacterium
CGTTGCGCGAGGGTGCGCGGCATATGAAAGCGCGGGCCGAGGCGGGCGAACCAGGTGGTTCTCTGGTTTTCTGCGGCAGCCTCTCCATGTTCCAGGGGCTTCCCGGCAAGCAGGATTATGCAGGCGCCAAGGCCGCGCTAGGCGCAATGGTGCGCGGCTTTGCGGTTGAGCTTGGCAAGTATGGCATACGCGCGAACACGGTCGCGCCCGGCTACATCAAAACGGGTATGACCGGAGAAGGCGAAGAATGGAGCCCGGTCGATAAATATTTTGCGTCGAAAACGCCGGTGCCGCGCCCTGGCTTGCCAGCCGATTTTGAAGCGATCGCGGCGTATCTGTGCAGTGATGCTTCCAGCTTCCATACCGGAGACACCATCATCATAGATGGCGGCTCCCTGATCAATTTGTGAAACGTACAATAAGGGATAATGCGTGATGCGCGCCCTCAACATTCATGAAGTGAACGATGTCCGCCTGGACTCCAAGGCGCCGCCAAAAGCGGGCGATAAGGACGTAGTGGTGAAGGTGAAGGCGTGCGGCATATGCGGCAGCGATCTATCCTACATCAAGATGGGCGGCATCATGCGCAAGCCCGGCGGCGTGACGCCAATCGGCCACGAGGCAGCCGGCGAAGTGGTGCAGGTCGGCAAGGATGTGGAGGGTGTGAAGATTGGCCAGCGTGTGATCATCAATCCGATGCAGACTTCGACATTTATCGGCAGCGGCGGTCCGGAAGGGGCGTTCGCCGATGAAGTTCTCGTGGGCGATGCGCGCGTCGGCGGTAGTCTGCTGTCGATGCCGGACGGTCTTCCCTATGAAGTCGCCGCACTCGCCGAGCCGCTGGCCGTGGCGCTGCATGGCGTCAATCGCGCTGACGTGAAGCCGGGCGACAAGATTGTTGTGTTCGGCTGCGGCCCGATTGGTTTGGGTATGGTGTTGTGGTTGGTCGATCGCGGCGTCACAGATGTTGTGGCGTTGGATCTGGCGGAAGAGCGTCTGGAGCGTGCTCAGGCGCTAGGCGCGCGCGCAGTGCTTAATCCAGCTAAGGAAGATGTACGCGCGCGCCTGATGGAGTTGCACGGCAAGACGCGCATCCTCAATCGCGATGCTGTCGGAACGGACGCCTATATCGACGCCGCAGGTGCGCCCAGCATCGTCAATGACGTTATTGGGATGGCGAAATTTCATGCGCGCTTTGTGATCACGGCGGCGTATCTGAAACCGATTGAAGTGAACCTTGGCGCAATGCTGACGACGGAAATGAGCATCACCACGGCGATGGGCTATCCGACCGAAATGAATGACGTTGTGGCTGCATTACCTCGCATAAAGAACAAGGCGCAAAGCCTGATCAGTCATCGCTTGCGGTTTGACGACGTGCTGGAGGGTTTGAAGATTGCCGGCACGCCGCAATCGGCGAAAGTGATGATCGATTTCGAGGCCGGCGCATGAGCGCGCCCAAGCAGGAGAGCAATCCAGCATTGGCGGCGCTGGTCACAGCAGGCGAAGCGCAGACGGAAGCGACGAAAATCGGCGGCTTCATCTGGATGGTGAAGGATATTTCCAACCTATATCTGATCAACACAGGCGATGGCGATGTGCTGATCAATGCGGGGTTCATGGACAATGCCGAGCGCAACAAGAAGCTGCTTGCGCCGCATCGTGGCGGCCCGTTGCGCAGGATCATACTGACTCAGGCTCATGCTGATCATTATGGCGGCGTGCCGAGCATCAGAGACGAGCAAACCGAAATCGTCGCTCATCGCTGTTTTGTTGAGACCTGGAATTATTTCAACGAACTGGGCCCGTATTTGCAGCGCCGGTCGCGGCGGTTATGGGCGTCAACCATCAAGCGCGGCGCCAATGCGCCTGCGCCCCCGAAGATCACGCCCGATATCGAAGTCGACCGAACCTATTCGTTCGAACAAGGTGGGAAACGATTTGAATTGATTTCCACGCCTGGCGGGGAAAGCTTGTGCTCCTTGGTGGTGTGGCTTCCGGACGAACGGATCGCCTTCACTGGAAACCTATTCGGCCCCGTGTTCGAGGCGCTGCCGAACTTGACCACTGTGCGTGGAGACAAGCCGCGCTTGGCGGCCAATTATCTGCGCTCGCTGGAACGTGTGCGCGACCTGAAGCCGAAGCTTCTCATAACTGGGCACGGGGCGCCGATTGAAGGCGAAAGCGAAATCAAGCGCAGTCTCGACAAGATGCACGCGGCGGTCAGTTACATTCGCGCTGAGACAATCAAGGGCATGAATGAAGGCAAGGACGTGCACACGCTCATGCGTGAGATCACGCTCCCGCATGATCTGGCAATCGGAGAGTTTCACGGCAATACGCGCTGGACCGTGCGCGCGATCTGGGAAGAAAACTCAGGCTGGTTCCACTATGAGTCGACCGCGTCGCTCTATGGCGTGCCGCGCGAGCATATCAATGCCGATCTTCTGGAATTGTCGGGGGGCGCGAACCGCATCGCCGCGCGTGCGCGCTCTAAACTCAGCGAGGGGATGACGCTTGAAGCCGTTCATCTCCTCGATATTGCGCTTGGCGTCGAACCGGACCATGTGGAATCCATCAAGGCGATGCGGGATGCTTTGCGCGAACTTTTGGCGCAAAGCGGCGGGGTAAATTTGAGCGAGACCATGTGGCTGCGGACTGAGATTGGCCGGCTGGAAAGTAAGTTGGCGTCGAAATAAGCGCTACGCGTGTGGAGATAGTTATGAGTATGCGCCTTGAGGGGCGGTTGGCGGTCGTGACGGGCGGCGCGGGCGGTCTGGGGCGCGCCATCGCGCTTGCGTTTGCGCGAGAGGGCGCAAGGGTTGCGCTCATGGATTTGGATGATGCCGGTATGGCCGAGACGGCTAAGCTGCTCGGCGCCGCGCATGTTTCGTCACATCGGGTAGACCTCAGCGCCGAGAGCGAGATCCACGACTTCGCCAAATCTTTCTGTGCCAAGCACGCGCGCCTAGACGCGCTGGTGAACAATGCCGGCCTTGCCTATGGCGAAATCGCCCACTCCTTTACCGGGCTGAGCCAGGAAAAATGGCTTCGATATTTTTCGGTCAATACGGTCGCGCCGCTAATATTGGCGGAAGCGTTGCGGGCGCCGCTGGCGGCAGCGAAGGGGGTTATTCTTAATCAGTCCTCCATGGCGTCGAATACGCCAGCCACGGCTTACGGGGTGACCAAGGCGGCGTTAAATTCGATCACTTATGGCATGGCGCATCAATTTGCGTCTGATGGCGTGCGGGTCAACGCGGTTGAACCGGGGATTATGGAAACGCCCGCGAATGTGGCGGGGCTGCCTAAGGAAACGTATGCGCGCGTGCAGGGCATGCAATTATTGCCGCTACACGGCACGGCCGATGACATAGCCAATCTTTATGTGTTTCTGGCTTCGGACGAAGCGCGGTTCATCAATTGCGAGATTGTGAGCTGCGATGGCGGCAATCGCCTTCGTGGCTGGCGTTACTAATGACTAGAGGCGCATCCGCCGCAGCCTTAGATGCGCGCACGTTGCTAGATTTGCAGCAGGTCGATGAGCGGCGCTTTCGCAGCGTGCGGCAGCATGACAACGGATTGGATGCGATTTTCGGCGGCCAATTCGTGGCGCAAGCGCTGTGCGCGGCGCAGCGTGTCACGCCTCCCTGGGCGGCACATTCGTGCACCGGATATTTTTTGCGTGCAGGGGTGGTCTCTGAACCGGTCGATTATGAGGTTGAGATCGTCCGCGACGGACGCCGCTACGCAATGCGGCGTGTGTTGGCTTGGCAGAAGGATAAGCCGGTCTTTGATTTGCTGTGCTCTTTCCACGATGGGGAAAACGGACCCGCGCATCAGGCCAACGACGTGCGTCCAGCGCCGTCACCTGAGGACGTCGCGAGCATGGGGGATGTGCTGCGTGCAGGTGGGGGCAAAGTCTCGCAGATCATGGCGGAGATATACGAGCGCTTTCCGCTTGAGCTTCGTGTGATTGATGCGGGTAAATTGCGCTTTGGGGAGAATGGCGCGCCAGAGCGCAGCTATTGGCTGCGCATGCCTTCTGCGGCGGACATTGATGACGCGCGCGCGCATCAATGTGTGTTGGCTTTTATGTCGGATTATTGGTTTCCGTCATCAGCCGGCGCTGCGCATCAAAAATCCGGAAACACTATGAGCGTTGCATCGCTCAATCATACGCTTTGGTTTCATGCGCCGCTACGCGCCGATGAATGGCTGTTATTTCGCACGGAAAGCCCATGGACGGGGCATGGACGGGGGCTGGTGCGCGGCATGATTCATGATCGCACCGGGCGGCTGGTCGCTAGCGCCGCGCAGGAGATCAGCATGCGCGAGACGGATATCACGCGGAATAAATGACCTCGCCGCCGGCAATGGTCGCGCGGACTTGTATTGCGGACGGTTCGTTTAAAGCCGTCGAGAGCGGGGTGGCCAATAGGCAGAGGTCGGCGGGCGCGCCTACGGCAATGCGGCGTTCTGGGCCGCCTGGATCTGGGGCTGCCGTCAGATATAGTCCGAGTGCGTCGCGTGCGGCGATACGCTCTTCCTCACCTAAGACGCGACCATTTTTTGATGTCCGATCGGTAGCGGTTTGGATCGCGCGCCAAGGATCGAAGCTGCCATAGGGCGCGTCGCTGCCCGCCGCGATGGCGATGCCAGCTTGGCGTAGACTGGCTAGACGATAGAGGTCGGGCCGTTCGTCAGGGGAGATGTCGCGGGCATAGCGGTCTCCGCGATCGAAAATGAAGGCCGGTTGCGTGACGACAATCAAGCCAAGGGTGCGGATGTTTTCGAATAGGCCTGCCGGGATTATGCCGCCATGCTCGATCCTATCGCCTGGGAGAGCGCCAATGGCGTCGAACGCGGCGAGCGTAATCGCGAGTTCGGCGGCTGTGACGCAGTGAACCGCGATGCGCCGCTGCTGTGAGCGCGCCGTGTTCATTTGCGCGACGATGTCTGTAAGTGCGGGCAATGCGCGCTCGTCGGGAAGAATTTTAGCCGGTCCTATTTCATAATGCGGTGACGGCGGGAGCGCCGCGCCGCTCATGAGATACAGCGATTGCAGCAGCTCGCCGTGCGCGCGCGCCTGCGCTAGCAGCGCAGCTTCGTCCGGCCCAGTTGTGACGCTCGCGTCAGTGACGCCCGTGATCCCGAAGCTGGCGAGCTTTTGGCTGAGCCCGGTGAGCGATGGCGGCGCTGAAGACAAGCGCGTACGCAACCATGTGTCACCGCGCCATATGCGTCCGGTTGGCATTCCGCTGGCGTCCCGATCGACGCAGGGCGGCGGCGCATCGTCCAGCACGCGCTCCAGCGCGTGTGTGTTGAGCACCCAAAGCGCTCCTGTTCGATCTTGCACGCGAATTGGATGCGCGAGGCCGGCAGCGTCGAGATCGGCGCGGCCGATGAGGCCGATGCGGCTGTCGTCATAGGCGACGGCGCGGATCCAATCTTGAGCTGGGCGCGAGGCGGCGGCCGTTCGGAGTGCATCAAGCAAGGCTTGCTTGCTCTGCACGCCCGACAAATCGACCGATGCCAGCCGAGCCGCTGTCGCGAAAAGATGGATATGGTGATCGTGAAGGCCGGGAATGAGAGCGCCGCCTGCGGCGTCGCGTTCGCAGGCGGTGCGTGGAAGGCCTTCACCAATGGCTGCGATGCGGCCTGCTTCGATGCGCACGTCTTTAAGTTCGCCGCCCAGTTCGGCGTTGCGGATGAGAAGCGCGTTTGTCATCCTTGAGCCGCAACGTAGGCCGCGACATGAGAGAGGCTGGCGTCGATCATGCCGCTTTCGCCGCGCTCTCGCATAGCAAGCGCCGAAGCCGCGGCCGCCATACCCGTGAGGGGATCCGCGATTGCATCGCCGATAAAGTGCGGCGCACCCTCGCGCCAATCCAACAATCCCCCGGCAGCAGCTGCATCGTCACCAAAGGCAATGCGGCTGGATTTTCGCCCATGGCCGGTAATGGCGATCCAGATGAGAGAGGGATTACGCGCAAAGACGCGGGCCTGATCGATTCGCAGCGCGTCCAGTGCGCGCGTGCGTGCGCTGGTAATGAGAATGTCTGATCGCGCGATGAGGTCGTTCAGTGTGCGGCCCGCTTCGGCAATGGGCATGCTTTGTCTGGTCTTTCGGCCATTCAGGCGCCGGTCTAGCACTGGCGCTGTGTGTGGCGTTGGATCGGGGCGCTCGGTCGTATCGAGTTTTAGGACCTCTGCGCCCATCCCGGCAAAGATCGAGCCGCAGAGTGGGCCGGCCCAGAGCGTTGAGAAATCGATGACGCGCAGGGGCTTGCCCGTCCGTTGGCTCTCGCCCACGCGTAGTATTGAGCATGGCAGTTCCGGCGCCGCAGTTTCAGCCACGCGCGCGATAGCCAGGCCGAGCAGTTTCGCGCGGCCCACTAGAGAAGCGCAGGAATGACGCGGCGTCCTCAATTCCAGCATAGCCCAAATGTCGCCGCCCGGCGCTTCTTCCAACAGCGCGGGAATGGCTTCCAGATCATCGGTTCTTGGCAGGTTGGCGGCGATCCAGCCGTCGCGCGCGGAGATTAGCCGGCACGCGCCATTGGCGGACTGACGTCCCGGCGGCGAGAGTGGAACGCTGTCGCTACGGTCAAGTATGCTGGCGTCCAAGAGCACGCGCTCGCCTAGCCGCGCGCTTGCTCGGGCAATTTCGTGCGCGGTGGATTCGAGGAATACGCTGGCTCGATGCATGTGTGCGAAGCATGAACTGGGGCGGCAAGAGGTTGCAAGCCGAGACCGCGCAAAGAGGGAGCGCTGTGCGCCAATTTGGGCTCGCTCCTCCGCTGCGATGCTGTTACTCACGCCATGCAGGGGCGCACACAGCATCGGCATCGCCGCGGCGATGGGGATTGCGCGCTCCGTGCAGAAAACGAAGGTGAGTGAGGGAGGAAGAGCGTGTCGAAAGTCATCGTCATTACCGGCGCCGGAGTGGGCCTTGGGCGCGCCTTGGCGCGGCGTTTCGCGGCTGACGGTGACAATGTCGTTTTGCTTGGGCGTACGCTGGCGAAGGTTGAGGCCGCCGCCCAGGAGATCGGCGAGAAGGCGGTGGCCATTGGATGCGATGTTGGCGCTCCCGAATCCGTGAAGAGTGCGTTCGCGGCGATTGCGAAAACGCACCCGAAGATCGACGTGCTCATCAATAATGCTGCGATCTATGAGCCGACGCTCATCGCCGATGCGAGCGACAAACAAATTGTACAAGCGGTGCACACCAACGTCATGGGGCCGATCCTGTGTACGCGCGCGGCGCTGGCGATGATGGGGCGCGGCGGACACGTGATCAATGTGGGCAGCGAGGCGGTTGGCATAAGCCCGTTCCCGCACCTGGTTCTGTATCAGACGACCAAGGCGGCCCTGGATCGGCTTTCAGAGGGACTTTATCACGAGCTTCAGCCTGCCGGCATCCGCGTCACCAATGTGCGCGCCGGCATGATGATCGACATGGAAAAGCCGATGGAGGTCGCCGATCCCGAAGCCTGGAAGCGTTTCCATGAATCGTGCGCGGAAGCCGGTCTGAACTTGCGTCAACGTCCGATCTCGCAGGTGAAGTCGGTGACAGACGCGTTCCGCGCGGTTATCGACATGCCGTCCGATGTCTTTATGGCCAATGTGCATCTGCACGCCTGGAAGCCGTAAGTAAAACAAAGAACGGGCGAGGAGGGCGCGCACGAATGGATGAGACATTCGATTTCGTTGTGATCGGCAGCGGCGGGGGATCAATGGCGGCGGCGCTGCTGCTCCGCTCTTTAGGCAAAAGCGTCGTCATCCTGGAGAAGACCGATCTGGTCGGCGGCACCACGGCGCGCTCTGGCGGCGTCATGTGGATTCCGAACAACCGGTTCCTGAAGCAAGACGGTGTCGAGGATAGCGCCGAAAAAGCCAATGCCTATCTCGATGCGATCAATAGCGACGATCCGAACTTGCCTGGGGCGACGCCGGCGCGGCGGCGCTCATTTGTTTCTGAGGCGCCGAAGCTGCTCGATTTTCTGATCGCTCAGGGCATCAAGCTTCAGCGTATCAAATACTGGCCCGATTATTATGACGATGCGCCGGGCGGCCTTGAGGCTGGACGTACGATTTGCGCCGATCTGTTCGATATCAATGAACTCGGCGAATGGAAGGAAAAGCTGAGGCCCACCGTTATTCCAGTGCCCGCAACCATGGGCGAAGTGATGCGTGTCGGCGGCGGCGGTTTGGACGCCAAGCTGGCCATGGCCGCGATCGGGCTTCGCATGATCTATATGAAGCTGACCAAGGCGCCGCTCGTCACAGGCGGACAGGCTTTGCAAGGGCGCATGTTGCAGGCTTCGCTGAAGGCGGGCGCCGATATTCGCGTCAATACGCCGGTGAAGGAAATTCTGATTGAGAACGGCCGTGCGGTAGGTGTTGTCGTTACTCAGGACGGTAAGGATAAGCGCATTGGCGGCGCCCTTGGCGTGCTGATTAATGCGGGAGGTTTCTCCAAGAGTCAGAAACTCCGCGATCAATATCTGCCCGGCACGAAGGTGGAATGGTCGCAGGTTCAGCCGGGCGATACCGGCGAGATGATTGAAGAGGCGTTGCGTATTGGGGGCGCGGTCGCACAGATGGATGCGACAGTCGGGTCCCAAATTGCGCTGCCGCCGGGCGCGACAGACATGAAGCCGATGCTGCAGAGCGATGCAGCCAAGCCGCATGCGATCGTCGTCGATCAAAGCGGCGAGCGTTTCATGAATGAGGCGGGGTCGTATGTGGATTTTTGCGACGGCTTGAAGGCGCGCGATAAGGTCTCGCCCGCTGTGCCGAGTTGGCTGGTGGTCGATAGCCAATACACCGGCAAATATTCGCTGATGAACCAAAAGGGCGAGAAGCTCGAAGCGATGGTGGGCTTTGGCGTTTTCAAGAAGGGCGAAACGCTAGAGGCGCTCGCCGCAGCGTGCGGGATGGATGCTGGAAAACTGAAAGCCTCGGTCGAACGTTTCAACGGCTTTGCGCGGCGCGGCAAGGACGACGATTTCAACAAGGGCGGCAACGTCTATCAGCGCTGGCAGGGCGATAGAGCGCATCAGCCGTCGCCATCCCTGGGAACGCTGGAGCAGGGGCCGTTCTATGCGGTTCAGGTGTACCCTGGCGATGTGAGCACGTATGGAGGGCTGGTCACGGATGAGTATGCGCGCGTGCTGAAGGCGGATGGTGCGCCGATCGAAGGGCTCTACGCGACCGGCGTATCGACTGCGTCGGCCATGGGGCGGCGTGAACCCGCGGCAGGCGGCAGCGTGGGGCCTTCCTTCGTGTGGGGTTACGTAGCGGCCAAACACGCGGCCCATGCTGGAAATCAAGCGTAGCGAGGCGTCTGGGATCATCGGGGCGATAACAGCACCGCGCGGGCGGCAGAGGCCTCGCACTGGGGCCGGGCGCGGCTTAAATATGCTGTCCGGTGCGCATGAGGGAGATGAGAACATGGCGAAGCTTTCTGACGGCCTGCTCTATATCGACGGCAAGTTGCGGCCGGCCGCTGGCGGCCGGACCTATGACGACATCAGCCCGTGGACGGGGGAAGTCATCGCCAAGGCCGCGGATGCGACGCCGGAAGATGTGAACGAAGCCATTGCCGCCGCGCGCCGCGCTTTCGATGCGGGCGATTGGACCACCAATAAGGAAAAGCGCTTCGAGCTTGTGAAGAAATTCCAGGACTTGCTGCGCGCCAACAAGGAGCGGCTTGGCGATATTGCGCGTCACGAAGCCGGCGCCGCGACTGGCGCAGTAGGTTTGGCGCATGTCGATAACGCTCTTCAGGGAGGGGACGACTACCTCAAAGTCTTTCCCGATGTCGCGTGGGAAAAGGATTATGGCCTGCGCGAGTTTCGCGGCGGCAATACTCATCGTGTCGCCGTGTATGAGCCTGTAGGTGTTGTCGGCGCCATCACGCCTTGGAATGTGCCGCTCTATGTGCAGATCGGCAAAGTGCATGCCGCTCTGCTCGCCGGTTGCACGGTGATTTTGAAGCCGGCGCCCGATACGCCGCTCATGGGCGCGATCATGGGTGAACTCGCCCATGAGGCCGGTTTCCCGCCGGGCGTGTTCAACGTGATCACGGCTTCCGATCCGGCGCAGGCTGGCGAAATGCTGGTCACCGATCCGCGCGTCGATCTCATCTCGTTCACGGGTTCGACGGGCGTAGGGCGGCGCATCATGGAAAAGGGCGCGCCGACGCTGAAACGCGTTTTCCTCGAATTGGGCGGCAAGTCGGCGCACATCATCCTGGACGATGCGCCGGACTTTCCGATGACCGTCGCGCGTTCGATGTTGGTATTTCATGCCGGCCAGGGCTGCGCGGTCACATCGCGGCTTCTGGTGCCAAAGAGCCGCTATCAGGAAGCGGTCGCCATCCTTGAGAAGGCCTATCAAGGCTTCGGCGACAATTGGGGCGACATCGACAATCCGGGACACATCATGGGTCCGGTTGTGTCCAAGAAGCAGCAAGAGCGCGTGCTGGCCTATATCGAGCTTGGCAAGAAGGAAGGCGCGCGGCTGTTGGCCGGCGGCAAGGCGCGTCCAGACAAGGGCGAAGGCTATTTCATCGAGCCGACTGTGTTCGTCGATGTCGACAACAAGATGCGCATTGCGCAGGAGGAAATTTTCGGCCCGGTGCTCGTCGTCATTCCTTATGAGGACGATGAGGACGCGATCCGCATCGCCAATGAAAGCGATTATGGGCTTTCGGGCATGGTCACTGGCGGGAAGGAGCGGGCGATGAAAATCGCTAAGCGCATCCGTACCGGCACGATGAGCGTGAATGGCGGCATGTGCATTGCCGGCGACCTTCCTTTCGGCGGTTACAAGCAAAGCGGCATCGGGCGCGAGTGGGGCCGTGAGGGCATCGAGGAGTTCCTCGAAACCAAACTTATCGGCGTGGGCGGCGCCTAAGGGCGCGCGCAGGGAGTTGATGAGCGTGGGCAAAACGCAATCGTCGCAGAAAGCTATAGCTGATGCGCCGACCGCGCAGGCTGGTGAAGACATCAGCCATAACTTGCTAGGGCAGCGGCTTGGCCGTAAAGGCCGCGACACGCGCGAGCGCATTCTCGCAGCGACGGAAAAGCTGCTGACTTCGGAGACGGATACGCCGCTCTCGCTAAGCTCGGTTGCGCGTGAAGCGTCGTTGGGGATGACGACGCTCTATTTGTATTTCAACGACCTGAGCGAATTATTTCTCGCCGTGCTCGACCGTACCATGGCGTTGGCGGAAGAGGCCTATGTGGCGAAGCTGCGAACGCAATGGCCCGACGAAAATCTTGGCGCATGTTGCGAAGCCTTCCTGCATGATTACTGCCATTTTTGGGTTTTCCGTGTGCGCATCCTGCAACTGCGCAACAGCTATATTGACGCCGGTGATGATCGCATAAGAGCGCATCGCATCGCCACAACCACGCCAGTGCTCAGATTGCTGGTCGAGCAGATGGATGGCGATCCCGATGATACGCTGGCGCCGACTTATGCAATGGCGACAGCGCTTTGGACTGGGGTTGAGCGCAGCGTTACGCTCGTGACCGACGCAACCTTCAAAAGCCGAAGCGTGCGGGCTGATGTTCAGTCGGAGCTGCTTCTGCGTGCTGAGGCGCGTCTTATGGAGCTTGGCATCCGCGATTATCGCGGCCGAAGCTGAAGCTCATTTTGTATTGAATAGGGCACGCAAAGCAGGGCGGTCCGTCTTTACGGAAGGCGTGCGCGGCAAGCTTTCGACAATGCGCCATTGTGTTGGGATATGTGTCGCGGGCACATGCTGACGCAGGTGTATTTCAAGCTCGACAATATCTGGCGTCGGGGCGGCCGGTTTCACTTCGATCGCTGCGGCTGGGGTTTGGCCAAGCCGGCGGTCGGCAATGCCGATCACACCAGCGGCCGCTACGGCCGGGTGCAATAACAGCGCGCGCTCAATCGTTTCCGGAAGCAGCTTGAACCCGCCGCGCATGATGGCGCCGTCTGCGCGGCCGCGATGGAAAATGAATCCATCTTCGTCGATCAATGCGATGTCAGAGGTGTGAATCCAATCTGGGCCAATCCGGGGTGAAATCACTTCGAGAATGCCTTCTTGGCCTGGAGGCAATGGCGCGCCTGTCTCGATGTCGACCACGCGTAATTGCGCGCCAGGGATTGGCTTGCCGACGCTGCCGAATTTCTTTTCACGCCATTCCTGATAGAGCGCCGGCGTCCATGCTGTTACCGGACCGCCAAACTCGGTAGCGCCATAGGAGAGCAGGATCGGGACGCCGTAATGGTCTTCAAAAGTGCGATGTACAGTCGGATCAAGCGGCGCGGCGCCTGCGCCCATGCTTTCGATGCAAGACAGCTCTTCGCGCGGAATGTTGGCGTCGAGCACCATCTGATATCCGGCAGGCGGCAAACCGCTGCGGCGCGGGCGGTAGCGAACGAGGTGGTCGCGCCAGCCCTCCACGGTGAAACGCTCAAGCAAGACGACGCGCTGACCGCTGAGAAGCGTCGGCACGGTGGTGTAGATGCCTGAGATGTTGCCGAGCGGGAAATAGAGGAGCGCGGGCGGCTGTTTTTCAGGCGTCTGCTGGAACAGGTTGAAGCCCAGATAGTGGCGCGCAATCAGGTCATAACGTAGCGGGAATTGTTTAGGCGGGCCGGTGGTGCCGCTGGTCAGGATGTCGATGCGCGCTTCGCCTTCGGCGTCGGGGCTTTGGCGTGTGGCGTGTTCAAATCCGGCAATCGGCGCGGCATCCATTTCGCTGAGCCCAATGAGTGCAACGCCGTGCTCACGCGCCATGTCGCGTACATCCTCAACGCAATCGGCGGCGTCGGCTACAAGCACGGGCGCGTCCAGGCGTAAGACATCACGCGCGATCCCGGCTTTGGATTGATACGCATAAATCATACAGATATTGCGCTTTTCGGCGATCAGGCCGACCAAAGCCGCGAGCGCCGCCGGCCGGTTGTGCGGTGCGAATGCGATGGGTGTGCGTGGGCTGGCGCCGCTGGCGGCGATGGCGGCTTTGAGAGCAGCCGCGATCCGGCGCAGGTCGCCCCAGGTGAACCATCGGCCTTTGAACTCGATGGCCGGATCAGAATCCGGGCGTGAAAGCGCTTCGCGCGCGAGCATGTCTAGAGACGCAGGCTCGGATGGCGTCTCTTGGCGCGGTGTCATGAGCGGCTTTCCTCCTGTGGCGGAGTCTACCATCGCGGAACACGCGGAAAACCTCTAAACTTGGAGCATGGACGTGCAGGAATTGATCGTCGCGCCACAGGATCTACCCGACGCCGTAGCGGCTGGGCGCAATCTGGCGTTTATCGATCTGGAATCTTGTCTATCCGACACGCGCATTGCGGAAGCATCCATACCTTTGGTCGGAATTGGCGATCGCGCGCATCCGGCGGCGCCCGCGCTCGACGCGATAATTGAAGAGCCGATAAGTGCGGATGCGATTGCGCGGCAGGTTGAGCGGGCGCCGAAGGCCGCAAGCGTCGCCATGCAATTGCTGCGCGCTTTGGAGGGGATCGACGCGTCGCGCGCGCTGATGCTGGAGTCGATGTGCTACGGGCTGCTGCAAGGCAGCGCTGAACATCGGGGCTGGCTGGCGGGGCGCAAGCCCGCGCCCAATGCACTACCCGACGGACGTGTGCGTTTGGAGCGGCGCGATGACGTGCTGCGCATCGTGCTCGATCGTCCGGAGGCGCGAAACGCCATTGGCCGTGTCATGCGCGATGGATTGAGCGAAGCCTTTGCTGTCGCCGGCGCCGATCCGGATATCAAAATTGTGGAGCTGCGCGCCGCAGGGGCGGCATTCAGTATCGGCGGCGATCTCGAGGAATTCGGCGTCACGGACGACCCGGCAAGCGCACACATTATCAGGAGCCGCACATTGCCGGCTCAGATGCTTGCGATGAGCGGCCGTGCGCAAAGCCTCCATGTGCATGTCCAGGGCGCATGTGTCGGCGCGGGCATGGAGTTGGCTGCCTTTGCAGGGCGTGTGACGGCCTCCGCTAATGCTTGGTTCCAGCTTCCGGAACTGGCCATGGGGCTCATCCCAGGCGCTGGTGGTTGCGTATCCGTGCCGGGCCGCATAGGCCGCCAGCGCGCCGCTTTGATGCTGCTTTCCGGACGGCGTATCAGCGCCAACACGGCGCTGGCATGGGGGCTGGTGGACGAGATCAAAGAGCATGCGCCGGATGACGCCTAGGCGTCAGATTTTGGAGATCACATCAGCGCCAATGCGTTCAGCGTTTTCGCACCATTCTTTGACGTTATTGCCGCTAACGTGGAGCGCGGCGGAAAGGATGCCGCGATCTTTGAAGCGGCCGATCTTGTCGATCAGGGATGCCGGCGTCCATTGCTCGCCGGGCGAGGTGAGGCTGCTGAGGTGAACCTCCGGCATTTTTAGCCCAGTTTTTTCGGCGTGCGCGCGCATGTAGGCGATGCCTTCGTCGATATCGAGTTCGCTATTCATAGCTTGCGTGCGCGCTGTCGCGGAAAGCTGTGCGGGGCCGGTGAAGAACGGATACCAGGCGTCGCCGAGTTCAACGGCGCGACGGATTGCGCGCTTGGAATTGCCGCCGATCAGAATAGGCGGATGCGGACGCTGTAAGGGGCGCGGCATGACGCGATTGCCGAGAGCCTGATAGCCCGTGCCTTCAAAAGTGAATTCATCTTGCGTCCACGCCGCTTTCAGCGCGCGGATATATTCATCCATGATTTCGTTGCGTTGATCGAAATTGGCGCCGAGCGCCTTGTATTCGCCTTTTAAGTAACCTGCGCCGACACCAAGCGAAACGCGGCCTTTGGAGAAGATGTCGAGTGTGGCGACGGAGCGCGCAACGATGAAGGGATTGCGGTAGGGCAGCACGAGGATGCCGGTTTGCAGGCGCAGGGTTTTGGTCGCAGCCGCGATGAAGGACAGCATGACGAATGGATCTTGCGCGTTGTGCCCACCGGCATCGAGCCAACGGCCCGTCGGCGCCGGGTGATCGGTGACGCATGCGCCCGCAAAGCCAGCGCGTTCCGCCGCTTGGGAAATCGCGGTCACTGCTTCCGGCGTCTGGAAATCGTCCGGCGTGCCGGAACGATCGAAGGGCATGGTGACGTTAATTCTCATCGGATCACCTTCAGGCTTTCAGGGTTTCCTCGACGAGCACCCACTTACCGGTTTGATTGCGCACCCAGCCGCTCGACGCCCATGTGCCGCCATCGACGGGAAGAGTAGCGCCATTCACATAAGCACTCATGTTCGACGCGAGAAACACGGCTGCGTCGCCGCATTCGCTATCGATGCCGGCGCGTCCTGCCGGAATGCGGCGCGCGGTGGCGTCGTCTTGGGCGGCGTTCGGCTTGAACCATTTGGACTCATCGACGGGCCCGCCAATATTGCCGCGCGTGCCCGGCGTGATTGTGTAGTCCGGCGCTATGGCGTTGACGCGAATACGGTGCTCCGCCAGCTCGAGCGCCATCGTGCGCGTAAAATTCAGCATGCCGGCCTTACAGGCCGCGTAGGCCGCATAGCCGGGCGCTGCGCGCGAGCCCTCAATACTGGCCACATTGATGATGGCGCCGCCGCGCTTGCCTTTGATGATTTCTGGAACCGCAGCGTGCGTGGCGGCGAACATGCTGACTAGATTGAGGTCTATCAGTTTACGCCAGCTTTTTTCGGATTGGTCCAAAAAGGGGCGCTGATTAGTGCCGCCAGCATTGTTGACGAGAATATCGAGCCGGCCGAATTCCTTCGCGGCTCGCTCGACCGTTGCTCGGATTTTGTCCGTATCGGCAACGTCTGTCGGCGCGGAAAGGGCGCGGCGTCCTAAGGCGCGCACGCGTGCGGCGGTCTCCTCGCAACGCTCCGGAACAATGTCGGCTATGACGATATCAGCACCGACGGACGCGAAGGCCAGCGCAATGGCGCGCCCGATGCCGCCGCCGCCACCGGTGATAATGGCGACCTGTTCGGTCAAAGACATATCGGGCGGGGGCATGTGTCACCTCTGTTCAGGAGGCAGAATAGCGCGGCGACTGAAGGCGTAGCATAGCACGCACGGCTAGATACCGCACGGGCGATATCTAGGACCTGTGCGCCAGTGGATCCTGCTATGCGCGCAATGCCTCCGGCACATCCGCCAGATCGTTCGGCTCGTCTATGTCTAGCGCCAAGGTTGGCGAACAGATCGCGGCTATATTGAGTGCGAGGCGTTCAATCTCGGCGCTATGCAAAGCGAAGCTGTTCGCCCCGAATTGAAATTTGAAATCGGCTGCGGCTGGGAGAGGCAGCGATAGGGCGTTTGTGCCGGAGCGTTTACGATCGGGTGCGATGGCGCAAACATCGGCTCCAAGCATCGCGAGTGCGTCTACATCATGGGATGTGAGCTTTGGCAGATCGGCTGCAATGATGATGACGCGGTCGACGCCCGCTTTAGCAGCGACGTGGAGCGCTTGCGTAAGCTCGTCATTGAGGCCTGCGCCTCGGTCCGCGAGCCGCGGAGTTGAGTGTGGCAAGGCATGGCGCGATGGCCCAAGCACATAGACTTTGTCGACGTGCAATGCTGCGCTTGTCGTCTCCACCACATGGCGCAGCATGTTCGCAACAAGGCGCAGGCGGGCCGTTTCACTGAGCGCCGGCTGAAGCCTTGTTTTGCAATTTTGGGGCGCCTTGATTGGCGTAATGGCCCAGCAGGTCACGACGGCATGGACTTAAGGCCGAGCACAAAGTCCTTGTTCGCTGGCGCAATATTGTTAGCGGCGAACGCGGCCTCGCTATGTTTGGCGTGCGGATGCGCAAGGTGACTGGGGTGTTCCGCGCGGCCGGCAATGGCGAGTACAGCCATGATTATCTCCCAAGACGCTTCAAGCATGCGCGCGCGCTAGCCGCAATCGGGCTCGACTGGACAGGTTCGGCTTGTGGCGCCACTGTTTGCCACGGCTGCAGCGGCGGCTGTAATAGGCAATCCGCTGAGGCGAAAGGGTGCTTTCAGATGCAGCCAGAAGACGCGCCCGCTTCCGGGCCAAGCGTCGTCACCGGCATGAGTGTGACGGTTCTACGTGGGTTGCCAATGTTTCAAGAGGGCATGAGCGTAGCGCGCGAAATCGCCAAGGCCGCACTGCATGTAGGGTTTAATGTCAACGACGGCGATGTGGTGGTGGTCGCTCAAAAAATAGTCTCGAAGGTTGAAGGGCGAAAAGTGCGTCTGAGTGATGTGGAGGCTGGCGCGGAGGCAGAGACGCTTGCGCAGCGCACTGGCCGGCCTGCCGCTCTGATGCAATTGATGCGTGATGAAAGCGCTGAGATTATGCGCGCTACGCCACAAGTGACGATCACGCGTCAACGCACCGGTCATGTTGCAGCAAATGCGGGCATAGATGCGTCCAATATAGAAGGCGGCGAAGATGACGCCGTTTTGCTTTGGCCGCGCGATGCGGACGCTAGCGCGCGGGCCATCCGTGCTGAGCTAAGCGCAGCGTCAGGTGCGGCGCCTGCTGTGTTGATCGCCGACAGTTTGGGCCGCGCATGGCGCATGGGCACAATTGGCACGGCGATTGGCTGCGCTGGATTGCAAGTACTGCACGATCGCTGCGGCGAGGCTGACCTCTTTGGCAGGGCGTTGCGCGCCACGTTGGTCGGTGTTGCGGACTCGATTGCGGCGGTGGCGGTCTTGGCCATGGGCGAGGGGGCGGAGGGCACGCCGGTTGCGATTGTGCGCGGGGTGCAGCGTTATGTGACGCGCGAGGATGGAAACGGCGCGGTTATGGCTCTGCGTCCGCTGGATCAGGATCTATTCCGGTGATGGAAGGGCATGTGCTGGCGCTCTGCGGCGGCGTGGGCGGCGCCAAGTTCGCGGCGGGGCTGGCGGCAGTGCTGCCCCCGGAGCAGCTAACCATCGTCGTCAATACGGGCGATGATTTCGAACATATCGGGCTCAGCATTTCGCCAGACATTGACACCGTCTTGTACGCCTTGTCCGGGCTTTCCGATGCTGTGCGCGGCTGGGGAGTCGCTGATGAGAGTTGGCGCTGCATGGAGATGCTTGAGCGCTTGGGTGAGCCGCAATGGTTCATGCTTGGCGATCGCGATCTCGCCATGCATTTGGCGCGCACCCATCGCTTGCGCGCCGGAGAGACTTTGTCGGGGGTCACATCAGATCTCGCGCTTCGCCTAGGTATTGCAGCGGCGATCGCACCCATGAGCGACGACCGTGTGCGCACCGAGGTTGACACCGAGCAGTGTGCGTTGCCGTTTCAACGCTATTTCGTCGCTGAGCAGTGTAAGCCCGTGGCGCGCGCCATTCGCTACGTGGGTGCAGAGGTGGCGCGACCATCACCGGCTTTTTCCGCTGCCTTGACGCGGCGTGACCTCGCCGCCGTGATGATCTGTCCGTCCAATCCCTATCTCAGCATAGACCCGATCTTGGCGGTTCCTGGCGTGCGTGCGCAGTTGGAGCGTGTGCGTGCGCCGCGGGTGGCGGTCTCGCCGATTATCGCCGGCAAGGCGCTCAAAGGGCCTGCGGCCAAGCTCATGGGGGAGCTTGGGGTGGAGCCGGATGTAGTTTCTGTTGCGCGCCATTATCGTGAGCTGATCGACGTGCTGATCATTGATGAGTCCGACGCTGCGCGTGCTGGCGATGTCGAGGCCGTTGGCGTAAAGGCGGTGACAGCGCCCGCCATCATGCGTACGGCGGCTGATCGTGCTGCGCTCGCACGCGAAGCATTGGCGGCGGCGCGCCAGTCGAAGGGAGTGGCCGTTTGAAACTGGAGGCGGATACAAGTCTACGGCGTTGGCTGCTTGAGGCGCCGACCGAGACCTTGCTCACGGAAGCGCGCGCGCGTCGTGATGGGCGTGGTCCAATGCGGACGACCTATTCGCGAAAAGTGTTTATCCCGCTGACGCAGCTTTGCGCCGATGTTTGCCATTATTGCACCTTTGCGAAGGCGCCGCGCAAATTGGCCGCCACGTATCTGACGCCCGACCAAGCGCTGGACATTGCGCGGCGTGGCGCGGCGATGGGATGCAAGGAAGCGTTGTTTACGCTCGGCGATGCGCCTGAGCGCCGTTATGCGGTCGCGCGGGATGCACTGACCGAAATGGGCTTTGAGCGCACGATCGATTATGTCGCGCATGTCGCGGGGCTGGTGCTCAAGGAAACGGGACTTCTACCGCACATCAATGCCGGCGTTCTGAGTGAGGACGATTATCGCCAGCTGCGCGGTGTTTCGGCATCGGCGGGGCTCATGCTGGAAAGCGCGTCGGACAGGCTGTGCGAACGCGGTGGACCGCATTTCGGTTCGCCGGACAAGCGCCCCGCTGTGCGAATGGAGTCGCTCGCGGCGGCGGGCGTGGTGCGCATGCCGGTCACAAGCGGTGTACTGATTGGTATCGGTGAGACTGAAGAAGAGCGGTTGGATGCGCTGATTGCGCTGCGCGATCTGCATCGCCGTTACGGCCATCTACAAGAAGTGATCGTGCAGAACTTCCTGCCTAAGGCTGGCACGCGCATGGAGCATGCGTCGCCGCCGCCGGAAGACGCTTTTTTGCGGGCGGTCGCCTGGGCGCGCATCGTTCTCGATGACGATGTAGCCGTGCAAGCGCCGCCAAACTTGAATATGGCGCGGCTCGCACGGTTGCTTGATGCTGGCATCGACGATTGGGGCGGCGTTTCGCCTGTGACCGCCGATCATGTCAATCCTGAAGCGCCCTGGCCGGAAGTTGAACGGCTCGCCGCAGTTTGCGCACGTGCGGGCCGGCCATTGACCGAGCGCCTTACTATCTATCCGAGGTTTGCTCTCGCCTCTGAAATTTGGCTCGACGCGGCCGTGCGCCCTGCTGTGTTGGCGCTAAGTGATGGCGAGGGGCTTGGGCGGGAAGGCGATTGGAGCCCCGGCGTGGCCGCGCCAGCGTTGGGTTCGTCACAAAAACCGTTGCCGCACGCGCCGGGTATAATGGGCGACGCTGCTATTGAGCGTAATCTTGCGCGCGCGCAGAACGGGATGGAGCTTTCGGAAGCCGATATCGTGCGGTTGTTCGAGAGCCGCGGTGCGGCGGCGGAAGCGATTGTGCGCGCGGCGGATGCATTGCGCGCCGAGGTGAAGGGCGACGCGGTGACGTATGTTGTCAACCGCAACATCAACTATACCAATATATGTAGCTATAAGTGTTCCTTCTGTGCGTTCTCCAAAACGTCGGCGAAAGCCGGTCATCGCGATACGCCTTACGTGCTCGACTATGAGGAGGTCGCTGCGCGCACGCTTGAGGCGCGGGCGCGTGGCTCGACGGAGGTGTGCCTGCAGGGCGGTATTCATCCAAGTTATACGGGGGAGACCTATCTCGGCATTCTTGAGTCGGTGAAGCGTGCCTGTCCGGACATGCATGTACACGCCTTCTCGC
This sequence comes from Alphaproteobacteria bacterium, assembly GCA_030430715.1. Lineage (GTDB taxonomy): Bacteria > Pseudomonadota > Alphaproteobacteria > Caulobacterales > Aquidulcibacteraceae > Vitreimonas. The sequence continues at coordinate 20,379 of JAUIJZ010000008.1, forward strand.
CGCTTGAGGTGAGCTCTGGCGCCGCCACGTTGAAGATGCCGGTACGCGATTTCCTGAAACGCTTGAAGGAGGCGGGGCTCGGCTCGTTGCCGGGCACGGCGGCGGAAATTCTCGATGACGAGGTGCGGGCGCTTATCTGCCCCGATAAATTATCTACCCAAGAATGGCTCAGCGTCGTGAAGACTGCGCATGAGGTTGGCTTGGCGACGACGGCGACAATCATGTTCGGCCACGTAGAGACTTACACACATTGGGCGCGGCATTTGCTCGCTATTCGCCGCCTGCAATTGCAAACGGGTGGGTTCACGGAGTTCGTACCGCTACCGTTCGTACATATGGAAGCCCCGATGTTTCATCGCGGAAAGGCGCGGCGAGGGCCAACATGGCGCGAGACGGTGCTGATGCATGCGGTGAGCCGTTTGGTACTACATGGTGCGATCGATTCTATTCAGTGTTCTTGGGTCAAGCTTGGCGTGGACGGGGCCGCAGCCTGTCTTGCGGCAGGCGTGAACGATCTTGGCGGCGTGCTCATGAATGAGAGCATCAGCCGCGCGGCGGGCGCTGCGCATGGGCAAGAAGTCAATGTTGAAGACCTCGCTGCGGCAGCGCGTGCGGCTGGCCGTACGCTGCGCCAGCGTACTACGCTCTATGGCCTGATCGATGAAGGCGGGTCGCAGGCTCTGGCTCAGGCGCCCGCCTGATGCCATTGACGCAAAGTGTCACCGCTCTAGTCTGAAGACAGAGAGGGAGATGTCGGATGCGTGTTCAGCCTGCTGCATTCCTGCGCACGACATTGCCTTTGGATTTCTCGAAACTGAGCGAGTACGACAGCGGGCGATATCACTCGATCTGGTTGCCGGATCATATGGTGAGTTTCTGGCCGGATTCGATCTGGAGTTCGGAGTTCACGGATCTCGCTTCGGTATCTCCATCGCCACACCGGCATCTCGATGGATTGGCCATAGCCGCCGCCGTTTCGCAGCAAACGAAAAATGTGCCGATCGCGATGAGTGTGGTCGATACGGTGCGGCGCCATCCTTCGCTCTTGGCTCAGACGGCGCTGACGATCGATCATCTCGCCAAGGGGCGTTTCATTCTTGGCCTCGGCAGCGGCGAAACAGAAAACACCGTTCCCTATGGTTTTGACTTCAACAAGCCGGTGGGGCGGTTTGAAGAAGCGCTTAAAGTGATCCGCTTACTTTGGGATACGCAGGGGCCAATCGATTTCGAAGGCAAGTTTTTCAAGCTGAGCCACGCGCGCCTCGATACCGAACCCTATCAAGGCAAATTTCCCAGTATTTGGATCGGCGCTAGCGGGCCGCGCATGCTTGGCATTACTGGCCGCTATGCCGATGGCTGGTGGCCGGCGGGCGCGTGGACGCCGGAGGATTTTGCCGCCAAGCTGAAAGTGGTGCGCGAGTCAGCTGAGCGCGCTGGGCGCGACCCCATGGCGATCACGCCTGCTTACATCATGATGTGCCTAATTGGTGATGAGACGGAGGTGGCGGAGATGCTCGAGGCGCCGCTGATCAAAGCGGGCATCCTCATGCACCTTGAGGCAAAGCTATTGAATGAACGCGGCTTCGATCATCCGCTTGGTAATGATTGGCGTGGCTACCAAGATATAGATCCTGGTGCGCTGACCCGCGAACGCATCTTGGACATGCTTGGCAAAGTCGATGTGAGGGCGATCACTTCGATCGTGCCGACCGGCGCGCCGAAAGAGATTGCGAGGATCGTGAAGGGCTATGTGGATGCCGGCCTGCGGGTGCCGAAAATTCTCGATTACGGTGGAATGGCGGGCATGAAGTATGGCGCGCGTTCGGCAGAGAAAGTGCGCCAGACCGAAGACGAACTGCTGAAATTGTGCGCTTGAGCCTATGAGTAGATCTATTCTCGACGCGGACGCGTTGCTCGCGGCGGCTGAGGCCGAAACTGGGCTAAGCGATTATGGCGACCCGACGTTCAAGGAGCGCTTCGCTATCGCGGCTCAGCAGATTTCGGCATGTGGCATGGATGAGTTCGGGCAGCGCAAGGGCGCAGAGGTTTGCCGTTGGCTTCTGACGTCGCGCCTCAACTTCTTTGAAGATCATAAGCGCTATCACCTCGACGACGAAAAGATCGAAAAGCCGCTTTTCGCGACCGGAGAGCCTCGTTCGGGAACGACGCTGCTGCATGCGTTGCTGTCCGTGGATCCGAACGCGCGTTCGCTGCGCTTTTGGGAGGTGATGTACCCTTCGCCACCGTCTGGCATGGCCGCAGATGATGATCCGCGACGCGCGCAAGCAGACAATGATTGGCGCGAGATCAATGCGAAAATACCCCTTTGGCTGCATAGCCATCCGTACAATGACATGCTCGGCAATGGCTTGCCCGAAGACGAGCGCACTTGGGCGATGGATTTTCGTGTAATGACGCCGACCGCGTGGTGGCGCGTGCCGATGGGCATGAATTTCGCGGGGCTACCTTCTGACCCGCGCGCGCAGTATCGGTTGCATAAGATGATGCTGCAGCATTGCCAGCATACGCGTCCGAAGAAGTATTGGGTGCTGAAGGGGTTTCATAACGCGCGCCTCAAAGCGCTGTTCGAAACCTATCCGGATGCGGCAATCATATGGACGCACCGCGATCCCATACAAACTATTGCCTCGCGCATCGCCATGGCGGCGGAGATCACGGACGGTCTCGTTGGGCATGTGGACTGGAGGGCGATCGCTAAAGGTCAGCTCGCTTATGCTCGCAACAGCATAAAAACGACGATGGAAAGCCCTTGCGTGAACGATGCGCGCATCCACCATGTGCGCTATCCGGACTTCATCGCCGATCCGGTGAGAACAATACGCGATTTTTACGAGACGTATGGCGTGCCATTCAATAACGAGATGGCGCGCAAGATGCAGGATTATCTCGCCAATAATAGAGGCGATCGCTACGGCAAGTTCGTCTATTCGGCCGATATGATCGGCGAGGATCTGGACAAGCTGAACGACGAGTTCGCGCCATTCCGTGAACGGTTCGGGTTGGAGATTGAGAAGCGCAAATAGGGGGCGCTGATGCACGAGCGGATTTCGATCAATAGCATCAGCTTTTTGGGTTCGCCGCTCACGGCGTTCGCTGAGATTTGCCGCGACTTGCAGCCCAAGCGCGTGAGTTTTCTGAATAGCGAGCTTGACGATGCGGGCAGCGTGCGGCGGTTGCTCGACGAAGGCCGGTATCGGTTTGAGACATGTACGCATGTCTTCATGCCGGGTCAGCACCTCGATCCGAATGAGGAAACCTGGGCCGAACCGCGCGCGCGACTTAACAGCTTGATTGATCGTGTCGCAGCGCTCGGCGGAAACTCCATCTACATGCTGACGGGTGGCCACGGTAGTCTAACCTGGGAGCAAGCGGCGGAAACCTTCGCGGCGATAATTGCGCCCTGCGCGTTGCGCGCGAGGGAGGCCGGGGTTCAGCTGCTCATTGAGAATGCGTCGGTTCTGTTCGCCGACAACCATATCGCCCACAATCTGCGCGATCTCGCAACGCTGGCGGAGATGGCAGATATTGGCGTCAATGTTGATATCTACGGCATTTGGATGGAGGCGGATCTCAAGGCGTCTCTGGAGCGTCTCATGCCGCGTTGCCATCTCATTCAGGCCAGCGATTATGTTTATGGAGACCGCTCGTTGCCGTGCCGCGCGGTGATCGGCGATGGCGCCGTGCCCTGGCCGCGCATTTTGGACTGGGTGTTGTCGGCCGGCTATGCGGGGGCGTTCGATCTTGAGCTTATGGGGCCCCGAATTGAACGAGAGGGGCGCGTGGCGGCGAACCGGAGAAGCGCGGAGCGGTTAAGCGAAATGTTGCACAAGCTAGGCGCTTAAAGGAGCGGAGAGACGCAAATGGCTTTTGGAGCAGCTGCGGAGGATGCGGCGCTGCGCGCGGCCTGGAACGATTTCTGCGACAAGCTGCGCGCTGCTGGCGAGCAGGCGTTCAAAGACGCCAATCCGGCGAACCCGCTGCAGCGTGCTGATGCGTTCCGCTTTCTGACGCAAAATCTGGGGCAGGCCTTCGATTTGGGGCTTGAAACCAAGGATACGCGTTATCCTCTGTTGCACGCCTTTTGCTCGCCAACACGCAAGCTTGGCGGAGACGCTGGAGACTTCAGCTATCAGCAAGCCTGGATCGACGGCGCATCGCGTTACAGGCTCTTCGGCGATCGCGGCACGGCGCGCTTTCTCAATGTGACTGTGCAGGGGCCGCGGCCTGAGAAAATACCGAATACGGACTGGCCAAGCTTGCATGAGCCGTTCGGCGATATTCCAGAAGCAAATCTGTTCGCGCATCAACTGAAGACGGAGACGGACGGACGCTTCGAAATTTTTATAGGCGGGCCGGAGCGGGGGGCGAATTGGCTGCCGACAACACCAGGGTCGCGTAAGCTATTCATTCGCCAGGGTTTCGACGCCTGGAAGGAAACGCCGGCGCGGATGCAGATTGAGCGGCTGGATATGGAGGCGCCGAAACCGGCGCCGACTCCGGGCGACATGATCGGCGCGATGGATTGGGCGGGGACCTTCGTCACCGGCCTTATGCGCGATTGGCCCGAGCATCCGCACGCTTATAGCGGCGGCGTCGTCGATCCGGGGCGACCCAACATCTTTCCGCAAATAGAGGCGACGGGAGCTGACCAAAAGCGAGGCCGCGCCATCGCGCATATGTGCTGGACGCTCCGGCCAGATGAAGCGTTGATCATTGAGTTCAATGAACATGATGCGTTTTGGATGCTTACCAATTCGGGCGCGTTCTTCAACAGCATGGATTATCTGTATCGCCAGGTCAGCTACACGCCGGCGCGCACAAAGACAGATAGCGACGGGATGGTGCGGCTCATCCTCGCTCACGAAGATCCCGGCTGTCACAATTGGCTGGACACGCAGGGTTTTGCGCAGGGCAATATCACCTACCGCGAATTGCTGAGCCCGGGAAAAGCGACGCTGTCGACGAGACTTGTGAAGCGGACGGAGCTTGACGAGGCTTTGCCGGCCGATACGGCTAAAGTCACGCCGGAAGAGCGCCGCGCGCAAATGCTGGCTCGGTTCTATGGAGTTTTGCGGCGCTACCCGCTCTAGTCACCGCGTTTCAAATCATCGGTTTGATTTTCAGCCCAGTCTTTGACTTCTGCAGGCCGAAAGCGCGCGCTTGGCGAGTTTCCTGAAGCGGTACGCAAATCGTAGCCGATAGGATCAACGCCGTCTTCAAGCTGAATTCCAAAGGCGGTGACGGCCCAACTCAGCATCACATAATGGCCGATAGTGAAAACGAGATCCATGATCTGCTGGCGATCGAAATGTGCGGATAGCGCGTTCCAGGTACTATCGGAAAGGCGCGAGGCATCGATGAACTCATCGACAGCATTAAGCACGGCGCGGTCAGCCTCGTTCCAGATCGCAGCGTTTGCGCCATCTTTTATGGCGGCGATCTCTTCCAAGCTCATGCCTAAATTGACGCAATAGCCGACATGGTAGTGCCATTCGTAGTCGCATTTCAGTCGCCATGAGATGCGGATGACGACAAGTTCTTTGACGCGCCCCGATAGCGTTGAGTCGATGAGCAGGTGCTTGCCGAATATATTGTAGGCAGTCGCTAGCTTCGGGTGCTGTGCGAGGGTCATGACAATGTTGGTCTTTGATCCATCGCGCCATGAATCCGGCTCGCCCCAAAACGCGAAAACTTCGCGAGCGGGATTGTCCCAATCTTCGGGCGGCAGCGTCGGGATGCGAGGCGTGTCTTTTCTCATGTCTTTCGTCGCCATTCATTAGGCTGGTGCTTGCATCGATGCGGCAAGGTCGTAGATGATGGCCGTTGAAACAAGGGAGAATTTCATGGCCTCGGACAAAGAAGGCGAAGAGCGGAAGGTTAAGCGTAAGAAGCCCCGGATTCCGCCGCTGCCGCGGGAAGAGTTCACCGACGACGCGCGTGAGGTGTTTGCGTTCTGGGGCGAGCCCAATGCTTGGGAGGAGGGCTCGAAGACGAATGTCATCAACACCATGGGCAACCATCCGGCGCTTGGAAAGGTGTACAACGTCTGGGGCATGCATTTCCTGATGCATAATTCGATGCACATTAGGCAGCTTGAGCTCGTTGTGTTGCGCGTCGCGTGGCGGGTGAAGTCGGAATACGAGTGGCACAACCATGTCGGCTACGCCATGAACGCGGGCATCACGCTTGAGGAGATTGAAGCGATCAAACTCAAGCCGGCGGATGGGCCGTGGGATGAATTGGACAAAGCGGTTCTCGTCTCCGTTGACGAGCTGATTGGCAAGGGACGCATCAGCGACAAAACCTGGAAGATCCTGACCAAGCATTATGACAAGCGTCAGATGATGGATTTGCTGTTCACCATCGGTCACTACGTGATGACGAGTTGGGCTTTGTCATCGATGGGTGTCGAGATGGAATCGCCGGACCCGATTGGCTTCGATCTCAGAACGGCTTCCGGGCGTATTCCTGGAAAGACTTATAAGCCGGGCGAAGTCGAAGATTGGATCAAGACTCGCGGCTACTAAAGCTTTGCGCTCTGTGCGTTAGGGGGAAGTATGCCTGCGGAAAAAGGCGGCGATACACATTCGTCGGCCACACGTCCGCCATCGGGGCTCGCGCGCTGGCGTTTGATCGGCCCCGGCATTGTCGTTGCCGTGACCGGCGTCGGCGCCGGCGATTTGGTGGCGACGCTCGTGGCGGGCTCTCGCTTTGGCTATACGCTGCTTTGGGCCGCGATTATCGGCTGCGTCGTGAAAATTGCCCTGGCGGAAGCGGCTGGCCGCTATCATCTCGCGACGGGCAAGACCATTCTCGAAGGCTGGCGCTCCTTGGGACGATGGACCAGCTGGTATTTCGGTATTTATATTTTGCTGTGGGGCTTCGTTTACGGCGCCACGGCGATGAGCGCCACAGCCCTGCCGCTTGCCGCGCTCTTTCCCGATGTCATGCCTTTATGGGCGTGGGGCGTATTGATGGGCGTGTTCGGCGCCGCATTCGTGTTGTTCAATCGCTACGCCGTGTTCGAAACGGTCATGAAGCTCCTCGTGGGCGTCATGTTCGTGATCGTTGTTGGGCTTTCCGTTCTAGTTGCGCCCAGCCTTGGAGAACTCATCGGTGGGTTAGCGCCGCGTCTACCGGAAGGTGCTGGCATTTACACGCTTGGTCTGATCGGCGGCGTTGGCGGCACGATCACGCTCGCTGCTTATGGCTATTGGGTGAATGCGAAGGGATGGCGCACGCCTGAGTGGATGAGCATGATGCGGCTCGACAATATCGCCGCTTACATTCTCACAGGCATCTTCGTGATCGCGATGCTGATAGTCGGCGCGGAGCTGCTCTATTCGGCGCAGATTGCTTTGGCGGGCGGTGGGCGCGGGCTGCTCGATCTCGGAGATGTCTTGGCGCAACGTTTCGGCGCGCCGATAGCAGCGATCTTCCTGCTGGGCTTCTTTGCGACGACCTTATCGTCGCTGCTTGGTGTTTGGCAGGGCGTATCGCTGTTGTTCGCCGATTTCGTGCGCAACCTTTCAGGATCAGCGATGTCGGAGGGGACGTCGGGCTTGGAGGCGTCGCCCGCGTTTCGCTTCTATGTGTTCTGGCTTACCGTTCCGCCCATCGCGCTGTTGCTGCTGGGGCGTCCGTTCGCATTGATCATTGCCTATGGAGCATTCGGCGCCTTTTTCATGCCGTTCCTGGCTTTGACGCTGATGTGGCTGCTGAACTCGGCCCGAACCCCAGCCGCATGGCGTTCGGGATGGCTGTCCAATGCGCTGCTCGGTTTGGCCGCCGCGTTGTTCGTGGTTTTGTGCATCAACGAACTTGGTTCGTTGATGTCATAGGGGCGCCGCCGAGCCCGGTTTCGATTGGTCTATTAAAAGCTTGGTGGGTGTACAAGGATTCGAACCTTGGACCCGCTGATTAAGAGTCAGCTGCTCTACCAACTGAGCTATACACCCGAGCCGAAGCGAAGGGCATTGCGCATAGGCTGATTGGGCCCGTGTGTCCAGGGGAGTGTGAAAGATGGGTGGCTTCACGTTGGCCTTGGCCGGGTTTGTTCTGCTTCATGTGGGCGTGGCTGCTACCGGGGCTCGTGTGGCGTTGGTGCGGGGGATCGGCGAGGGGGCCTATCGGGCGCTGTTTTCGCTCGCGTCCGCCGCGCTGCTCTTCTGGCTCGTCAGCGCCTTTGGCGCGATGCGCGCCGATCCGTTCGACCCGCTCAATGAGGCTCTATGGCTGCCGCCAGATTGGACGCGCTGGCCTGCGGGGGCGCTGTCGTTCCTGGGGATAATTTTGGCCGTAGCCGGGCTGCTGACGCCGGGGCCAACCCTCGCTGGGTTCGAGAAGCGCAGCCTTGCCTTAGCTGAGCCTGCTCATGGCGTGCTTCGGATCAGCCGGCATCCGTTTCTGTGGGGCGTGGCGCTGTGGGGGGCCGGGCACTTGTTGGCCAATGGCGAGCGGTTCGCGATCATGCTGTTCGGCGCGCTGACTTTCATGGCGATCTACGGCGCCCGCTCAATCGATCGCAAAGCCCGCGCCCGTGATCCGGAGCGTTGGGCTGAATTCGAGGCGGTAACGTCGAATGTGCCGTTCATGGCCGTCACTCAGGGGCGCAACCGGCTCGTCTTTGGTGAGATGTGGCTGAAGCTGCTCGCGGGCTTGATTGTGGCTGTCATCATTGCCCTGGCGCACAAAAATCTGTTTGGCGCGGCTGTGATTTCAACCTCGTTTTAAGCGCCTGCGCGTGAGCATAAGGCATGAACCCAATATTTGATCGCGCCCATTTTGACCATATGACCGGTGCTGATCGTGCGCTGCAGCATGAAGTGGTGGAGCTGTTTCGCGGTCAGATCGGAGGCTGGGATGCCGCGCTCGCTGGCGGCGATTGGCGCGCTGCCGCGCACACAATCAAGGGCTCGGCGCGTGGCATCGGTTTGCAGGCGCTAGCCGACGCGTGTGAGCGCGCTGAAGCGGCGGCGACGCCGGAGCCCGCCATGACGGAATTGCGCAGCGCGTTATCCGAAGCCATGGCCGCGCTGGAGCGCTTCGTCGCCGAGCCGGTTTGAGCTAAAGTCGGCGCATGATCGCCGAAGTTTTTACGCAACGCTTCGTGGTGCCGGCCGATGACATCGACGAACTCGGTCATGTCAGCAACATTGCTTATCTGCGCTATGCGCAGGATATCGCGGTGGCGCATTGGCGTGCGCGCGCAACGCCGGAAATGATCAACGATTATGTGTGGGTGGTGACGCGCCACGAGGTTGATTATCGCGCATCGCTGTTGCTGAACGATGAGGTCGAGGTGCGCACCTGGGTTGACGGCGCCCCGCGCGGTTCGACTTGGGCGCGATTTGTAGACATTGGCAAACTCGGCGCGGAAAAGCCTGCTGCGCGCGTGGTCTCCAATTGGTGCATGTTGGAAAGCGCCTCGCGCCGCATCAGACGCGTGCCGGCTGAGATCGTAGCGCGCTTCTTCGGTCAGAATTGAGAATAGTCCGGAAGGCGGTTGCGAATTTCGACCAGGCGCTCATAGGCGAGAAAAGCGAGCATGAAGAGTTCGCACAAGAAGCGCCAATAAACGAGCGCAACGGCGGCGACGGCAGGCGCGCCGACGAACAGCATCAAGCCATTACCGAAATTGCCGGCGAGAAGCGCCATCAGCCCCATAAACATCCAGCCGAGCGCCGCCAGCAGGATGAATGCGGACGCGACATAATAAACGATGCGTACCAAGGCGGGGCCGAGCAATTGATCGAACCCGAGGAAACGCTGAACGACAGTGAACATGGTTGGCTCCAAGAATCGCGCCGCTTTTGGCTGATCAGATCGCGTGGCCGGGGTCCATGACAAGCACCGCGCCTGAAATTGATGAGCCACCCGCGAGCAGCATCATGGCTAAGCTCCCGGCTGGCTCGGGACCGCTATAACGCGCAAGTCGCCGGGGAACGTGTTCCATCGCATCAAGCGCGGCGCGTGCGTTGCCCCGTTCGCGCACAAGATCCTGAAACAGCGGCGCATCACGCCAATATGTTGCGTTTGCCGCACCGCCGGCAATTGCGTTGACGCGGATCTGATCCGCTGTGCCGTCCTGAGCTGCGGTGTCAATGAAGCTACGCGCGTCGTCATCCATTGCGGGCAACATAAGAATAATGGCGCCGCCTTGAGCGTTGTAGCGCATGAGCGGGGTCAGCATGTTCAAGCAAAGGCTCGCCGCGTCGAGGCTGCTTTTGGGGCGCCCCCATTGAACAAGGTCGTCAGCGCCGGGCTCGGCGGGATCGGCCGCGTTGATCACAGCCCAGTCGAGACGGCCGTAGTGCGTGCGGATAAAGTCCACAGCTTGGCGCCAGCGCTCGGCATCATTGGTATCGAAACCCAGGGTGGAGACGCGCTCGGGCGGTTCCTCGAAGCTATCGGCTATGGCGTCGAGGCCGCTTGCATCGGCGTCGGCTAAAATGAGGCCGCCTTCAGCCCTGCGTGCGATTTCGCTGGCGCTGGCGGCGCCAAGCCCGGCGGCAGCCCCGACGATCAGCGCAACGGGTTGAATGCGGTCAAAATTCATGCAGCCATCTGGCCATGAGGAAAGCACGATTTCAACGGGTCGCCAGAGCGCTCGCCGCGCGCTATATCCCGCCAGCATGACCCGCTTCGCGCTGCAGTTCGGCCAGACCCAATCGGGGCTGACATATTTAGAGCGGATGTCCGCCTATGGCCTGTGTCCGCGTGGCGAGGCGCAGATCGCTGTCGCCCAGATCGGCAAAAGCGCGCCCTACGAATACGATCTTCCGGGCGGCGGTGTCGAAACCAATGAGGATGAAGCGGCGGCGCTGATGCGCGAGTTTCTTGAAGAAACGGGGCTCACGGTGTGGCCGACGCGCGTCATTGGGCGCGCCGGCCAGTTCTGGATCAACAGGGGCGAGCCGCGAAACTCATTGTCCACATTCTACGAGGTGGAGCTCTCCGCAAACGATAGCCCGCCTAGCGAACCCGATCACGAGCTGGTTTGGATGAGTCCCGCCGAAGCTTTGGTCAAAATGCGCCATGAAGCGCATGCATGGGCGATACTGCATTGGATGCGTGAGCGCCGCTCACGCTAATCAGCGTTCGCCGTAAGCAATTGGATTCAGTGCGCTGATGCGCTCAAGCAATGTCGCTTCTCGCACTTGCTGCGGTTCATAGGCTGCTACGTCGCTGATTTCACCCGGCTGCAATTCTGGCAGCTGTTCAGAGGCGAAACCGCGTACCGACAATGAGTTGGCAGTCTCAGCCGGATCATTGAGTGAGGCGGGCTCAAAGGCGCTCATGGGACCTCCCATGCCTGCGCTATCGATCAGCGCAAGCGTCACTTTTTCGTCGTCAAAAGCGTGCTCCTTGATGTCTCCGGGCGCATCGCCTCCGATCATAAGCGCTACGCCAGCCGCAACTGCACCTGCGATGCCCACGGCGATTGCCGGCTTCCGCATGGGCTCCGGCTGAGGATTGATGAAGCGATGCACCGCGCGCAGCCGCTCGGAGAGCGCGTGCCATGCGCGTCCGCCGCGTTCGCCGCGCCATGTGGAGAAATCAATGACTGGAGCACGCCGTTGTGTTCGTGGCCAACCTGGAGCGCGTGCGATTTCCACAACGCGCTCTGGCGGTATCATATTGGCCCATTGCCGCATGTAATGCGCGTTCGGCGCATCATACGACCAGATCAGCAGCACGGCTTCGGATGCTTCACAGGCGGCGGGCAAGGCCTCAAGCGATTGGCGTCCAAACGTAATGCGCACATCGTCGCCCTCGGCGCCGAGCAGGCGTGCGAGCGTTTCCGCGATTTTCACGGCGTCATGAGTGCAGACGATGCGAATACTGTTCATACGGATCTAACAAAAAGCCAGGCTGGCTAGCACGAGCAATGCGACAAGCAATGTCAGCATGTGCGCTTTTGTGAATAAGAGCGCTTTTGTTTCGTGGGCAAGACATGTCCCATGAAACAATGCTGCGACGAAAGCGAATTTGCCCGAAAGATTGGCGTCAATAGGGCTGGTGCGGGCGCATTACACCGTTGCAATCTTTGTTGTGAATTTCCCCCAACTTCGTATGCTTCCGACAAGCTCGCGCTGACACTTGTTGCTGCGACGGGCAGGGAGGGAGAGCATGGACCTGGCAACAGTACTTCCATACCTCGTGCAGGCGCTTGGCGGGGCAATAGGCGGCAATATTCTTGGGGCGGTTACGCGCGGCGGCGGCGGCATTGTCGGACGCACGATTATTGGCGCAGTCGGCGGTATCGGTGCTGCCTATGCTGCGGGCAGCGTAGAGGCGATTGGTTCGGCGGCATCTACGTGGAGCAATCTGATCGAGGGCGAAAACGGCGTGCATCTCGCCAACCTCATCACCGGCGCAGCGGGTGGCGGCGTGCTTGGGCTTATTGGTGGATTGTTGATCCGTCCGCGCGGCTGAAGCCTATAGGTCGCGCCAGACAAGCGATAAAAATTGCGCGTCCGACCAGCGGGCAGTCTCGCTGCGCGATTGGCGCACGATAATCACGCCCGTTGACGGTGAGATGTAGAGGCGCTGTCCGCCGTCGCCAGCAGCGATGGCCAGATCGAGAGGGGCGGGAGATGACGCGCGCCACAGATCGCTGTCGAATGGCGGCGCGCTGCGGTCACGCGCAGGCACGCCGAGCCAAAGACCTATCCCAGCGCGCGGCTCGGCAAAAGTGCCAAGCATGGCTTCGCGCAATACCGCGCCATCGGCCAATTGGCGCGCGCGCCAGATGCCTTCACGCCGGATCAACTCGCCTGTTTGCGCCCATCCGCGCGCGGTTACTGCGGCGCCGTCATCAAGACGAGGCGTGCCATCGGGCATACGTGTCCATCCGATCGGCACGCAGCCAATTGGCAACAGGGTGCGTGTGGTGAGATAGCGCGCCGGATCGGGCTCGCGTCCGCTTGCCGCTAATTTACGCCGCGCGATTTCAGCGAAGATGATCGACGCTGCGGGATCGCCGGAGAAGCTTTGCCCGAGCGGCTCGGCAGGTTCCAGGGCGAGGGCGGTTGTCAGGTTGCTCGCATCGCTGCGGCGCATGCGGATGCCGCTGGTCCCATTCAACAGCGACCGGACGGAGATCAGGCTCTTCTGTGGATGCGCGCCCCATTCGCCCAGCGTGAGCGCGACAGGCTCGTCGAGGCTCATCAGCCGGTCCCCGGCGAGAGACGCGGCCAAAAGCGGCGTGAACACGCGTGTGCCGGTGCGGATCGGCCAACGCGTATCGGGGCCGCCCTCTAAATATTCCTCACCCAAGACGACGCCGTGGCGGGCGACCAGGAAGCTGACGCCCGCCCGCTCGGAGCTGTAACGGGCGGCTTCATAAAAGCGCGGCGTCGCCTGCGCTCGCGCGCTCCGTTGCGACGCGCTGAGCACGCTGCACGCGGCTGCGGCTGCGGCTGCGGCTGCTAAGAAAGCGCGACGATCCATGCGACTCCCCGCGCTATTCTCGCCAAATCAGCTGGCCCGGGCAAGGCGGTGGCAGGGGCGTCGCTGCGGTAGTTATTTCTGCGGGGTTTGCTCGCGTCCGCCAATGTCCTCAATGGACACGCTGACTTGCATCGTATTGTCACCGCGCTGAACCGTGAGCGCGATGTTATTTCCGACACCGATACGGTCGAGCGCGCGGGTAAGGTCGGCAAGGCGGCGAACGGGTTCGCCTTCAGCCTGCACGATGACATCCCCCAACACGCCGCTCGTCGGATCTGTGCCGCGCAGACCCGCCTCCGCCGCGGCCGAGCCGTTTATGGTTTGCCAGACAAGCACGCCTTCGACTCCGAGGCGGGTGGCGACGGCTTGATCCGCCGCCATGATGCCGATGCCGGCAATTGGCGCGCGGCCGTCAGCGATCAATTGCGGCGCCACTCGCACGACCGTATCGATCGGCACAGCAAAACCGAGCCCCGCATAGGCGCCCGAAGGAGAGTAGATCGCCGTCGTTACCCCAATGACGCGTCCTGCGGAATCGAGCAATGGCCCGCCGGAATTGCCTGGATTGATCGCCGCATCGGTTTGAATGACGTCGGCGATTTCACGGCCTTGCTCAGTGGGCAATTGCCGGCCAAGGGCGCTGACAATGCCTGATGTGATGGTTCGGTCGAATCCAAACGGGTTGCCAATGGCGAACGCCGCTTGCCCAACGCGCAAATCTGCGGACGTGCCAATCGCAAGTGGCTGAGCGTTGGGGGATCGCGAAAGGCGCAGTACGGCCAAATCGTATTGCGGCGCTTGGCCGATGATTTCCGCTGGGATGTCTTCGCCGCTGGCGAGCCGCACCGTGATGTCGCCGCCTTGCACCACATGATTGTTGGTGACGACATGGCCTGCCTCATCCCAAATGAAGCCCGTGCCCGCGCCAATTTGCTCGCCGCTCAAATTTCCTCGTCCGGCGCTGCTGATCACCAGCACGACGGATGGGGAGACCGCTTCGAAGATAGCGATGGTGGCGCGTTCGCTTTCGGCCAGCGTGCCGCGTGCGGCGATCACCTGCGGGCTCACGCCGGGTGTTTCCGGCTCGCGGCTGCAGGCGGCTATTGCGGTCAACAATACCGCGAGAAGTGTGAAACGGACGGGTCGGAGTGCGTGCATGAAATCCCTCGCGCCGCTTATGTAGCGTCGGCGTGGGCAAAAATCGACTACGCGAGAGGGGGCGGCTAGCGCGCCAAGAAGGCTTCGGGTGGCCGTGGGCCCACGCCGGACGGAACCGGGACGTCGGTTTCGTCATAATTGGCGTTGAGAACGAGATCCGGTCCCGAGCGCACATTGATCCGCCGCGCCACGATCACCGTGTAGGCGGAGCGGTCGGCGATTGGGCGGTCCGCGTCAACGTCGAGCACGCCATCACGCAAATAGATTGTGCCGAGCAGGTTGCGCGCATTGTTGCTGTTGATAACGAAGTGGCGAAGGTTCAGGTCGCCAGTCAGCAGCACGCGATTGGCAAAAAACAGGAAGCCCGCCATGGGCCCATCGCGCGGCGCTGTGAGGTCAATATTGCTGCGGTCGGCGAAATTCATCACAGACAAGTCGCCCACGAAATAGAAGCCGGTGTGTTGGCCGCTCAATGTGCCGCCGTTCATCACCAGAAGCGGGCCATTCTTGATGACATAGATCCCAGGATCGAGTTCTGCGGTGGCGCCGGGCAGCACGGTGATGCCGCCGCAATAGACGCCAGGCTGCAGCCTTTGGCGGCCGACGACCTGAAGGAGCAGAAGCCGATCGCAGCCGCGCGCGTCTGGTTCCTCGCGGCCAGCGAGGGGGTCGTCGATGACCGGGCAATCGGTAATCGGCTGAGGATCGAAATTTGACCCGCGGCCGTTTGCGCCGCCCGCCGAGCAGATCATGGCTGCGTTTATTTCCGAATTGTTGTCGGCGACGATGCCGCGCGGGTTCGTGGAATTCGAAACAACGGCGCAATTTGGCGCAATCACGCGCGCTCGGTTAACAAGATTTATCGCTTGGGGCGCGCGCTCTTCAAGCGCTAGCGCGCAGAGCGGGTCGCCATTGGACAGACGCGCAACAGCGACGACGCTGGGCGCTAACCGCCCCCCGCCTAGAAAACCCCCAAGAATTGTCGGCATGGAGCCGGATAGTTCGACGCGGACACCTTCGCGCTCGTCGAGAATGGCGCTGGAGAGCTGCAACACTTCGATGTTTTCATCGAGGTTTTGCGCCACATATTCATGCACGAT
Organism: Alphaproteobacteria bacterium; assembly: GCA_030430715.1. Classification (GTDB taxonomy): domain Bacteria; phylum Pseudomonadota; class Alphaproteobacteria; order Caulobacterales; family Aquidulcibacteraceae; genus Vitreimonas. Next base: position 36,113 of record JAUIJZ010000008.1, read on the forward strand.
CGACGATACAGTCATTTCCGACGTGGAGCGGAGCTGTAATTCGCGTGTTGCGGCTAGCGCCGCGGAATCCGCCGCCGATTGCAACGCGCCGCGGACGGATATGCCCTGAGCGAAATCTAAAGCAAGCGCGCCTCCGCCAAGCAGAAGCGGCGCGGCGCCCGCGAGCATCAGGCCCATATTGGCCTGACGCGCTCGCGTGAAGCTCAGCGTCTCGCGCAGTAACTCGGTTAAGAACTTCCTGAACAAGCACTGCTCGTAATTTACAAATATCTAGAACCTTTCCATTACAAGCAAAGCCTTACTAAAATTGAGAATGCGCGTGATTAACGTCGGTAAAGCAAAGCTTGATGAGCCGGCGCGGCGGAAGCGTTCGCTAAGCCGCAAGCTGCAGCTTGTTGTCGTTGCATCGGTGATGGCTGCCGTTGTCGTGATTGCTGTTGGCGCGTTGGCGCAACAAGCGCAGCGGCATACGCAGGCGAAGGTGTCGTATCTTCAAGCAACCGCGGCGGCGTTCGCGTCGGCGGCGTCACAATCCGTGGCGGACGGCGATCGCCGCGCCGCGCAGAACGCATTACGCGGCATAGGGCGGGCGCCTAGTCTGGTCTATGCGCGCATCGACGATGCCGGCGGCGCGCGCTTGGCGGAGATGGGGTTCGGCGTATCGCTCGACAGCGATATGCGTTTCGATGCGGAGGCAGGTGAGACTGGTTCGCTTTGGCGCGCGCTCGGCAGTGGATCAATCGCTGTGTCCGAGCCGATCGTACAAGGTGGGGCGCCGGTCGGACGCATTACGCTGGTTGCCGATAATTCCGACCTCTGGCCGCGCTTGATCGAGACGCTGTTGCAGACATTGCTTGGCGCGGCGGCTGCATTGATTGTCGCGGTGATAATCGCGGCGCGGCTGCAAGACTGGATCGTGCGCCCGCTCGTGCGGCTGACGAATGTTGTGCGTGATATCTCTCGATCACATGATTACGAGACGCGCGTCGATATAGAAACGAATGATGAGGTTGGCGATCTCTGTAGCGGGTTCAACACCATGCTCGGCGAGATACGCCAGCGCGAGCGCAAGATCATAGATCTCGCACATCATGATCCCGAAACGGATTTACCCAATCGCATCGCGTTTGAACGCGCGTTGGCGGATAGCATTGCAAAAGGTGGAAATGTACTCGTGGCTGCGGTCGGCATTGATCGCTTCCAATATGTGCGCGGTGCTATCGGCTATCATTATGCAAATGATTTGCTAGGTGAGCTGGGCGCGCGCGCTGTGATGTATGGCGGTTTTGCGGCGCGTATTTCCACGGATTCAATTGGCATCGTGGCTTCCGCTTCCAGCGATGCCGAAGCGCATGCTCTGGCGGCGGAGATCATCGCAGAGATGGAACGGCCGATGCTTCTCGGCACGAACCCGATCGAGGCGCATGTTCGTATCGGTTTTGCGCTTGCTGGGGAGGAGGCCGGGGAGCCTCAGGCTTTGATTGAACGTGCAATTATCGCGCTCGATCAGGCGCGAGCTGGGCATGGCAAGATCGCTATGTTCGATGAGGCGCAGTATCTTGAAACCGCCAGCAATCTCTCGCTGATCACCGACATGATGCGCGCTTTGGAAAATGGCGAAATGCGCATCGTGCTTCAGCCAAAATACGATTTGCGCGCGGGGCGTGTCACTGCGGCGGAAGTGCTTGCGCGCTGGACTCATCCGGTGCGGGGCGCTGTGCGCCCTGATGTGTTCGTAAACATGGCCGAGGAAACGGGCGCCATTGGTCCGCTTACCGAATGGGTATTGCGTGCGACGATTGAAGCGCAGGACCGGATGCGGGGAATGGGCGTTGACGTCGCCTTGGCAGTCAATTTGTCCGGACGCTTGGTGAGCGATCCCGAATTTATCGAGATTGCGCTTGCTGCACTCGCAGGCGCAGAAGGCGAGATCTATTTGGAGATTACCGAGACGGCGAGCATAGAGGATGAAGAGCTATCATTGCGTCACATCAATGCTTTGATCGCCGCTGGTGCGCATATCTCGATCGACGATTACGGTCAGGGGCTGTCTTCGCTGGCATATCTCAAGCGAATTCCCGCCAATGAGTTGAAGATCGACAAAGCGTTTATTGAATCTCTCGCGCACTCCAAGCGTGATGCGCTTCTAGTGAAGTCCACCATCGAGTTGGCGCATTCGCTCAGCATGAAGGTGACGGCCGAGGGGGTCGAAGATGAAGTGACCCTGAATGCGCTCAAGAATATGGGGTGCGACCGCATTCAAGGCTATTATATCGGCAGGCCCATGCCTGAAGCGGAATTTGCTGAGCGCTATTCGCCTCGCCGCGCGCAAGCCGTCAGCGGCTAAGTTCGCGCATCGCGCCGTCGAGCCCGGCGATGGTCAGTGGAAACATGCGTTGCGGCCCGATGATCTTCTGAATGACGCCGATTGATGGCGTGCCTTCCCAATGTGCTTCGGACGTGGGGTTGAGCCAGACCATGCGCTCATAGACGTGCGTCATGCGCTGCAGCCACAAGGCGCCGGCTTCTTCATTCCAGTGATCTACTGAACCGCCAGCGTGTGTGATTTCGTAAGGGCTCATCGTAGCGTCGCCGACGAAGACCACACGATAATCGCCGGGATATTTGTGCATGATGTCCCAGGTCATCGTGCGCTCGTTCGAGCGGCGGCGATTATCCTTCCACACGCTCTCATAGAGGCAGTTGTGGAAGTAGAAGAATTCAAGGTGCTTGAATTCGGTGCGCGCCGCGGAGAACAATTCCTGGCAAAGCTCGATATGGCTATCCATGGATCCGCCGACATCGAGCAGGAGCAACACCTTCACCGCATTGCGCCGCTCAGGGCGCAGTACGATATCGAGATAGCCTTCGCGGGCGGACTTCGCGATGGTGCCGTCGAGATCGAGTTCGTCCGGTGCGCCGGCGCGCGCGAACTTGCGCAGGCGCCGTAACGCGACCTTGATGTTGCGCACGCCAAGCTCAACGGAATCGTCGAGGTTCTTGTATTCGCGCTTGTCCCACACTTTGACGGCGCGACCGTGCCGGCCTTTGCCGCCGATGCGAATGCCCTCGGGATTATAGCCGCTATGGCCGAAGGGCGAGGTGCCGCCGGTGCCGATCCATTTATTGCCGCCTTCGTGGCGCGCCTTCTGTTCTTCGAGCCGCTCTTTGAGCGTCTCCATCAGCTTCTCCCAGCCGCCGAGCGCTTCGATCTTGGCTTTCTCTTCCTCGCTGAGGAAGCGTTCTGTCAGCGCCTTGAGCCATTCTTCCGGGATGTCGGCTTCTATCGCTTCGCCCGTGTTTTCGATGCCCTTGAAGACGTGGCCGAACACGCGATCGAATTTGTCGAGGTGCCGCTCATCTTTCACCAGCGCCGCGCGTGAAAGATAATAAAAGTCGGTGACATTCGAAGGGATGGCGTCTTTCTCCAACGCCTCGATCAGCATCAAATATTCTTTGAGGCTAACGGGCACGCGCGCGGCGCGGAGTTCGGTGAAGAAGCGCTGGAACATGCGGTTAGCGCGGCAGCTCCCGCCGCGCCAGGAAGGCGAGGCGTTCGAACAGCTGCACGTCGGCTTCGTTTTTCAGCAGCGCGCCATGCAGCGGCGGGATCAGCTTGTTTGGATCGGCGCGCAGCGTCTCGGGATCGATGTCATCCGTCATCAGCAGCTTCAGCCAGTCGAGCAATTCGCTGGTACTCGGTTTCTTCTTCAGGCCGGGCGCCTTGCGGATATTGTAGAAGACGGTGAGCGCTTCGTTGACGAGGCGTGTCTTCACCCCGGGGAAGTGCGCTTCGATGATGGCGCGCATCGTCTCTTCCTCGGGAAAGCTGATATAATGGAAGAAGCAGCGGCGCAGGAACGCGTCGGGCAATTCCTTCTCATTGTTCGACGTGATCATGATGATCGGGCGCTGCGCGGCCTTGATCGTCTTGTTCAGCTCATAGACATAGAATTCCATGCGATCGAGCTCCTGCAGGAGATCGTTCGGGAATTCGATGTCGGCTTTGTCGATCTCGTCGATCAGCAGGAGCGGACGCGTGGGGCTCTCGAAGGCGTCCCAAAGCTTGCCGCGTTTGATGTAATTGGAAATGTCGGCGGCGCGCGCGTCGCCCAGCTGGCTGTCGCGCAGACGCATGACCGCATCGTATTCATAAAGGCCCTGGGTGGCCTTGGTCGTAGATTTGATGTGCCATTCGATCAGCGGCGCGCCGAGCGCCTTGGCGGCCTCGATGGCGAGCATGGTTTTGCCGGTGCCGGGCTCGCCCTTGACCAGCAAGGGCCGCTCCAGCTTGATCGCCGCGTTGACGGCGACCTTCAGGTCTTCCGTGGCGACATAGCCCTCTGTTCCTTCAAATCGCATCTGTGCTCCTGGTGTTTCGTGTCAGGAATAAGCAATGCTTACAGCTGAGCGCAACAAGCGGTTAACCAAACGGGGCGACTCTGCGCCAAAACGCGCTCCCAGAAGCGGGAGGAGGGGCCCCGATGCCGCTAAAGCTGTCCTTGCGTCCAGGCGAGAAGTTCGTCGTCAATGGCGCTGTCGTGCAGAACGGTGACCGCCGTGCTGCCCTGGTCTTGCAGAACAAAGCTTCCGTGCTGCGGGAGAAGGACATCATGCAGCCCGACGAGGCGGATACGCCGGCGAAGCGGATCTATTTCCCCGTCATGCTTATGTATCTCGACGAGCAGGCCAAGGATAAGGCGCACGCCGAATTCGCGGCGCGGCTGGCCGAGTTTATGGGCGCTGTGCGGGATCCGGCTGTACTGTCAGAATGCGTCGGCGTTTCCAAAGAAGTAATGGCTGGCGAATATTACCGGGCGCTCATGCGCTGCCGTCGGCTGATTGCCTATGAGGCGGAGCGCTTGGGGCAGGCGGATGTCAATCAAAGCATACCAGCGCGCAGCCACGCAGGCTGACTCGCCGCGCGAACTGGAATATCGCGCGTTTGGTCAGGTCACGGCTGGGCTTGTGCGCTTACAGCAAGAGGATGCGTCGCCGACGCAGCGCGCGGAGGCGCTCGACGCCAATCGCCGTCTCTGGGGCGTGCTTTCCGCTGATTGCAGCGTGCCGGAAAATCAATTGCCGCTTCAACTGCGTGGTCAGATCATCGCGCTTGCGCTTTGGGTGGCGCGCTACTCAAGCGAAGTGCTGCGCGATGGCGCTGATGTCGAGCCTCTGATCGACATCAATCGCACGATGATGGAAGGCCTCGCGGCGCGCTGAGCCGGGCAAAATTTGCCGGCTGCTAGGCTGAATTTGCCGCTGGAAAAAGCCCGAATCGTTTCGGGCCGTGACGAGACGTTAACCTCCGTCCCTTAGAAACCCACGCAGCGCGAGGTGCTCTCTTCATTTCTTGAAGGGGGCGCGCAGTTTGCTTCCACGCGTTGCGGGCAGGAACGCCCAACCGGCTAAAATGGCCGGAAACACATGTCCAGAAGGACCTATAAATGACTAGCGTCAACACCAATTATGGTGCGCTTGTTGCGCTCCAATCGCTCAATCAAACAACCCGCGATCTCGCTGAAGTCCAAAACCGCGTCAACACCGGCCTCAAGGTCGCGTCGGCGAAGGACAACGGCGCTGTGTTCGCTATCGCTGAAGGTCAACGCGCGCGCGTTGCTTCATTGAGCGCGGTGACGGACGGCATCGACCGTGCGACCTCCGTGATCGACGTCGGCTTGTCGGCCGGCGAAGCCATCGGCGACATTCTGAAGCAATTGAAAGACAAGGCGGTTGCCGCGCAAGCGAACGACCTCAGCCAAGATCAGCGCGACGCGCTGCAAGCTGACTTCGCCGCGCTGCGCGACCAGATCAACCAGATCGCCAACGCCGCGACGTTCAACGGTTCGAACCTCGTCAACGGCACCAACCTGACGGGCGGCTCGTCCGCGTTCTCCGTGCTGACGTCCGACATTGGCGGCACGGCTGGCGCCTACGAACTGGATGGCTTGACGGTTGGTCTGCATTCGTCGTCGGAAACGCTGGCGAACGCGACGGGCCTCACGATCAACGCCAACGACGTTCTGTCGTTCACGATCACCAATGGCAATGAAACGACGACCTTCACGGTCGACGTCGAAGCTGCTGACACGATCCAAGAGTTCGTCGACAGCGTCGGCACCGCTTCGGGCGGCCGCGTGACGGCGACCTACGACGATACGACCGGTGTGATCAGCTACCATTCGTCTGAAGACTTCACCGTGACGTTCGAAGACGGCGCTGGCGCCGGCGTCGACGACGACGGCTTCTTCGACGGCACCGACGGCGCAACAGGCACGTCGTTTACGCAAGTCGTGGCGCCGGGCGCGGGCAGCAACACGCTGACCGTTTCGGGCTTTGACTTCCGTCTCGGCACGTCTGGCCAAGCTCTCGCCGGCCTGACTTCGTCCCTCGACATTTCGACGGCGAATGGCGGCGCGCTTGCTTCCGACGCCATCGACACCGCGCTGACCAACCTCAACAAGGACCTGGCCACGCTCGGTGCGCAGTCGAAGGCGCTGGAAGTGCAAAAAACCTTCTTGGGCAAGCTGTCTGACTCGATCGAAGCCGGTATCGGCAACCTGGTCGATGCGGATCTCGCCAAGGAATCTGCTCGCCTGCAAGCGCTGCAAGTCAAGCAGCAACTGGGCGCGCAAGCATTGTCGATCGCCAACTCGGCGCCGTCGATCGTGCTGTCGTTCTTCCGCTAAGAGCGATTACGGAAGAGGCGGGGAGCGCAAGCTCCCCGCCGATTTCCGGTGAGAGGGTCCGATGGACTCGATTGGATCACAAAGACCGGCCTCCGAGCCGCACCTGACGCCGCAAAAGGCAGCGTTGAACGAGTCTGGTGATGCAGCCCAAATCAAGCGGCCGGATGTTGACCAGCACGCTGTTGCACTCCGCAACGAATTATTGCCCGACAAATTGCTGGTCCGCCTTGACGCTGAGGCTCAGCGTTTCGTGCAGACCTTGACGGATCCAAACACCGAGGAGACTGTGCGACGCTATCCTAGCGAAGCGCAGCTCGCTTATTCGCGCGCGGTAATGGCCTATCTTCGCGCTCTAGAGTCGTAAACGAATAGTAAAAAACACAGACGCCGAGCCAATCGCGTTAATGTTTCGTTAACGTATTTACGCTTTCTTCACCTTCGCGGCGAAACGCAGCGCGTGCATTCGCGTCATACGCGCGCGCATCCGAAGGAGCGGAAGCAATGGTCTCAAGCATTGTCCCTGGAGCCCCTGGCGCCGGATTAGCAGTTGATCCGCGGGCAACGCGTTCAATGCCGCTTGGATCGTCGGAAAAGCATGAGGTCGCGAACCAGAGAAACGACAGCGTTGATGTAGGTGACGCGGCCAGTTGGGCTGCGTCGCGGGAGAGCGTCCGCGTCGGTTTATCTTACGTGCGCGAAGCGCTGACATTGGCGCGCGAAGCGCAGATCATGCTGCTTCAGGTGCAATCATTGGTTCAGAACGAAGGCCCGCAGGGTGATCTCGACGCATTGCTGCAGAGTTACGCTGAGCGTGCGGAGCAGGCCGCGCGCGATAGCGCCGGTCTTACGGATGGTGGCGACGTCTCGGTTTCTGCTGAGCCCGGCGCGCCGCCTGCGCGCATAGATGGTGTTGATTTGCGTCTTGGCGGGCAGGTGATCGCGCTCGCGGGTGATGCGGCACTCGCCGACGGCATTTTCGATACCGCTCAGCGCTCATTTGAAGCTCTGCAGGCCGCCACGGAGCGTTTGATGTCGGCTGCGCGGGCGCTGGAAGCGCATCAGGGAATCCTCGGCGCTGCTGAAGGAGCGCTTGCCGCTAATCCCGATCTTGATGCGGACGGTGCGAGGCTGCTGGCTTTGCAAGTGCGCCAGGGGCTTTCGGGAGGCGGAGCGATCGCAAACGTTGAGCCGCAGGCCGTGTTGGCGCTATTCCGGAATTAAGCGGCCGCTACCTAGAGCGGGTTCCAATTGCTGCTTGATATGTCGACCAACTCGCCGCCGTATTCGTCGTCGCGCATACGTTGCCAGACTCGTCGGCAAATTCGGAACAGCATGTAGCAGATCATGCCGATCATTCCGAGCGCCGCCGCCGCACTGATGGCGATGGCGGTGGCAAGGTCGCGCGTCATTGTCAGTTCACCACGCGCTGACCTGAGGAGACGCTCGTCGCGCGGCAAACGCTTGGCTGCGGCCGCTGCCCGGTCTTGTCCTGCTTGCGCCAGCAAGCTGAGACGCGGCAGGTCTGCGAGTGTGTGTGCGTGTGTAAGCAAAGCTGCGGCGCCGGCCAGTGAAGCGGTTTCGGCCATGCCGCCTATGACCGCGAGTGTTTCCTTCAGCGTGTCCATTTGCTCAAGGCTCAGCGTTTGGCGAAATGCCGCCGAAGCGTTGACGTAAGCAGCGGCATCGCCATCGCCGGCGCCTTCGGTCGCAGCTAAACGGAAAGCCGCGCGCGGGGCGGCGGCTTCAATTTGGGTTGCGACGTCGTAGGCAAGGTCGGCGGGGTAATCATCCCGCCGGCTTGCGGCCAACAAAGCAGCCGCGCCTCGATCTACGTTGGCAGTTACGTCTCCGGCTAATCCGAGGGCGATGCCAGTTAGGACAAACTGAAGCGCATCCGAATTTGAGTCGGCCAGCATGTTGCGCGCGAGCAATTCGAAATTTCGCTCATCAGCCAACAATCCAGCGCCGTTTGGATCTCGGCGTTCAGCAGCGCCGCTCGCCGCACGGCGCGACAAGAGCGGCACAGTCGCCTCGTAGCGTGCCCGCGTGCCTGGGGTGAGCAATTCGAGGGCGGCGAGTTCGAGCTCAGCGTCATTTTCGGATCGCCGCAACTGGCTGGCTTGCCGGCCCGAGATCATGCCAGGGGCGGAAAGCAGGAAGCCGCGTGCGGCGGCGACGTCTCCAGCCATCAACTCCATGGCCACCAGATCGTCCCATTGGCGCTCGCGGTCGAAATCCAATTGGATAAGCTCGCCGTTCAGCCGCTCAATTCGTTGCCGCACGACGCGAGCGCCCGCATCGGAATACTCGTAGGCGTAGAGTTGATCTCTTTCGACGATCAGGAACGCGCTGGCCGCAGCTAAGGGCAGCAATAGCAGGCACAGATTGAAGGCAAACGCCATCAGCACGCCTGGCGGCGCGCGATGATTGGAGCTGTGCGCCCGCACTGGGCGCCATGCCCTGGATGGCTTCGCGTGCTTCATTCTCCCCCGTGCGGTTCCCTAACAAACCGACCCAAACGAGGCAGAGCAAGATGAATTACAGGAAAGGCGAATTCATCACCGGAGAGGGGCGTAATCGCGGCAGAATTAAGCTTGTCGATCCAGTACGGCGGGGGTCGGCGATGCAGACGCCTCGATGCTGCCGCCTGAACCGTAATTCGCGCCGCCGCTGCGCTGGCGGACAACTTCCTCGGCCATCGCGTGAACGAGGCCCTCGGCCACCGCTTTAATGGCGTCTAGCGCAACCTCATGGCTGTGCAGCACATCCTGCAATTGAGCCGTGCGCTCTCGCAATTGAGCGAGCAGAGGGCCAGGGGCCGTATCGATGAGCTGTGGCTCCTGCTTTATGCGCGCGAGCTCAAGGCGATAGGCATTGGCGAGACGCTGTTTTTCTTCGGCCTCGGCGCCGTCAAGCGGTGGCTCGCGCGCATCGATGCGCCGGGTTTCCTCGACGATGAGCGCCATGAGGCGCTCTGTAACCAGCAGCAATTGCTCTGCGCGGTCGGTGGGATCGTTAGCGATCAGAGCCATCGGGCGTCTCCTCTCGCGGCTGAATGACGGTTTGCATGCGGGTTAGTTCCGCCACGATGCTGTCGGCGATGCCTATGCCGCCCGCATTGGCGATGGCATTGGCATATTGCTCCACCAGCATTGGGCGGAACATGCGCTCGCCAGCGCCGCCGCCGCCTAAGCCATCTGTTTCCAGACTGTCGAACATCGGAGCCAGCATTTCGGACAAAAACACCGCTTCGAATTCCTCGGCAACGCGGCGCACCTCTGCATTCGGCTGGGTGGGCTCGCGCCGGGTCGGCGTGGGCGCCATGGGCAATGGCGCGCCGGGTGGGGCGATATCGCTCATCACATCACCTCGATTTCAGCTTGAACGGCGCCGGCGGCTTTGAGGGCCTGCAGGATCGAAATCATGTCGCGGGGGCTGACGCCGAGTGCGTTGAGACCGTTCACGAGCTGGCGCAGCGGCACGCCGCCCGGCACCATGACAAGTCCCCCATTATCTTCTTCTTCAACGTCGATGCCGGTCTGCGGCACGATGACGGTCTCACCGCGGCTGAACGGCGCCGGCTGGCTGACAAACGGGTCCTCACTGACCGAAATTGTCAGATTGCCCTGTGCAATCGCAACAGTCGACACGCGGACATTGTCGCCCATGACGACAATGCCGGAGCTTTCATCGATGACGATGCGGGCGGGCGTATCGACTTCGACTTCGAGGTTTTCGATGCGCCCGACCAGAGAGACCATATCGCCAGCGTATTCTGTGGGGCGCTGCAGGATTACCGAACCTGGATTGGCTGCGCGCGCTGCTTCGACGCCGACGGCCGAGTTAATAGCGGCGGCAATTCGTTGAGCGGTTGTGAAATCTGGATTGCGCAGCGCGAGGCGCAGCTCGCGTTGAGCTGCGATGTCAAAATGAATTTCCCGTTCGACCAAGGCGCCAGAAGCGATGCGGCCGGCCGTGGGCACGCCGCGTGTTACGGATGAGCCTGATTGCCCGCCGGCCGAAAAGCCGCCAATGGCGAGCGAACCCTGCGCCACCGCATAGATTTGCTGATCGGCGCCCATAAGCGGGGTCACGAGCAATTGTCCTCCGGCAAGACTGCGCGCGTCGCCGAGCGCAGAAACCGTAACATCGATGCGTGAGCCCTGTGACGCGAAGGGGGGGAGATTGGCTGTGACCATCACCGCGGCAACATTGCGGGTGTTGAGATTGCCATTCTGCGCATTAACGCCGAGACGCTCCAGCATGGCGGCCAAGCTCTGCCGGGTGAAAGGCGAGTTGCGCAACGAGTCGCCGGTGCCTGCGAGCCCGACCACCAAGCCGTATCCGACCAATTGGTTTTCTCGCACGCCCTCGAAGTCAGCCACATCCTTGATGCGTGGCCCAGCCCATGCGCTTGGAGCAGCAATAGGCGCTGTAATCGCCGCGACGGAGGCGACAGCGAGAAGCGCTTGGCGCGCCGTCCGTGAAAGCAAACCCATATTGCGGGTAGAAAGCGGTTCGGTTAACGGCGAGTTCATCGGCGGATCGTTAAGCGACTAGAAACAGCAGCAGCCAAGAGTCGGGTGCATGAAGATTCAGAGTGGACGCGGCGTGACGCCCACGGGTGGGCCCAGGCGCACCGGCGCTTCTTCCGGCGCCTCGGATTTCACCCCAGCTGTGGATGGGGCCCAGAAACTGGCGGGCGCCTCAGGCGCGGCGCCGGTGGCGTCTCTAGATGCGATCTTGGCGCTTCAATCGGAAGAGGGACCATCTGAACGTGGCGCGCGGCAGGCGCGGCGCGGGCAAGCTTCGCTCGATGCACTGGAAGAGCTTGAAAAGGCGTTGTTGTTGGGGCGCGCACCGGCAGCTCTTGCCAATGAATTGCAACGCCTGCGGGCGGGGGGCGAGCGGACAGGACACTCTGACCTCGACGCGATTCTTCTTGAAATCGACACACGGGTGGCGGTGGAGCTGGCCAAGTTGGAAAAAATGCAGGCGCCAGCCTGACGTTGCGCCGTAACTTACGGATTTTAGGGCGACAATGCCCTGCAGTGGCGCCTTCCTTGCTCCATGGACGCCGGTCAAGACCGCGGTTATAAGGCGCCCGCGTCTGGGCGCCGGGAGTGCGGGCATGCGTTCGACCACGATGAAGGAATATCGGCCGAGCGACGACGAGCCGTTCATGAATGAACGGCAGCGTGACTATTTTCGGCATAAGCTCAATGAGTGGAAGGAAGAGATCCTGGAGGAATCGCGCTCCACGATCGCCTCCCTCAAGCAGGATACCGTTGCCGAACCGGATCTCGCCGATCGCGCCACGAGCGAATCCGACCGCGCCCTTGAGCTGCGTACCCGAGATCGCCAGCGCAAACTGATCTCTAAGATCGACGAAGCGCTCCGGCGCATCGAAGACGGCTCCTACGGGTATTGCGAGGAGACGGGCGAGCCGATTTCGCTTTCGCGCCTGGAGGCGCGCCCCATAGCTACGCTTTCGCTCGAGGCGCAGGAACGGCATGAGCGCCGTGAACGAGTGCATCGCGACAGCTGATCTCAAGAGCTAGGTGCTCGTCATGCTCTATCACGACGCTGGCCTTGCTTGGCTCCACTTCGTTTTTGCTTTCATTCTTGTCGGCGCGCTGTTTGCGGAAGCCGTGCTTTTGCGTCTGCCGGTTGATGCGCGGATGGCGCGCGTGCTGTTGCGCGTAGATTTATTCTACGGCGCTTCTGCGGTGTTGCTTATCTTAGCCGGCATTTCGCGCGTCGTATGGGGCGCGAAGGGGTGGGCGTTCTATGAGGCGCAACCCTTCTTCTGGGCCAAGATGGCGACGTTCGCCGTGATCGGCCTGCTGTCGATTGGGCCGACGCGGAGCTTCATGCGCTGGGTTCGCGAAGCGAAAGCGGATACGGGCTTTGTCGTGTCCGGGGAGGAAGCGAAGCGCGTGCGGCGAATGGTGATGATCGAGGTGCATGTCGTCGCATTATTGCTTCTGTTCGCAAGTCTGATGGCGCGGGGCGTAGGCGGCGCTTAATCGCTGCAACCTAGCCTTGAGGCGGCGTGGTGCGTGCTGTTTAGGACGAAGGACCGCCAAACATGCCGACCATCACAGGCTTCAAGCTCAGCCGATCGCGAACAGGGCCCGTCACGCTTACCAAGGCGTGACGGCGTCGCCGATGCGCTGCCCCCAATTGGGGCGCTGAACCGCGCTGAGCTGCCCGCGTCCGCCGTAGGAAATACGCGCTTCGGCGATCTGCGTGTGATTGATGGTGTTGTTGGCGGTGACGTCTTCAGGACGAATGATGCCGCTGACAGTGAGTTCGCGCAATTCGGCGTTGATGCGCACTTCCTGGCGCCCGGCAATAACCAGATTGCCGTTCGGCAAGCGATCGACGATCACGGCTGCGACTGTCAGCTCTATTTTTTCCTCGCGATTGATCGCGCCAGAACCGCTTTGCGATGATGACGCTTCCGCGCCGACGAGATTTTCGGGATCGAAACTGCTACCGAAGAAACGGCTGACGCCAGTTTCAAGTCCGAAAAAATTGCTGATGCCAGCTGACGTCGAGCTGTCGCGTGAGCGGTCCGAAGAGTTTGACAGCTCGGCCTTGTCGTCGATCTCGATATTCACCGTGATGATGTCGCCGACAATGCTTGCGCGTTGATCGTTGAAGAAGCTGCGCGACCCTGTGCGCCAAAGTGAATTCGGCGCTCCCGGCTCAACATAAGGAAACTGAGGTTGTGGCACGCTTTGCTGACCGCCGCCCGTTAGCGAGGCTGGTGAGGCTATCGCCTGCAATTGAGGGCCGCTGACGGCGCGGCGCGCTGCGTCATATGCAACGCCAGGCGCTGCAAGCGCGTCGTGAGCGATCGCAGATCGATCAGTGCTGGCGCAGCCGACCGTGCCGGCGGCGAGAGCGAGGAGCGCAAGGTGGCGCATGTTGTTCTCCAAGGTCATGGCGTCACCGCGCGGGCCATGTTGGGGCCAGTGACAATGGCGTCGACGGTGCGGTTGGACACGGTGTTGAGCAGGCGCACGCTTTGCCCCATCGCTCCATCTTCGAGTGCGCGTGCGCGCGTTGTAAGTGAGAGCCCTGGCGCGAGATAAACGAGAGAAACGGTTTCTCCGCGGCGCACGGCGGCTTCCGCTGCGGCGGAAATTTGTGTGGTGGCGGCAGGCAAGGTCGCGCGTGCGCCTGCAGGGCGTACAACACGCACCTCCATAACGCCAGGAGGAGGCGTCCATTCCAAGCCGGCAGCGGACGCGGCCGCTGCGAGCACAGGGATGGAAAGGGAAGAGACTTGTCCCGGTGGCGGCGCCGGCGCAATCGCGCGCCCCGCAGCGTCGCCTGCGCCGTCGAACACGTCTCCGAGCGTCACCGCGCGACCGTTGGCTTCGATACGTGTGCGTAGCGTGACGGGATCGGCGAACGCGACGCTCGCGCACGCCATCATCCACATGCAAGCAAAAAGGGCGATCCAGCGCAGCATTATGGCCTCAGCGGAGTTGGGTGGTGGTTTGCAGCATTTCGTCGGCGGCGGTGATCACGCGCGCATTCATTTCGTAAGCGCGCTGCGCCACGATCAGCGACGAGATTTCTTCCACCGCATTGACGTTGGAAAGTTCAAGGTAGCCCTGCATGAGCGTGCCGTAGCCGGGCGATCCCGGCGTGGCTGTGTTGGGTGAGCCAGATGCAGGCGTTTCCAAGAAAAGATTATCGCCGATCGCTTCGAGGCCGGGCGGGTTCAGAAAGGTGGCGATCTCAAGCTGGCCGATTTGCTGTGGCTCGGTTTGGCCGGTCATCGTCACTTCGATCATGCCATCGCGCGTGATCTGAATCGCCGTGGCGTCTTGCGGAACGGTGATCGATGGTTCGAGCGGATAGCCGTCGGCGGTTACGATCTCGCCATCCGCGTTGACCGCGAAATTGCCGGCGCGCGTAAAGGCGGTTTGTCCGGACGGCAGCGTGACTTGGAAATAACCACGCCCGTCGATGGCGAGGTCGTAGGGGTTCTCGGTGGCGCTAATGCCGCCTTGTGAAGCGATACGGCCTACGGCGTCCGCGCGGACACCGACACCCAACTGAATGCCGAGCGGCAGGATCGATCCGGATGCCGACGAGGTCGAGCCGGGGCGCTCCATGTTTTGGTAAAGCATGTCCTGGAATTCAGCGCGTTGGCGCTTGTAGCCAGTCGTGTTCATGTTCGCGATGTTGTGCGAAATGACATCTACATTGAGCTGCTGGGCTTGCATGCCGCTTGCGGCGATGGATAGGGCGCGCATCTGCTTTTACTCCTAGCGGCCGAGCCGTTCGATCGCGCGCTGACGAAGCTCGTCTGCACCCGAAACAATCTTGGCTGCCGATTGATAGGCACGCGAAATCTCGATGAGACGCGTGAGTTCGACGACGGGGCGCACGTTTGATCCTTCGAGCGCACCCTGCAGCACCACGCCTTCAAAAGGCTCTGGCGCTTGATCCTGCGCGTCCCAAAGGTTGTCCCCGACCTTCAGAAGCGCGCCGGGCGCAGCGAAAGCCGCCACGCCAATGCGGCCGGCTTCGACGCCGGCCACGCGAATAGCGCCGTCGCGCCCGATCACTGGGCTCTCGCCCTGCGGATCGAGCACGATCGGCGCTCCCCCCGAGCTGAGGACGGAGCGACCATCGGAGGTCACCAAGCGTCCATCGCTCGTAAGTGAAAACGCGCCATCGCGCGTATAAAGCGGCCCATCCGGACCTTCGACTGTAAAGAAACCTTCGCCCTCAATGGCGACGTCCAACGTGTTGCCGGTCATCGCGATCGCCCCTTGGCGCATATCGCGCATCAAGGTCACGTCGCGTACGAAACGAATGCTGCGGGGGTCGGCGTCGGCGTGCGCGCCGCTATTGTCCATCTCCTCCGTCACCAGCGCGTCGGCTTTGAAGCCTGTGGTGGCGACGTTGGCCAAGTTGTTGGCGGCGACGTCCATACGCCTTTGCAGAACGCGTTGTGTCTGCAGGCCGAGCATGAGGGCGTTATCCATGCCCGTTAACCACGCAAGCGCCGTGCCAGAATCTAACTATTTGAAAACAAAAAGATTGGGGTGCGCGATATGGTGAATAGGGGGGTGAAATCCTGCCTGCGGCGCCGGCAAGTTTTGCCGGGGTGCTACCAATCCTTAACCAGCCATTGCGCACCAACGGTATGAGCAACCGTCGAAGCGATTCCTATGTTCGGAAAGAAAAAGAAAGCCAAGGACGCGCCCCAGGAGGCCGATGCCGATCTCAACGCCGGTAACGGCGAGGGGGAAGGCGTCGAAGGCGCGGAGGGTGCGCCGAAGAAAAAGAAGCTTTCGGGCAAGAACCTCATCTTGTTCATCGTCTTGCCTGCCATCCTCGTGCTGGGTGCGGGCGGAGGCGCTGCCTTTATGTTGCTCGGCAATGGCGGCGGCGGCGAGCAGCATGCCGACGCGAATGCCGGTCACGCCAAGTCTAAGGGCGGCGGTCATGGCGGCGGCGGGCATGGCGGCGAACCGGGCGAGCCTACGCCTGGGCCGAATGGCACGACGATTTCCTATGGAGAGGATGTCGTCTTTGTTTCTCTGCCGGAGATGCTGGTCAACATCATCGGGCCGGATGGGCGGCCAGCTTATTTAAAGTTGCGTTTGACGTTGGAAGCACCGGACGAAGCGGCGGTCGGCGCGCTTACCGAGCACGTTCCGCGGGTGACCGATCAGTTCAACGGCTTTCTGCGTGAGTTGCGCACGGATGACATCGCGGGGTCTGCTGGCGCGTATCGCTTGCGGCTTGAATTGCTGCGGCGGGTGAACCTTGTTGTGGCGCCGTCGCATATCAACGCTGTGCTGATCGAAGAAATGCTGGTGCAGTAGATGAGCGATACCGCTGAAGCAGCGGCCGAGGCGCCGCAAGAAGGCGAAGGCTGGGAAGGGGAAGCCGGAGGCGATCCCCAGGCTGCCGAACGCATTCTCAACCAGGATGAAATCGACAGCTTGCTGGGGTTTGGCCTTGGCGAGGAAGATAATGCCGGGCGCACAGGCGTGCGCGCGATCATCAATTCCACGCTCGTTTCCTACGAGCGCTTGCCGATGCTGGAAATCGTATTCGACCGCCTGGTGCGGTTGATGACGACGAGCCTGCGCAATTTTACCTCGGACAATGTTGAAGTCAGTCTCGATCAGATCAGTTCGATTCGATTTGGCGACTATCTCAATTCCATTCCCTTGCCCGCGATCATTTCGGTGTTTCGCGCTGAGCAACTCGACAATTTCGGATTGGTCACGGTCGATTCCAGTCTGATCTATTCGGTTGTGGATGTTCTGCTTGGCGGGCGTCGCGGCGGTGTGTCGACCCGTGTCGAGGGGCGTCCCTACACCACGATCGAGCGTATGCTGGTCACGCGGATGATCGAGGTGGTGTTGAATGACGCGCGCTCGGCGTTTGCGCCGTTGACCGAGGTGGATTTCGTTCTCGATCGGATTGAAACCAACCCGCGGTTCGCGGCGATCGCGCGTCCGCCGAATGCAGCCATCGTGGTGAAACTGCGCGTCGATATGGAAGATCGCGGCGGCCGCCTGGAGTTGCTGCTGCCTTACGCGACGCTTGAACCGATCCGTAAAATGCTCCTGCAGCAATTCATGGGCGAGAAGTTCGGCCGCGACAATATTTGGGAAGGCCACCTCGCCAGCGAACTTTGGAACACGAAGCTCGAAGTGCGCGCCGTGCTTGATGAGACCACGCAGCCATTGCGCCGCGTGCTGGACCTGAAAGTTGGCGATACGCTGATGCTGGATGCCCCGCCGGACTCACCCGTCACACTAAAGTGTGGCGCGGTGAATTTAAGTGATGGACGCGTCGGGCGCATGGGACATGCGCTTGCTGTGCGCGTGGAAAGGCCGATCGCGCCGGCATTACAGCAGGCATTGATCAAGAGTGGAGGCGTAAAATGAGCCCGATCGCTTTAGGTTTGGAAATCGTGCTCGCGCTTATGCTGGCGGGTTGCTTGTTTTGCTTTTGGCGCCTCGACCGCAAGCTGTCGGCGCTGCGCAACGGTCAGGATGGCGTGAGGGCCGCCGCGGCAGAGCTAGTGCAGGCGACTGCGCAGGCTGAATCCGCTGTCCGCGCTATGCGGATGAGTGCGCAAGAGGCTGGCCGAGATCTGCAACAACGCATCAATGATGCGCGTGCGACTGCAGATAGGCTGGGCCTTGGCGCCGGGCGCTTGCGTTCGACCGCCGATGTCGGCGCGCGCGGGAGAATCTGATGTCGAAGGCGCCAAAGCGGCCCGTTGGCGTGCGGCTGATGCCGGCAGCAATGGCGACAGCCGCGGCTTTGCTGGCGATGAAAGCGGTTGCGATGGCTGAGGACATCGCCGACACGGCGACGCCTACCGCCGCCGCTGCGGACGAACACGCTGAGGTGACGCAAGAGAGCGCGGCGTCCGCGAACCAGTGTGCGCCGGCGAGTTTCGCCGAAATGGCTGGGCTCAGCCAATCAGAGGTGCAAATCCTGCAGGCATTGAGCGCGCGGCGCGAGACGCTTGATCAGCGCGCCGCGGCTGCAGACACGCAAAGCGAATTGATGGCGGCCGCGGAGCATAGGCTCGATGAGCGTCTCGCTGAGCTGCGCAGGCTTGAGGCTACGGTCAGCGATCTTCTCGGCCAGCTCGATGAATCGCAGGAGCAGCGTCTTGCCAGTCTGGTGGACGTCTATCAGCGCATGCGTGCAAAAGATGCGGCGACTGTTTTCGATCGACTTG
The DNA here is from genome assembly GCA_030430715.1 of Alphaproteobacteria bacterium. GTDB lineage: Bacteria > Pseudomonadota > Alphaproteobacteria > Caulobacterales > Aquidulcibacteraceae > Vitreimonas. The sequence continues at coordinate 54,551 of JAUIJZ010000008.1, forward strand.
ATGACGGCACATTGGTGCAGGTGGCGAGCCGCATGCGCCAAGCAAATTTAGCTGAGGTCATGGGGCGCATGCAGCCAGACCGGGCGCGTGAGTTGACAGAAATGCTTGCCGATCGCGCGCGTCCTCCTGAAGGCGGAGCCGACTTGCTTGCCCGCGCCAATGGCGGCGCACCCTCTGCCTCCGCGCCTGCTGCGGGCAATGGCGGCTAAACGTCGGTTTAACCGCGTGTATCGGAGAATTCACGGCGCGAGATGAAGTCACTGCGCAACTCCCCTTTGGCACTTGCCACGGCGGCTCTGGTCGCCGCGCCAAGTGCTGGTGCGCAGCCGATGCAGATTACGCCGCCTGCAAGCGAGCCCGCGCAAGCCGAGCCACGTGCGCCGTCTGGTCCCTCGGCGATTGCTCCGGTGCCGCAGGAATTGACGCCGCGCACAGCGCCATCGGCCGACGAGGCGCCTGCGCCCGCTCGGCAGGCGCAAACGCAAACCGCTCCGCCAGCGCCGCCGCCTTCACCGCCAGCGCCGCCGCCGCGCATGGCCTCCACGCCAAGCGCTACGGTGAGCGTGGGCGAGCAGACCGATTACACCCGCTTGTCGTTTAATTTCGCAGGCGCGACCAGCGTGACCACCGCTTTGAATGGCGATCGTTTGGAATTGCGTTTCTCGCGCGCTGCTGATCTCGATTTGGCTGAGATTCGCGCCGCGCCGCCGCGTCTATTGCGCGAAGCGCGCCGCGCGAGCGCGGCAGGTGCGCCTGTGCGTGTTGTTCTCACTGTAGATGCGGGCGTGCGCGAGCGTCACTTCACGGATGGCAATCGTGTTGTCATAGATCTCTTGCCGCCCACACCCGAAACGGGTGGTTTGGCTGTCACAGAGAATGGCGTCACCGCGCCGGCTCCCGCGCTTGCGTCGATCTCGGGCGATGCGCGCGTGCGATTGGTGGAAGAGGCGAACGCGACGCGGATCACCGTCTCGTGGCCGGGGCCTGCGCGTGCGGCTGCTTTCCGGCGCGGGGAGGCGATCTGGTTATTGTTCGATGCAACTGGGCGCGTCGATCTTGCTGGCGTTGCCCGCGCAGGACGGCGCCATCGCGATATTGAAGTCGTGCGCGGAGAGGGGGTCGTTGGCTTACGCATTCCTGCGCCCTCCGATATGCAAGTCTCTGCGACGGCGAGCGGCAATGATTGGATATTCAGCCTTGGCGCGCGCGCCGATGCTGGCGCCGCCGCGTCGCTCGTGCGCGACCTCCGCGCCGATGGCAGCGCACGCTTGGTTGCCCAATTCAGCCGGCCGGGTGCTGTGCGTTGGATTAATGACCCTGAAATCGGAGATCGTATCGCGGTCGCGTTGATCGGCGGACCGGCGAAAGGCATTGATGTCAGACGTGCGGCGATTGAAGCGGCGATATTGCCCGCCGCGCATGGCGCCGTTATCGAACCGCGCGCAGATGGCGTCACGGCCGCATTCTCAAATGGCTCGTTGATCGTCTCAAGAGGTGATGACGGATTGTTGGCGTCTGCGCCGCCTACGGCGGCTGCGGTCGAGTTGAACGCTGCGTTGTTGGAAGCTGCGGTCAATCCGCATGGCGAAGAAGCGCACGCGCCCGCTGTCTCTGCGGCGGAAGTGAACCTTGTACAGGTGCGCGAGCGCATCGACGAGTTGACGCGACAGGCGGCGATGGAAGGTAGTGAGCCGGGCGCTCCTGTGACCGGACGCATCGAACTCGCACGTTTGCTGCTTGAACATGAGTTCGCCGTCGAGGCTTTGGGCGCCTTGCGGATGGCGGCTCTAAACCAACCCGAGTTGCCGGAAACCGACGCCGAGTATCGCCTGATGCGCGGCGCGGCCAATATTATGATGGGGCGTGTCAGCGCCGCACTTGCCGATCTCAACGCGTCAGTGCTGCAGGATAATCCTTCCGCTGCCTTGTGGCGCGGTTACGCTGCCGCCGAGCAGCAGGAATGGAGCGACGCGCGCCGTGAATTGGAGCGCGGCATCGGTGCGCTTGAAGAACACCAGCCAATCTGGCGCGCGCGTTTTCAGCTCGCCCTCGCGCATGCGGCGCTCGAATTGAACGATCTGCCTGCGGCGGATGCAGCCGCGAGCGCGGCGCTCGGTCAATCTCCGGACGCGCATGTCCGCGGTGCGGCGCAATTGGTGCAAGCGCAAATCGCGGCGGCCCGCGGCGATCAAGAACGCGCCTTCGCTATGCTTGAACAGCTTTCCGGAGTTCCGGAAGAAGAGGTTGCGGTATCGGCGAACGTGCAGGCCATTCGTTTGCGGCGCTTGTCCGGGCAATTGGCCGCTGAAGATGCGATCGAGCCATTGGAGGCTCTGCGCTATCGCTGGCGCGGCGATTCCTCGGAGCTAGCCGTTGTCGGCATGCTTGGCGATGTCTATTCCGAGCTTGGCCGTTGGCGCGATGCGTTGGCGACCATGCGCATCGCTTCCGATCGTTTTCCAACAAATCCCGCCTCGCGCCAGTTGCGCGTGGATATGTCCAATTTATTTGAGCGTCTTTTCCTCGATGGCGAAGCCGATCAACTCGAGCCTATTCAAGCGCTCGCGCTTTTCTATGAGTTCAGCGACATCACGCCGGTAGGGCCGAACGGCGATCGCATTGTACGATTGCTTGCTGGACGCCTTGTGAATGTCGATTTGCTGGAACAGGCGTCGCTCCTCTTGCAGCATCAGGTCGATGAACGCCTTGAGGGCGTGAGCAAGGCAAACGTGGCAGCCGATCTCGCGCTAATTTATCTGATGGATCGTAAGCCGGACCGCGCGCTGGTTGCGCTTGCGACCTCCCGCCAGCCCAACATGCCAGCAAATCTGCTTGCGGATCGCCGAATTCTTGAGGCGCGGGCGCTGCTGGAATTGGGGCGGCTTGAAGCCGCTGTCGAACTGGTTGAGCGTGACCGTAGCGAGGATGCACAGCGCGTCCGTGCGGAAGCGGCGTGGCGTGCGCGTGACTGGGAGCGCGCTTCAGCTGAATTGCGTAATTTCTTGTCGCTTCGTGATCGCGCGCAACCGCTTGATGCCGATGCGCGTCAGGCTGTTCTTCGCGCCGGTGTGGCGATGACGCTAGCGGGGAATGAATCCGGCGTGCGCCAGCTCTATCGTGATTATGCAGGCGATATGGCCAATACGGATGAGGCGGATGGCTTTGAGGTGATCGCCTCGGGCGTGAACGCGGATGGTGTTGCAATCCGCGACGTCGCGCGCGCCGTGGCGCGCACGGATCTACTGGACCGCTTCATGCAGCGTATGCGTACGCATCTAACCGAGGAAGCAGCGCAAGCGAGCAACGCGCAAGAAACGCCGCCGCGTCCGCAAGCAGCCGCACCCGCGACGCCTACAGGCTAGCTCAGCTGGAAATTTATTCTGGAAGCCCGCGCGCGTAGCGGGCGTCCAAAGGCGTGTACAAAGCTGCTTCGCCGCCGGCCAGGCGATCGAGTTCAGGGGTTGGCTGACCGTAACGGCGCCGGCACAAGGCCATGTGCGAAAGCGAGCGCTCGGCGTAATCCCGGCTTTCCGCGCGCGGCATGGTTTCAAGCAACATGAGCGGATCGATGTCGGCGGGCTGCGTCGCAAGCCAACGCGAAAGCCAGCCCGGTCCACCATTATAGGCGGCGAAGACGCGGCCAAGATCGCCATTTTCGTGAAACTCGCGGATCAGCCATTGTAGATAGGATTGACCGAGGCGCATGTTCAGGCCCGGCTCAAATAGCGCCGAGGGATTGCGCCGATAATTCGTTGACCGATCCATGTCGCGCGCTGTGGATGGCAGCAGCTGCATGAGTCCGCGTGCGTTGGAAACACTGACTGCTTTCGGATTGAAATAGCTCTCCTGCCGAACGATGGCGTAAATCATCGCGCGGTCGAGCGAAAATCCGTCATCGGGTTCGAACGACGTGGCGGGGCAGAAGCCCGCGGCTTCGTTGGGCCCGCCATATTCAGCGGCGCGCAACTGTGCCGCGGGCGCGCGCAGCGCGATTGCGAGCGCGAGGAATATGGGATCGTCGGAGGGAAGAAGATCGCCGTGGAGACGGCGCAATTCTTGCTCCGTTTCGGAGAGACGGCCCAGCTGCGCCAGCGCCGCTGCGCGCAGCGCGCCAGGGTGGCGTTCGACGAAACTGGCAAGTTGCGCGTCCTGGATTTGCGGCGGCGTGTAAGAGAGCGCGCTGTCGCGGCCGAGCTGTGCTTCGGCAAGTTGGCCGTAAAATGTCCATGGCCGGGCGGCGGCTTGTTCAAGATGTTGTACGACCCCGTGCGTTTCGCCGGCTGCGAGACGGGCGCGCGCGGCCCAATAATGCGCCGCCGCCCGCGCCCAGCCGCCATGATGAGGCCAAGTTGTGGAAGCTTCGAACTGCCGCACGGCTTCAGCGTAATCATGTGTGCGGTAGGCGACGAGCCCCAACTGGAATTGGACCTGCCCAGAGCGTGGACCGTCCAATTGCGCGTAGGCAAGTGAGCGTGCGCCTGCGTCATCGCCTGCGCCGATGCGTTCCGCGATGCGCTCAATGGCGACTCGCGCCGATGAGCTGTCGCCCACGACCGGCGGCGGCGTGCCAGGCAATTGCCTCGAACCGCCCGATTGCGGCGATGGCGCGCGTACGCCGCGGCGCCGGGCGCTGCGCGAACGTGAATCCATAGCGCGCTCGTAAACGGACGATGCGATGCCATAATCGCCGTAGCGGTTCAGCCAGGATGTGTAATCGCCCCAATCGGCGCGATAGGAGCTGGAGAGCAGCATGCGCCCACGCACAACTCCAACCAATACATCGTCCTCAACGCTGCCAAGCGCAGTATTGGCTGTGCGCCAATTGCCGGATTCAATCGCCTCAAAGGCCTCACGATAGGCGGCCTCGTCATGGGAAGTGAGCGCCACCACCCGGCTTTGCGCGGTGGCCGGTGTGGTAAAGCCGACCGCGCCCGCAAGGACGCTAAGGGCGGCGAAGGCGGTGCGGATCGTCATCGGGGCCCGTCCGGGGTCTGTCTCTATGAATGGGGCGCTCGCTCGACCCCCAGCTCGTCGAGCCAAGTTTCGGCCAGCAATAGATCGTTCCAAGCCAGACGCTTCTGCTGCGGCTGGCGAAGCAAATATGCCGGATGAAGCATCACCATCGCGTTGACGGGCAGTGGAAACTCATCCCGGCTGTATTGCAGCTTACGGCCTCGCAGCTTCAGCACGCCGTCGACCCGTTTGAGCATCGTGTGTGCAGCCGATTTGCCCGCTAGAATCAGTAATTTGGGTTGAACAATCTCAACGAGGCGCTCCGCGAATGGCAGACAGGCTGCGATTTCGCCCTGGGTCGGATCGCGATTGCCTGGCGGGCGCCAATAAATAGTATTTGAAATCAATAAATTGGACCGTCGGTTGAGTCCGATTTGTTCGAGCATCCGATCGAGTAGCTGCCCTGAGCGGCCGACAAATGGTTTGCCGGCTTGGTCCTCGTCCTTACCTGGCGCTTCGCCAATCAGCAGCACCGGGGCGTTCTCGACGCCATCGACGAATACGGTATTCCGGGCTGTTCGTTTGAGTGCGCAACCTTCGAAGTTTTCAAGCGCGGCGCGGAGCTCCGCAACCGAATTCGCCGCCTGCGCCGCCGATCGCGCTGCCTCTAAAGAAGTGTCTGCCCGGGGCCGCAACGGACGCGGGGCAGAGGCCCGTTTGGGCCGGGCTACGGTTTCAACTGGCTGGGACGGCGCCGCCGCGTAAACCGCTTCGGCCATGTCCATGTCGACGCCTGCGGCGCGCCAAAATGCTAAAAGCGCCCGCGCAGCACTCTGCCCGGCATTGGTTTCCATAGACTCCTTTTTGCAGAGAATCGCTCAAATCGCCACATGAGGCTGGCGTGCCTTGCACAGCCCGGAGCTTACTTCGATAAGCGCTTGATGAAGCGGAAAGGATCGTAATGTCGGACGAAGCGCGCGACGCGATGGAATACGATGTCGTGATTGTCGGCGCGGGACCGGCCGGATTGTCGGCTGCCATCCGGCTAAAGCAGTTGGCGGCAGAAGCCGGGACGGAGATCAACGTCGCGGTTCTGGAGAAGGGCGCCGAGGTTGGCGCGCACGTCCTCTCCGGTGCCGTGATTGATCCCTGCGCCCTGAACGAGCTTATTCCGGATTGGAAGGAAAAGGGCGCGCCGCTCGATACGCCGGTGACGACAGACGAGTTCAAGATTCTCGGCCCCGGCGGTGCGGCAGCTCTGCCGACGTTTCTCATGCCGCCTCTGTTCAATAATCACGGCAATTACATTGCATCACTCTCCAACGTATCGAAGTGGTTGGCGCAGGAGGCGGAAGCGCTTGGCGTCGAGATTTATCCAGGCATGGCGGCGTCCGACCCTGTGTTCGACGATACGGGTGCGCTCAAGGGCGTCGTTGCTGGCGTGTTCGGCATAGCCAAGGACGGGCACAAGAAAGACGATTATCAGCGGGGCATGGAGCTGCACGCCAAATACACGCTCATCGCCGAGGGCGTGCGCGGTTCATTGGCGAAGCTGCTTCAAGATAAATTCGATCTTTGCACGAATAGCGATCCGCAGAAATTCGGCATCGGCATCAAGGAATTGTGGGAAGTGCCGGCTGAGAAGCACCAGCCTGGCATGGTTCTGCACACTGTGGGCTGGCCGCTCGATGACAATACCGGCGGCGGCTCCTTCATGTACCATTGGGGCGAGCGCTTCGTTTCAGTGGGATATGTGATCCACCTCAATTATAAGAATCCGTACATCTCGACTTTTGACACTTTCCAGCAACATAAGCTGCACCCGGAAATTTCACAGCATCTGGAAGGCGGCAAGCGAATAGCCTATGGCGCGCGCGCCATAACAGAGGGCGGTTTCCAATCCGTGCCGCAGCTTTCGTTTGCGGGCGGGGCGCTGATTGGTTGCTCGGCTGGATTCGTGAACGTGCCGCGCATCAAGGGCAGCCATAATGCGATGAAAACCGGCATGATGGCCGCGGAAGCCGCCTTCGATGCAATCGCCGATGGCCGGCAGCGCGATCGGCTGGAAAGTTATGACGCGGCCTATCGTGAAAGCAGCGTCTACAAGGATCTCTACCGCGTTCGGAACGCCAAGCCGCTGCTCAGCAAGCTAGGCACGTTCTGGGGTGGCGTGGTCGGCATGGCGGATATGTGGACCACGACGCTGCTGGGCGGATTTTCATTCCTTGGCACACTCAAGCACGGCAAGCCGGACTATGCCGCACTGGAGCCGGCGTCCAAGCATAAGCCGATTGCTTACCCCAAGCCTGACGGCGTTCTGACCTTTGACAAACTCTCGTCAGTATATCTGGCCAATACCAATCATGAGGAAGATCAGCCGGCGCACTTGCATCTGCTCGATCCCAGCGTGCCAATCCGGGTCAACCTCCCTGAATACGCCGAGCCGGCGACACGATATTGCCCTGCTGGCGTGTACGAAGTGCTCTATGATGAGAGCGGCGCCAATCCACGTTTCCAGATCAATGCGCAAAACTGCGTTCACTGTAAAACGTGCGATATCAAGGACCCGAGCCAGAATATAAATTGGGTGACGCCGGAGGGCGGAGGCGGCCCCAATTACGCCAATCTGTAGAGCGGCGTTTCGGAGACGATAGACAAGGGTGGTGAAAATGCGTTGGGCGCGGATGTTTGCGAGCCTCGCGGCTGGGATCGGTCTCGCGACGACCGCGATGGCGCAGGAGAAGCCCGAGGAAACGGCGGGCGCGGCGGATGTAGCCTCCGCTCCGGCGCTTTCGACGATTGAAACATCGGCGGTTCTGCGCAGCACCACGCCGCCGGATGCCGCATCCGATCGCACGTACGACGATTCCGAAGCAGCGCTGCTGCAGGCCGACATCGACTACATCGTGCGCGCCGGCCGCGTCGCTTTGGAAGATGGCGAAAATGACGCGCTCTGGAATTTTGCGGTGTTCGCGGACGAGATGGCTGCTGGCCGGCACGAGGCGGCTCGCGAAATCCTTGAGAATGGCCCTGGCGGTCTACAGGGCACGCTCGCGGATATGCTCGAGCCGTTCTTGCTCGCTGCCGAAGGACGCCCGGACAGGGGTGTCGAGCGCGTCGATGCGGGGCGCGATAATCTTCCAGCGCCATTGCCGGAAGTGCAGCGCGCACTCGTATTCGAGTCCGCGGGCCGCATGGAGGAGGCTGCCGCGGTCTATGCGCAGATGGCGGAGCGGCTCGATCTCACCCCGCCAGGCGATGGCGAGCCGACGACGACGGAGGAATTTGAGCGCTCACTCGCTGCTGCGCGGACAACGCATGCAATTTATCGCGCTGCGTTAGCACATCATCGTCTCGGGCGCAGCGAGGATGCGCGCCGCTATTACGGCATAGTCAGCGCTTTTGCGCCGCGTTCAGTCGATGTGCAACGCAACCTCGAGCGTCTCGATGCGGGGCAGCCGCCTGTAGAATCTGCTCTGACGCCGATCGCCGCGTTAGGCCGTTGGATGTTGTTTCTGTCGGAATTTCTAACGCAGACCGAAAGCCTTAGTCGTTTGCTTGCCTCTCAGGATCCCAGCGCCGGGCTGGACTCTGTGAATGGCAATGCGCTGCTGCAAATGGGCGTGTTGCTTTCGGGGGACGCGGACGATTGGCGCCTTCACGCCGCCTCGTCTCTGGTTGCCGCCGGCGGCCTTGAGGGCGCGCAACGTGTCATAGAACTCATGCCCGCGGACAGCGTGTTCTCAGCCGACGCCGAACTTATACGCGCGGGCATTTTGCTTGAGCGCTCCGATGATGCCGCAGCTGTCGCCGCCGCCGACCGCGTTATTTCAAGTGCGGGTGACCGGTGGTCGTTGGTGGCGTCCGCCGGAGACGTCTATCGCCGTGCTGGCCGCGCCGAGCAGGCGGTGGCTGCGCTCACGCGTGCGCTCGATATGGTGCAGGCTCCTGCCGACCGCGCCGATATTCTCGGCTGGCGCGCCTATGCGCATCGCTATTCGGGCAACATCCGCGCAGCCAGCGCGGACATTCGACAGGCTTTCGACATCGATCAGAGTGTCGATACGCGGCTGCTTTATGTGTCGATCCTAATGGATGATCCGAATGGTTGGTCGGATGGGATTCGAGTTGCGCGCAACCTGTTCGCCGAGCAGCCCGATTCAGTGATGCGCCTTAACGCGCTCGGCTACGCCCTAATCCAGCGCCCGGAAGGGTTGGAGGAAGGCTATCGTCTGCTCTGGCGCGGCTATGCGTTCGGCCAGCAGGATTATGCCGTGGTCGATAGCCTTGGCTGGGCTTACTATCTGCACGGATATTTCGAAGATGCGCTCACGCTGATCAGCCGCGCCAATGAGCTCTCGGTCAGCGATCCCAATGGCGAAATCCTTGATCATTTGGGAGACGTCTATTGGCGGCTGGGACGCCGCGAAGAAGCGCGTGAGGCTTGGCGTGAAGCCTTGGAAACGCGGCCCGATGCTATTCGGCGCGCTTCGCTTGAGCGCAAGCTGCGTAGTGGGTTGACGGAAGCGGCGCCACGCCGTCGCGATCTGCCACGCGTAACTTTGCCGGAAGGGCCAAGCCAACGGGAAGAGCTGTGAGCGTGCGCGCGGCCGCGGGAGCGGCGCTCCTCGCCGCTTCGGCGCTCACCGCATGCGCATCATCCGGTGCGCCGCCGTCAACGGAACGCTTGGCGCGGACCTATGCCGATTACCTGATCGGACGCACCGCCGATCTACGCGACGATCATGCAGCCGCTGCCGATCGCTATTTCGCAGCACTCCAATATGCGCCGGACGACCCTGCGCTGATTTCCGGTGCGCTTGGCGCATCTATGGCGCTGGGCGATTTAGATGGCGCGCGCCGCGCCGCGCGTATTGCACCAGATGAGGATGCGCCCGCGCAAGCGCATCTTGTACGCGCTGCCGATGCGCTGCGCGGCTCGAACTGGCGTGTAGCGAACCGCGAACTTGAACGCGCTGAAGGCGCGGCCGCCGACGAATTGTTGGCGCGTACGATGCAGATTTGGGCCAGCGCCGCTAGTGGCAGGCTCGACACCGCGCTCATGCATTTGCAGCCATTGCGGGCGATGCGTCCTTATGGCGGGCTGTTCGCGTATCAGCAGGCGATGGCTTTGCATTTATCTGGGCGGCGCGCCGAGGCGCTTGAAGCTTACCAGATCGGCGCGGAAGGCGGCATGATCTTGCCGACGGGGGTTATTCGTCATGCGCAGCTTTTGCTTGATGAAGATCGGCGTTCGGATGCGCTGACTGTGCTGGAGGCCGCTTCCAACCACTCCGTTGATCCAGCTTTAGCGGGCGCGCTTGCGCGCGTGCGGGCGGGCGAGGCTGCAGCGTCTGATGCACTGACGCCGGCCATGGGGGCTGCGACGGGTGTCTATGGCATGGGCGTGATCTTCCTGCAGGAACGCGATGCCAATGGCGCCCTTGTGGCGCTCAGCTTGGCGCAATTGCTGGATCCGGACTACGAGCCCGCGCGGATATTGTTTGCGCAGGCTCAATCTGACATGGGGCGCGTCGATGTTGCGCGGAGCGCGCTTGCGCAGGTTCCAGCGAGTTCGCCCTATTTCAACGGCGCACGCATTATTGATGCGTGGATCCTGCTTGACGCAGGTCATGAACAAGCAGCCTTGGCCAGCATGCGTGAATTGTCTGAGGGGGGCGATTCTCGCGCCAAGCGCGCCCTAGCCGACATGTATGTACAGCTTGACCGCAATGCCGAGGCTGAGCCGATCTATTCCGATCTCATCGCTGCCGATGACAACAATTGGCTGCTGCATTTTTCTCGCGGCGCGGCGCGCGAACAGCTCGGGCGCTGGACTGAGGCGGAAGTAGATCTGCGCCAGGCGCTCGTGCTGGCGCCCGAACAACCGCAAGTCCTGAATTACCTCGGCTATAGCTGGATTGATCGTGGTCAAAACGTCAGGGAAGGCATGGAGATGGTCGAGCGCGCATTGGCGTTGCGGCCTAATTCGGGCGCCATTCTCGACAGCATGGGGTGGGGCTATTACCGCCTCAACGATTTTGAACGCGCGGTGCAATACCTTGAGCGCGCGGTTGAGTTTGAGCCAGCCGATCCCACCCTAAATGATCACCTCGGGGATGCGTATTGGCGTCTTGGGCGGCGCATCGAAGCGCGTTTCCAATGGGAGCGTGCATTGGGTCTGTCGCCAGAGAACGCGTCTGATATCCGCATAAAGCTTGAGCGTGGGCTTCCTTCTCTGCCGCGATCGCGGTCTGCAAGACGATGAGTGTGCGTGTCTTCGCTCCGGCGAAGATCAATCTGACGCTTGAGGTTGGCCGTCCGCGTGCGGATGGGATGCATCCTTTGCATAGCGCGGTCACGTTCGCCGATATTGGCGATTGGGTGGAAGCGGCTCCGGCGTCTGAACTTAGTTTGCGCATTGAGGGGCCGTTTGCAGAAGGGCTCGCGGCGGATGAGACCAATCTCGTTTTGCGCGCGGCGCGTGCCTTGTCGCGCGCAGCCGGAATCAAAGCTGGCGCATCGCTTTTACTAAGCAAGAATTTGCCTGTGGCTTCGGGCATTGGCGGCGGTTCATCGGATGCCGGGGCAGCTTTGAAAGCGCTTCGCGCGCTATGGCGCTTAGATATCGATGATAAGGGGCTCTACGAAATAGCGTGGCAGCTTGGCTCAGATGTGCCTGTCTGCGTGTCGGCGGCGCCTGCTTACATGACAGGGGCTGGCGACGTGTTTGCTCCGATGACAGCGCCGGAACTTTTCGGCGTTCTCATCAATCCTGGCGTAGCGATGCCAACGGCCGTGTTTTTGAATGGGTGCCTCCTGTGAACGGGATACCCCAGGGCAGTTATGAGCCAATTCGTCAGTTGGTAGCGCCAAACCAGTTGCAGATCGTGAACCTGAG